>JAITBG010000157.1 GCA_031283725.1 Treponema sp. | reverse complement strand
GGCGGATGCTGAAGATACAAGCCCTTATCCCTACCTATTGAACCGCCGTGTACCGAACGGTACGCACGGTGGTGTGAGAGGACGGCTACTCAGTTAATGGGTAGCCTCCTACTCGATTGTCAATTTTCAAAAATTATAGTCATAGTGATGACCGCTGCCATTCATCACCGGTTATTGTGATTTAGTTTAACGCCGTAAAAAAACGCCGGGCTCTCATCGATTCCGGCGTTTTCATGTAGAAAGGGCTTTTTTTAAATTATTTTTAAATAAATTTTCAATAATCTGTCCTTGAACCTGTATCGGTTTCTTATGTAATCTAATTATTGCCATATAAAACCGAACGAAATACACCCAAACGGTGAAAAATTTTCAAAAACAAAAAAACCACTTTTTTACAAATTACACTTGACATATTGTACTAGTTTATTTATGATTGTACTAGATAAATAGTACAAATATGGCATCCCATGACATAAGGAGGACCTATATGACGGTAGTAAAAGCGGAAAATGTGGTGAAAGATTACGGGTTGAACGGCCAGACGGTTCATGCCCTGCGGGGAGTGAATTTAAGTTTTGAAGGCGGGGAGTTTGCCGCCATTGCCGGGCCTTCGGGAAGCGGGAAGTCAACATTTCTCCATTTAATGGGCTGCCTAGATACCCTCACCGGGGGGACCATGGTTATCGGAGGGCAGGACGTGGCGAACCTTTCCAAAAAACAGCTTGCACTTCTCAGAAGGTACAACATCGGTTTTATTTTTCAGGCGTACAACTTGATTCCCGTATTGTCGATAGAGGAAAATATCGGTTTCCCCCTCACGCTCCTGGGAGTGGACAAAAGGGAAATCCGGGAGCGGACGGGACAGATGCTGAAACAGGTGGGGCTGGAGGGTATGGAAAAGCGGCGGCCCAAGGAGATGTCCGGGGGCCAGCAGCAGCGGGTGGCCATCGCCCGGGCCTTGGTGAAGAAACCCGCGCTGATCCTGGCGGATGAACCCACGGCAAACCTGGATTCAAAAATTGGCCGGGAAATTCTGGAACTGATGCTGGTCCTGAATAAAACCGAGGGAACCACCTTCATATTTTCTACCCATGATCAGATGGTCATGGATCACGCCCGCCGGATCGTCCATATCCGCGACGGCATGATCGAAAGGGACGAGGTGAAAGAATGACCGGTACATTTTCCGCCGTGGTTGAATTAAAACGCATGGCCTTCCGCAACCTGGCGCGGCATAAGATGAAAAGCATCCTCACCATTGCGGCGGTAACGATCAGCGTAACCGTGTATGTTGCGGCGGACGGCTGGCTTTTGGGGATGAATATTGATTCCCTGCGAAATATCGCCAATTTTGAAACCGGCGCGGCGAAACTCCAGACCGGCGCGTATTACGATAAAAAAGACGATCTTCCAATGTATGAAAATTTTGAAAACTGGGAACAAAGCGCCGCCGCTCTGGGCAAGGCGGGCTTTAACAGCGCCCCTCGGTTTGTATTCAGCGGGACCCTTTATTCCGAAACCGCTTCGGCACCCATGGAATTTATAGGCTGCGATCCTGCCTCGGAGATCCGGGTCCTCCGTTACGCGGATTACATCGAGTCCGGGCGGTATATCAGAAACAGCGCTTTCGAAATTGTTCTGGGGGCGATAACCGCGGATAAACTCAAAGTGGGAATTCCCCGGCGTCCCACTCGAAATGAACTGGATGAGGATATTCTCGCCGTTCTTCTTCCGGAGGATAGGGGCTTCGTGGAAAATCTTTACGAAGCCGCTCCGGTGAAAAGCGGTGGTGCGTTTGCGCCGAAAGAAGAAGCGCCTCTGCCGGGGAAGGAACGATGGGTTTTGAAAAAAAATATCCCCCAGGCGGATATGGACCGGTACTGGAAACTTCTCGCTGATACGGGACGGATGAACGTGCGGATCTCCACGGTGATTGATATTAAGGCGGCCCCCGAGTCGGTACGGAAGAACAAATTCGACATGGACCTTGCCCCGGTATTAAGCGCCGACGAATTGGCGCTGTTTTACATGGCCTATCAATTTGACGATCTTACCGAAACCTGGTATCTTATCTCCGGCAACGAGGCTTTACAGGCGCAGGTTTTGACCGCCATGGTCCGGGTGGATTACGCAGGGGCCATACGTCATGTGAATCAGTTGATCTCAGCGGTGGTGGTGGGGCTGGTCAATTCCCCCAATCCCAAAACCAACAACAACACCGCGTGGATTCCCCTGGATGTGCTGCAGGACGACACGGGGCTTATGCTGGAAGGCCATGTGACAGAACTGCTAATCAGGATAAAGGACGCCGAAGATTCGGCGGTTCCCGGCAAGGCGGAAAGTCCCGGGACGATCAAGGCTGCTCTTGCCGGAACAGGCTATACTCTTCCGCCGGGACAGGATATTTTCCCCTGGCAGGGTTATGTACAAGATTATCTGGGAGCCTCCAAAGGGGACAATGTTTCGACGCGAATCATGGTGATCATCCTCTTCATCCTTTCCTTCTTATGTATTGCCAATACCATGCTTCTGGCCATTCTGGAACGGACCAAAGAAACCGGCATGATGCGGGCCATGGGCATGACCGACGGCCAGTTGATCATGACCTATATGATCGAGGCGGGGATGGTAGGATTCTTCGGATCGGTTTTCGGCATCATCCTGGGCTGTCTTATCAATATCCCCATGGTCAAGTACGGCATAGACTTTACCGCCATGACCGAAACCATGGGGGGCGACATAGGCTACCGGGTTACCGGCATTTTCCGGTCGGCATGGAACATTCCGGTCATTTTCGGTTCCGGAATCATCGCCACGGTTCTGGCGGCCTGCATGGCCTTCTTCCCCACCCGGCGCGCCCTAAAGATGCCGGTCACCGAAAGCCTGCGTTTTGAATAGGAGGGGGAACTATTATGGAAAACAATACCAAATGGGGCGGGTTTTTTGCCCTGGTAACCATCGCGTATCGGAATATCTGGCGGAATATGAGGAGGACGATTTTTTGTATCTCCGCCGTGGCCATTGCGGTATTTTTTTTAGTTTTTATGCAGGCCATGATGGCGGGCATGATCAACAATATGGAAGAAGTGGTTCGGGTGTTTGACACGGGGCATGTGAATGTGGTATCCGCCGAATACGAAATGGAGAAAGAATATTTACCGGTTCAGTTTCCCATCAGTTATCCCGCTGGGGATGGTGAAAACAACGGAGATGTAATTTCTGTTACCGAATTGGAAAGCCGCGCCTGCGGTATTCCCGGGGTAAAGGCGGCGCTTCCCCGGATCACGACCATTGCCACCCTCGAAGACAGTACCATCAAACATGCACTCCTGTGGGGCATTAAAGTAAACGAGGAACTGGCGCTGAATAACTTCAACCTTACCGACCGGACGAGCGGCCTTGTGGAAGGCCGTTTTCCCGAATTCGACAGCAACGAATGTGCCGTCGGAGTAAGGATGGCCGAAAAGGCGGGATTCAAGATCGGCGACCGTGTTCCCCTGAAAACCATATCCGCCCAATTTTCCGACAAGATGTGGAGTCCGGTCATCACCGGGATCTTTAAATTCGATTACCTTAAATACGATGAAGACGCCATTATCGTGGATTTTAACCGGCTCCAGCGTCTCCTGGTCCTGGGGGAGGGAACCCAGCAGCTTTTTATCTATGGCGATGATTCTTCCCAAAGCCGGGCCATTGCGCGAGAGGTCAGGACACTTCTGGGAGAAGAGATCGTTGTTCAGGATTGGCGGGATAATTATTTTGTAGCCATCATGCAGCAAAGCATGATGATCATGATGGTGGTAGCCCTGACGTTCCTCATCGTGGCGAGTTTTCTCATCGTCAACACGGTGGTAATGATCATCCACGAGCGGGTTAAGGAAATCGGTATGATGGGAAGCCTGGGGATGACCCGCGCCGAGATCGTCCGGGTCTTTTTCTTCGAGGCGGTGTTTCTCAGCGTCCTCGGATCATTGGCGGGCTGCCTTGTCGGGGGTATAAGCACTTTTATTCTTTCTTTCTTCCCCATCGACTTTAACGCCATGATGGGCGGCGGCTTCAAAGAATTCCCCGTGGCGGGTACGATTATCTTTGCCTTCGATCCGGCAATTCTACTACAGGGCTTTATCTTCGGTGTGGTGACAGCGTCAATCTGTACGCTAATCCCCAGTCTGAAAAGCGCGTTTGTGGAGCCGGTGGAAGCGTTGCGGCGCTAGCGCCTCAATCATTGGCGGTAAGCCGCCTTAGGAGAGTTATGATGAAAACGAAAGTATTGACAGCTATGTTGACTGTGTTGGTATCGGCGGTGATGTCCGCACAGGCACCATCAGCGGCGGAGTTGTTACAGCGGGTGGATGATAATGAGATTTATTCCACTATCCAGTACGATGGGGAGATGATCATTGAGTACCAGAATCGGCGTTTTGTGAAAAACATGAAGGCCTGGGCCCGGGAAAATTCCGACAGCTTTATTGAGTTTACCAATTCCGAGGACCGAGGGACCAAGTACCTTAAAAAGAGCGGACGGCTCTATGTATATTCCCCGGATACCGAGGAGGTCATGCTTATTTCCGGCCACATGCTGAAAGAAAGTATGATGGGTTCCGATATGTCCTACGAGGATACCATCGAAAATGAAAAATTATCGGCCCGTTATGATCCTTCCCTTGGGGGTTCGGCAACCTGGGCAGGCCGGGATTGCTGGATTTTAGACTTAACCGCAAAAAAGCGGACCGAAAGCTACCCTAAGCAAAAGCTCTGGATCGATAAGGAAACCGGGGACTGTCTGCACTACGAACTTTTTGCCCTCTCCGGCGCTAAGCTCAAGGAATACAATCTAAATAGGGTTGATACCTTTGGAGGCCGCCGTTTCCCGGTAGAAATTGAAATCAGGGACTTGTTACGTAAGGGCAGTAAAACTACGATGATCATGCGGAACGTGGTCATGGATCAGCCCATTGCGGATTCTGTTTTTAGTCAGCGGAATTTGGAACGGTAGGATTTTATGCGAGGAAATTTTCTTGTATCAGCGGCTTTAAGTATACTATTGGCAGGGTCCTTTGCATTTGCCGACGGCTTGGAGTTTTCCGGGCTGTTGGACAGCACCTTTACCATGGGCGCCGGTGCCGGGGATAGTTCCTCGTTTAGTTACGGCCTGGAGGAATTCTTCAATCTGCGCATGCAGGCGAAGGTCTGGAATGAGGCAGCTTTTTATGGGGCTTTAAATTTTATTGCCGCTTCAGGGACTTATGCCCGGGATGCCGCTTGTCTGGGTACGGCGAATACAGCTGCTTTTCCAGGGCTTACTCCTACTGCCTTTGTGGGAGGGGAAAACTATGCCGCCGCCCTGGAGCTGGAACGGCTTTATTTTAAGATTTCCGGGGAAAAACTGGATTTCCAGGGAGGGCTCACGCGGCTGGCCTTTGGTTACGGCTTTGCCTTTGGGCCCATGGATTTTCTTAATCCGCGGAACCCCCTAAAACCCGACGCCCGGCCTCGGGCGGTACTGGGGGCGGACCTGGCTTTGTATCCGATAGACGGACTAAAAATCCGGGGGTTTACCGCGGCATCCCGGGACCCCTTTAATGAGACCGGGAGAGGAATCCCGGCAGGTTTGTCCGGGGAGTACCACGGAGACCGTGTGAGCGTTCAGGGGCTTTATGTGTTTGAGTCCCCCCAGGACGGCATGGCCGGCAGCACTCCCGGCGGGGAAACCCCCGACGGGCTTCACCGCTTCGGCCTTTCCGCAAAGGGGGACCTGGTGCTGGGTCTGGCGGCGGAGGCTCTCTATATCTACGATCCCCATGAGCAGACAGGAGAGGACGGCCTCGCTGTTTCCTTTGGGGCCGACTATTCTTTTTGGGACGGCAAAATCTATATTCTGGCTGAATATCTTTACTCCGGTGATAGTTCTTCTACTTCCCTAGCGAATGGTTTTACACATAATCATTATTTCTACGCCCAGGGAATGTACCGTTACAGCGATTACACCAATTTTAGCCTGGGCTGCATGGCGGGACTGGAAGACTCCTCCTTTGTGCCTACCCTGGGGGCGGAGCATGAGTTGTTTCAGGGCTTTACCGTAAGCCTAAACTGCCGCATTCCCCTGGATAGAAGTTATGCCGGAGGGGATCCCGGAGAATTCGGGCCCATCCCGCCGGGACAGGCGCCAGGCGCTGAGATGGGGAGCCGCTTCAACAGTACCCTTAAGGCCCGGCTGCGGTTTTAAAGGGCGTTACTAAGCTCCCAGTTTTGTCGTAGTAAACTGCGCTACGTACAGTTTTGCATAAAGCCCGCCCCGGGCCAGGAGCTCTTCGTGGGAGCCCTGCTGCTGAATGCCGTCGTCGGTGATCACCACAATTGAATCCGCCCCACGGATGGTGGAAAGCCGGTGGGCGATGACCAGGGTGGTACGGCCTCGGGAAAGTTCCTCCAGGGCGCGTTGTATCTTCAGCTCCGTGGCGGTGTCCAGCGCGGAGGTCGCCTCGTCCAGGATCAGGATAGGCGGGTTTTTCAGGAAGATACGGGCTATGCTGACCCGCTGTTTCTGGCCGCCGGAAAGTTTGACCCCCCGTTCTCCCACCAGGCTGTCGTAGCCCTCGGGAAGTTTCATGATATCATCGTGGATATCCGCCCGCCTGGCGGCCTCAATCATCTCGCTGTCAGACGAGTCGAGCCTGCCGTATTTAATATTGTCCCCGATGGTTCCGGCAAAGAGAAACACATCCTGCTGGACTATCCCGATATTACGCCGCAGCGATTCCAGGGTAACATCACGAATATCCGTACTATCAATAGTAATACTGCCCTCCCTAATTTCATAGAACCGGGGGATGAGATGGCAGAGGGTGGTCTTGCCGCCGCTGGAGGGGCCCACCAGGGCGATGGTCTTCCCGGCCGGAATGGTCAGATTAATGTGGCTCAGGACCGTAATATCGTTATTGTAGGAAAAACTCACATCGGTAAATACTATATCCCCGCGAACCGTATCCAGGGCCACGGCGCCATCCTTATCTATGATATCGCTTTGGAGCCGCATGATCTCTAAAAAACGGCTAAACCCGGCCATACCGGTGGTGTACTGCTCCACAAAATTTTGCAGTCGCCAGATTGGCTGGAGGAATGCGGCCACAAAAAGATTACAGGTAATAAGTTCCGGCAAGGTCATCCTGCCCTTCATGATCAGGAATCCTCCGGCGGCGATCACCACCACGTTGAGTATATGGAGGAGCAGGAAATCCAGCCGGCTCTGAAAATTCGCCATGGAGCGATAGTAAAATTTCCGGGCGGTCTTATAATTTTCGTTCCCCCCGCGGAATTTGATGGTTTCATAGGATTCGTTGGTAAAAGCCTTAGCTATCCGGGCTCCGGAAATGCTCGATTCTAGATCGGCGTTTATTTCAGCGGTCCGTTCCTTTACCTTCCGGGCGGTCTTCATCATATTGGACCGAGACCGGAGTATGTGAAATATCATAAAGGGTACAAAAACCAACAGTGCCAATGCCATTTCCCAACGGATGGAAAAAACCAGAATGATGGAACCCACAAAGGTGATAACAGAAATAAACAGATCCTCCGGGCCATGGTGGGCAAGCTCGGTTACATCAAAGAGGTCGGTAGTTACCCGGGACATGATTTGCCCTGTGCGGTGGTTATCGTAAAAAGAAAAGGGAAGCCTCTGAAGGTGGCTAAAGAGGTCCCGGCGCATATCCGCTTCAAGATACACCCCAACGGTGTGTCCCCAATAGGTGATAAAATAGGTAAAGGCCATACGGAGCAGATACATGATCCCCATGGCGGCGATCATGACGAAAAAAAACTTGAACAACCCCCTGGGCAGGAAATGCTCAATGGTATACTTGGTCATCATGGGGAAGGCTAAATCTACTGCGGCGATTAAAGAAGCTGCGAACATATCCGCTGCAAAAAGCTTAAAATGGGGCCAGTAATAGGAGGCGAAAATCCTCAGGGGCGATTTGCTTTTATTCATGCTTGCTAACACTCCCTATATAATTTATCATAAGTCATGATGGGGGGCTACTATGAAAACCTTGATTGTTTATTATTCCTACGAAGGAAACAGTGCCTTGGTTGCGGAGGAACTAAAAAAGGCTGCCGAAGCCATATCTTCGGTCTGCAACATCCTGGAGCTTAAGACCGCAGACGATATTAAGCGGACCGGCCTTTCAAAGTACTTCTGGGGCGGGAAGCAGGTCTTTTCCCATAAAAAACCTCAACTCAAGCCCTATACGGTTACTATTGAGGAATACGACCTTATCATCCTCGGCGCTCCGGTCTGGGCGGGAACCCCCGCTCCGGCCTTGCAAAGTTTCATTGGTGAAACGAAGATCAACGGCAAAAAGCTCGGCCTGTTCTGCTGCCACGCCGGCGGCAAGGGAAAAGCCCAGGATAAACTCAAGGCCCTGCTCACGGGGAACACCATTGCCGGCGAGATCGACTTTGTAAATCCCGCAAAGCAGGATCGGGCGGTGGTGGTAAAAAAGATTGAGGAGTGGGTCCGTTTACTTCAAACATCCGATTTATGAACAGATTCGACAATCTCATCGGCGCTATCAACAATATTGATCTGGGTTTTTATCATCAGCTTGAGATGTTCCCCCAATAGATCCCGGGCGGCATCCTTGTCCCGGGAGCGGATGGCATAGCACATCCGTTGATGCTGTTCCCAGGAAAGCTGAACAATCTCGACCCGATTACTATTGCTATATATCCGTTGCCGGGCGATCAGGAGCATATTTTCAACTTCATTCACATACCGGATCAGCCGGGTGGATGCGGAGATTTGGGCGACACCCACATGAAAACGGATATCGTATTCATTATGGAGCATGGCAATTTCCTTGCCAATAACGTTTTCATCATGACCCACTATGATAGAGAGCTGTGCCTGAAAGTCGTCGATAATACGTTGAAACCCCGCAATATCCTCATCGGTTGCCAAATCTATACACTTTTCAAAGGAGAGGGATTCCAGGGCAAGCCGGAGTTCCGTCAGATTAAGCAGATCCCGGCGGGAAAAATTGACACAGTAGAGCCCCTTTCGGATAATATTGATGATAAATCCATTTTGGATTAAGCGGTTAACCGCCTCCCGGACCGGGGTACGGCTGATACCCAACTGTTCCGCCAAAAAATCTTCCCGAATCCTACTCCCCGGCGCTATTTCTGTAGATAATATCATCCGTAAGATTTCATTATAAGCATAGTCGGTCAAAATTGAATTGTTTGGCGCCATTAATCGTTACTCCAGGCTGCGGGATCTGTATCCTTGGACTTGTTCGGGAGCTTGAGGTTTCCGAACAACTCTATTTTAGCATTCCCCTTGGGAGTACCCAGGATTTCCGCCCAAATAATCCCCTGCTGCAGGGCCGGCAGGGAACGGATGCGGCTTACCACGGGGTTCGGCGTATCGGAACAAACTTCGCCGGAAATACCGGAGTCACCGGCCTTGGCGGTTTCAGGGACGTAGTCTTCCGGAACCGTTATGACAGGCGCCGGTGTTTCCACGGGAAGCTTCGCCGGAAATACCGCGAGGCGTATCTCCCCTGACCGGGGCTCGGGCATCGTCGGAACCGGAACAGGTTTTGGCGGGATATATTCGTCTACCGATAAGTTCCAGGCGGAAAACTCTTCTTCTTGGTTTAGCGCCTGTTCTGTATGCAATACCGCGGCGGGGTTGGGGGGAGCCGGAGGGTTATTCGCCCAGGGGTTAAAACCCCTATCGGTTTTTTGTTCCTGCTTACGCTTCCGCCGCTTAACCATGCTAACTATCCGCAAAGCGACAACAGCGATAAGAATAAGAATAGGGAAAAAAGAACTCAGGAATCTTTCCACGCGCTACTTCCCGCCGGGAGCGGAACCAATGGAGGATCGCATATCGGTATCGGCCTGAATATTCTTGAGCCGGTAGTAATCCATGATACCCAGATGGCCCTGCTTAAAGGCTTCGGAAATAGCCAGGGGGATCTCCGCTTCCGCCAGAACCACCTTGGCGCGGTTTTCTTGGACCAGGGCGATCATTTCCTGCTCACGGGCCTGGGCTGCGGCGCGGCGCTTTTCCGCTTCCGCCTGAAAACGACGTTTATCCGCTTCCGCCTGGTCGGCCTGGAGTTTGGCGCCCACATTTTCACCCACATCGATATCGGCAATGTCTATGGAGAGGATCTCGAAGGCGGTACCCGCATCCAGGCCCTTTTCCAGAACCCGCTTAGAGATGATGTCGGGATTTTCCAGTACCGTCTTGTACGATTCGGAGGAACCAATGGTAGTAACAATGCCCTCCCCTACCCGGGCAATAATGGTTTCCTCAGTGGCGCCGCCCACCAAGCGTTCAAGGTTCGCCCGTACCGTTACCCGGGCTTTAACCTGGAGCTGAATCCCGTCCTTGGCTACCGCATCAATGGTATGCTTCCCCTTGCTTGTATCGGGGCAATCAATCACCTTGGGGTTAACGCTGGTACGAACCGCCTCCAGCACATCCCGGCCTGCCAGATCGATAGCCGCCGCCCGTTGGAAGGGCAAAGGGATATTAGCCTTGTTTGCCGCCACTAGGGCGCGGCTTACCTTAATCACGTCCCCGCGGGCAAGAAAGTGGGTTTCCAGCATATCCGAATCCACCTCTATCCCCGCCTTGGTGAGCATGATCCGGGAATCCACAATGATCCCGGCGTTTACATGCCGCAGCCACATACCGATCAGCTTCCCCAGTCCCACATAGGCCCCGGAAAGGAGGGCTCGGAACCAAAGCCCGAAGAAACGGAAAAACAGAAACAGGAACCCAAGAACGAATAAGCCGGCTACAATCAGAACAATAAGATAAGGCATAGATATCTCCTCTCTTCAATGATAACACATTTATAAACCCATAACTACACCCGCGGCGCCGGCAATGGCAAGATATACCACGGGATGTTTCTTAAACACCTTGATAAGCAGGCATATCGCCGCAAAGAGGATACATTCCCGCCAACGCAGCATTGCGGTCCAGACTTCGGCATCAGGGTTATACAAGGAGACGGTAAGGGCTCCCAATGCGGCCGCGGCGAGAAGCCCGGCGCCGACAGGGCGAAACCCGGCAAAAAGGGATGCTACAATTTTGCTTTCCTTAAAAATATTGAGAATCCGGGCAATGATAATAATGATGATGATGGAAGGGCTCACCAAACCCAGGAACGCAATCACGCTGCCGGGTATGCCGGCATACTGGAAGCCTGCATAAGCCGAAAGGTTTGTCCCGATAGCCCCCGGCAGGGATTGAGAGACCGCCAACATATCCCCAATCTTTTCCGCACTGAGCCAACCTTCCTTGGCCGCTATCTCGTAGAGAAAGGGCAGTGTGGCGTATCCCCCGCCGATGGAAAAAAGCCCGATCTTAAAAAATTGGATAAAGAGGTAAAGTAATTTCATTTGCTTTCCCCCCCATCCGTGGAATCATTCTGTTTAGCCGGTGGAAATATCAAAAGCCCCACAAATCCGGAAGTGATAACCAGCAGCGCTGGGGAGACGTTCCGGAAAAAGGAAAGCGCAAAGGCGATGACAGAGATCACCAGAGCCTTCCGGTTCTTGAATACCCCCTTCCCCACCTTGATCACCGTATCCAGGATCAGCGCCCCAACCGCAACCCGTATGCCCGTAAAGGCGTGCTGTACCGCGGAAAAATCCATGACGTTAGTAAGAACGACGGCGATAATAGTGATAAGAGTCACACCGGGAAGCACAAAGCCAATGGTAGCCAGAGCGCCCCCCAAAGGCCCCTTTCGGTTATAGCCGATAAAAGTAGAAAGATTTACCGCGATGATACCGGGAGTTACCTGGGCGATGGTGTAATAATTCATCACCTCGTCCATGTTGGTCCAGCCTCTCTTTTTTATAAGCTCCCGTTCCACCACGGGAATCATGGCATATCCCCCGCCGAAGGTGAGCACCCCGAGTTTAAAAAAGGTCATCAGCAAGTCACCATAACCTTTCATATTTTTTTTAACTTTATTTGTCATGGGCTGTTCTTTTTCGGCTGCACCACCGAGAGGTGCAGTTCATCAAGCTGTTTCCGGTCAACCTCACCGGGACAGTTATCCATGGGGCTTACTGCGAAGGAATTCTTCGGGAAAGCGATAACTTCCTTAATGGAGGTCTCCCCGGCCATGAGCATCACCAGCCGGTCCAGTCCGGGGGCTATACCACCGTGAGGCGGGGCGCCGTACTTGAATGCCTGGATCAAGAACCCAAACTTCTGTTCCGCTTCGGCGGGATCAAATCCCACTATGTTAAAGATCCGCTTCTGCAATTCCGGATCGTGGATACGGATGGAACCCGAGGCAAGTTCATAGCCGTTGAGAACCAGATCGTAAAGGTCCCCCTTTACCGAACCGGGGTCCTGTTCCAAGGTAGCATGGTACTTATCCTGGGGCCAGGAAAACATATGGTGCGCCGCTTCCCACCGGTTTTCCTCCTCATTGAATTCAAAGAGAGGAAAGTCCACTATCCAGACAAATTCAAAGCGCAGTTTTCTCTCCGGATCGAAGCCGATAAGCCCTAAATCCCGGCCAAGTTTGGAACGGACCGCTCCCAGGGCGATGTTGGCAATCTTCCGCCGGGGATCGGCAACCAGGAGGAGGAGGTCCCCGGATTTTGCGCCAAGACCAGCGCAAATCTTCTGAGCACTCTCCTCAAAAAACTTGGCAACCCCGCCCTCCAGGACCGGGACGGCTTCGGCGCCGGCGACCTTCATCCAGGCTAATCCTTTAGCCTTGTAGATCCTCGCCTGGGCTTCCAGCTCTTCGATCTGCTTCCGGGAATACGAGGCTTCACCCATCGCCTTGCCGGGAACCACAAGAACTTTAACGGCGCCCCCGGAAAGGCTTACCCCCCTGGCAGCCGCAGCGGCCCTATCGGCTTCGCCGGCGGCCAGGGCATCCTTAAAAGCCTGAAAACCGCCGCTATCAACATAGGGGCCGAAATCCTGCAGTTCCAAATCGAAGCGGAGATCCGGCTTGTCGGAACCGTAGCGTTCCAGGGCATCCTCATAACTGATACGCTTGAATTGGGCGGGCAGTTCCTGACCAACGGTCTTCTTAAAGACGTGGCCCATGAGCCCTTCGGTCATGGTGAGAATGTCGTCCCGGCTTACGAAAGACATCTCAATATCAATCTGGGTAAATTCGGGCTGGCGATCCCCCCGGGCGTCCTCGTCCCGGTAACACCGGGCAATCTGGAAATACTTGTCGAAGCCCCCAACCATGAGGATCTGCTTGTAGAGCTGGGGCGACTGGGGCAGGGCGTAAAATTTGCCCGGGTATAGGCGGGAAGGGACCAGGTAATCCCGGGCGCCCTCGGGGGTTGATTTAATAAAGGTGGGGGTCTCGATCTCATAAAAGCCCTGGCCGGTCATCCATTCCCGAACCGCAAAAGCCACATCGTTTCGCAGTTTTATCCGTCGCTGCATTCCGGCGGAACGGAGGTCCAGGTAACGGTAACTAAGACGCAGTTCCTCCTTGGCCTCCGATTCCTCATCAATCTGGAAGGGGAGCACCTCGGACCGGCTCAGGATAAGCAGCTTTTTGGCAAGAACCTCGATCTCCCCGGTGGGCATATCGGGATTTACCATTGAAGGCGGCCGGGTACGGACGGTTCCTTCCACGGCAATGCAGAATTCGTTCCGCAATTCCGCTGTCAGGGCGGCCAATTCCGCCGAAACGCCGGCATCCGAATCGACTACCACCTGGGTTATCCCGTACCGGTCCCGGAGATTGATAAAGGAAATGCCCCCGTGATCCCTTTTCCGGTGTACCCAGCCGTTTAAAACAACCGTTTTCCCCGTATCAGCCTTTCCAATGGCGCCGCAATTTGTTGTTCGCCTCATTATTTCCATAAAATGACTATAGCCAGTATGGGGGAACCGTGGCAAGCCAAGCATTCAGGGCAGCCGCATGATGAAGTTTCTCCCCGGAGAATAAGTCATTCTCCGGGGAATCCAACACAGATTCCCAGGAATCCAAGGCACTCCCCGAAGGCCAAGTCATTCCTTCCTTTGTGTGCCTTCCGTTCCTTTGTGGTTTTTTCTCCTTAATTAAGAGGTATAATGCGGTTGCCCTGGCCAAGCATTGGAGACGGTCCTATCTTTGTTTAGACGCCCCATTCTCGTAGCTTTTGTACAGGAAGCGGCGTATCTTCATCTGGGCATTTTTTTCAAAAGGTTCCCGGCGCAGGGTAAAATCGCTTATTTTCTTGTACCCCGGCAGGCGGCGGTTCACCTCGCCTATTTCGGTTTTCACCAGGCCACGAATAAATTCATCATCCAATTCCCTATCCGGATAATCCTGCCCCAGGGCTTCCAGGTTGGGAACCACCACGGCGAAGATCTCCTCCCCGCCATAGTCGGGCTCCCTCCTGCCCAACACCAGTATCTCGGCCACAACCCGGGACCCGTCGAAATGGGTTTCTATTTCTTCGGGGTAGATATTTTTACCCCCGGAACTGACAATGAGGTTCTTCTTCCTGCCGTTGATGTAGATAAAACCCTGTTCGTCGATATACCCCAGGTCTCCGGTTTTGAGAAACCCGTCGGAAGCGAAGATTTCTGCGGTAGCTTCGGGGTTATTGAAGTAACCAAGCATGATTGAAGGGGATTTTATCGCAATCTCCCCGATCCCCTCTTCGCTTTTATCGAAGATATTCACTTCGGTATATAACACCGGCAGGCCCACAGAAACATTGTTCTTATGCCAGGGGGTATTCACACTGATTAAGGGGCCGTTCTCGCTCATTCCGTAGCCATGAACGATGTTAAAGCCGAAAGAGTCGAAAAAGTCCGCGGTTTTAGGGTTCAGGGGACCGCCGCCGGCGACCATCATCCGTATGGATACAAGCCCTGTCTTTTTGCGGATAAACTTAAAGACCCGCTGACCAAATTGATAATTGCCCTTCTTGGCCTTAGCCAGGGCTATTTCCCGCAGAGGATCCAGAACTGCCCGCAAGATACGCGGCAGGGCATTGTAGCCCTGCTGTATCCCCGCCATCACCTTGTCGTAGAGCAAAGGTACCGCGATAAGAAAGGTTCCCCCGGCTTCGCGGATATCGTCGATCACCACCTTCCCCACCAGTTTATCCACAATGATTGTGGCGGCCCCCACGGAAAGGGGGGAAACAAAGGAACAGGTGGTAGGATAGGTATGGTGCAGGGGAAGCACATTGACGAACACATCCTGGGGGTAGGCCCGCAAAGAACGGATAGCGGCGTTGGAATTGGCGATGATCCCCTTATGGCTCAGGGTAACACCCTTGGCAAACCCGGTGGTCCCGGAAGTAAAGGCGATGGATACCGGATCGGTTCCGGCGATTTCCTCCGCCTTCGGGAGCAGATAATCTGCAGCTTCCGCGCCAAAGGCTTCAAAAAAATTCTCCCCCTCCTGGCTGATACACACCGCGGCTTTAAGGGAGATTTTTTGGGCGCCCCCCGAGGCGAGGAGTTCCGCCGCATAATCCCGCTTCCGGCCGGAATAAAAAAAGGCCTTCGCACCGGTAATTTGCAGGATATTGGAACATTCCTTTTCGGAGAGGAGGAAGTCGATGGGCACGATTACCAGCCCCGCCACCGCCGCGCCGAGCCAGACGGCGATCCACTCAGGCCGGTTTTCCGACCAAAGGGCAACCCGATCCCCCCTGACCAGCCCCGCCGCCAGAAGCCCTCGGCCTACGCGCCGGCTTTCCATAGCCAACCGGGCAAAAGACCATCGGGTAAATTCCTTTTGCTTACCGGAACGGTAAAAAATAGCGGTTTTACTGTCCCAACGGACAGATAAATCCTCCAGCCACGTAGAAAAATTGAGATAGGGCATGTCGGGCCAATCGGCGATATAATCCTCAGGTTTAAGCATCATTTTAATCCAGGCAACCCAGACGAAACCCGTGTTTCCCGCTCTTTTTAACTTCATACATGGCCATGTCCGCAGCGTGAATGAGCTCTTCCGCCGTTTTGTCCCCCAAAGGGACCGCTCCGGCGCTGATCCCGCAGTAAACTGAATTGCCATCTATCCGCCATTCTTTAGAAAAACGTTCCAGTAACTTCTCCTGAATACGGTCAAGATTTTCCGCCGACTTGTCCGCGGCCACAATAACAAATTCATCCCCGCCATAACGGTAGGGCATTCCCAGGACCGTACTTTCGTTCAGCAGGAAATGACCGATTTGCCGCAACAGGGCGTCCCCTATGAGATGCCCGTAGGAATCGTTTGCATTTTTGAAGTCATCCAGATCCATGAATATCAAGTAACCCCTATCCGTCTTCTGTTTCGATTTGGTCAGAAATTTATTTAGATCCTCCACGAGTTTTCCCCGGTTCGGCAAGGAAGTCAATACATCACATTCCGCCAAGCGGCGTACCAGCATTTCATTATACTTATTTTCCGTGATATTGATACTACTCACCACGTGGACAAGCCTGCCGTCCACCCATTTGATGGCGGCATTCACCACCCTAAACCAGGACTCGTCGGAGGGGCGCTGCAAATCCCAGGTATAGACCTGGGTTGGGTTCCCCTTATCATCCACCAATTTTTCCTTTGGACAGAAATCGCATTTTTCTTTTTGTGTGGGATACAGGGCTTTCCAACAGGGCATTCCCAGAAGCGCCTCTACTCCGCCCCGGGGAGCAGCCAGGGATTCGTTGATAAAGAGGAGTTCATGGGTATAG
This sequence comes from Treponema sp., assembly GCA_031283725.1. Lineage (GTDB taxonomy): Bacteria > Spirochaetota > Spirochaetia > Treponematales > Breznakiellaceae > Termitinema. The sequence goes on along the minus strand of JAITBG010000157.1, from coordinate 20,104 downwards.
AAATCGTTGACGTACATATCAATCCCCGCATTATCGATCATATTCCGCAGGGATGAATAGGCATATTCCAGCCGTTTCTGGTAAACCCGCATCTTGATATGCCCCGCGAACACCGAAAGTATCGCATCGGCGTCAACAATTTCCCGCTTGGTCAGCCGTATAGGATGCCGCCTGTCCAGCATACCGATAAAAGCAGTGGGTTCCTTCTGCTCAATAATAACGGGGATCATAATCAGGGACTTAGCGGAAAACAGCTCCAGAAATTTCGTCCCTAATTTGGTTTTTTTGGACTTTAGGTAGACAATTTCCCCGGGGTTCCGGGCCAATTCTTTTATATCATGTCCGCTCAGATGTTCCGAAAGGACCAGGGTTTCCCGCAGCCCCGCCTCGGGAGCGCGGTAGTGTTCAAAGAGGTGGAATACCCTTGTATGATCGACCTCATAAACAAAGGCGCCAAAAAACCCAAAAAAATCACAGGTATCCTTTAAAATACTCGAAATAGACTGATAAGGGTCCTTGTAGGCGCTTAACTGTCTGAATATATACGGACGAACAGATCCTTTTCCTGTCCCTGTTCGTCAATATGTAAATTAGGCTCCACCGTCTTCTCCATGCGTCAACCCCAGCGAATCTTTATTAATTCTACCATAATTTTAAGAAAAATAACTAAATTTTCGCCATTTTCCTTATGATTTTTACCTAAAATCCTTCGAACTAAAAGTAATGGTAGAGATGGTAAACGCAGAAATCAATACAGTAAACCCATTGCTGGATTTACTGTATCCGGTATTTTCCAGAGAAAAATTAACAAAAACACCGCATAAAACGGCGTTAGTCAAACGGCTTTTACTAATTACTATCCGACGAGGGAGTCCAGGACACTACCGGGGCCGGGGCTGCCGGCTTGGAAGCAGGCTTCGGCGCGGTTTTTCTGACCGGCCTTTTAACGGGAGCCTTGGCTTTGACCGGGGCCTTGGCCTTGGGAGCAGCCTTTTTAACTGCAGCTTTCCTCGCCGGAGCCTTTTTAGCCGCAGCCTTCTTAGGGGCAGTTTTTTTGGAAGCTTTCTTAGCGGCAACTTTCTTTGCCGGAGCTTTCGCCGCCACCTTTACGGCTTTGGAAATTGACTTAAGGACCGTAGCGTTTTTCTTGTCCTTAGCTAATTCGCTCAGCTCGAAAGCGGTTTGTAAATTAATCCAATATTCGGGAGTTTTCCCGAAATATTTGGAAAGACGCTGTGCGAAGGGAACGCTGATCCGCAGCTTGTTGTTGATTAACAAACGGGCTGCAGAAGGGCTGATCTTGATTCCTTCAGCTAACTGGGTAATAGAAAGATTGTACGCGGTTGCCTGGGCTTTTATCACTTCCCCAGGTGTTTTGACGGCTTTTGCCATTTGGATACTCTCCTTAAAATTGTTTGATAATATAACTATAACATTGTAAATTTATTTAGTCAAGTATTTATACTATTTATTTGAAAAAAAATGAAGAGAAATGAAGAAATTAGAGAGACTTTCTATCATTTAGTAATACTGAAACGGTTTTCTTTCCCCGGGCTAACCGGCAAAGAACGGGCGGAGGGAGAAAAAGGAAGAGCTTTGTTCGCCTGCTGTGGTTTGGGACTCTGTTGAAAAGCGGGTATTTGAAAGGGCGGACCTGACCCCATCCGGCAGGCAAATCGAAAAAGACGGACCTTCGCGCCGAATCGCGGCCGTTCGGCCTGTAAAACAGGGATTTCCACGCCGACATGGGCAGCCAGAAAGGGGTATCGGACATGACGTATCTGCGCATAGCCGGGGCCTTTGTGTATCTGACCACCGTGATGGACCTTGCGATACGGCATGGAGGCGGAACATACCACCGCCCTTATAGTGTTTTCCGCTTGGGGTAAAGTCCTCTCTGCGTAAATTCTCTGTGTTCCTATGGTTAGTTTTCCTTTGTTCCTGTGATTGCAGACGCTCTTCACTCTTCTATATGAAAATGCTAGAATTCCTCTATGCGTATTTCAATAGCTCAGATTAATTCTACCATCGGAGATTTTTTCGGGAACCGGGAAAAAATATTGGCCTTTACCAAAAGAGCCCGGGAGGAACGACAGGCCGATCTGATCCTGTTTCCGGAACTGGCGATCTGCGGGTATCCCCCCATGGACCTGCTGGATCAGGACAGCTTTGTGGAAATGAATATCCGCACCCTGCACATGCTCCAGCGGGATTTACCCCCAGACATTGCGGTGGGGCTTGGCTTTGTGAACCGGAACCCCTATTCCCGGGGCAAGTCCCTGGTTAACGAATACGGCATCCTGTTGAACGGGAAGCTGGTCTTTGAACAGTTAAAAACCCTGCTCCCCACCTACGATGTATTTGACGAAGCCCGGAACTTTGAGCCCAGCCGGGAATGGTCCGCCTTTGAGTACAAGAGGGAACGCATAGGCTTTGCGATCTGCGAAGATGTATGGCGGGAAACGGACATACCCGGTACCAGTTATATCCGGGACCCGGTACGGGAACTGCTGGACCAGGGGATCAGCCTTCTCTGCGTACCCTCCGCATCCCCCTATGTGGCGGGCAAACTCAAGGTGCGCCGGGCGCTGGCGGAACGCATAGCAATTCGGGGCAATATCCCCCTGGTCTACATAAACGCGGTGGGCGCCAACGATTCTATCCTTTTCGACGGCCGCTCTTTTGTGGTAGCGCCCACCGCGGAAGCCGCCGCATCCGCTTCGGTAAAAAACTACCCCGTACAGCTCGACGCAAAAGCTTTTGCGGAGGACCTCGTTACCTGGGATTCCGGGGACGCCTTGAGGACTCCAAGAACGAAGGCGGCAGCCGGAAGCACCACAGTTGCTGCCCAGACCGGTACGGATAATTTTTTCAAGGTGGGCTTGACCCGGTACGAACTGGATATGCTGGAAGAAGGCTTGGTGATGGGCATACGGGACTATATGGTCAAGTGCGGCTTTAAGCGGGCCCACCTGGGCCTTTCCGGGGGCATTGATTCTGCGCTGGTAGCCTATCTGGGTGTCAAGGCCATAGGCAAGGACAAAATCGTCTGCTTCAGCATGCCCTCCCGCTTTTCCTCCCAGGGCTCCAAGGACGATGCCCGTGAGCTGTCGGAAAACTTAGGCTGCCGTTACGAAGTGCTCCCCATAGAACCGGTATTCACCAGTTTCCTCTCCACCCTGGAAGAGGTCTTTGAGAAGCGTCCCTTTGATATTGCGGAAGAAAACCTCCAGGCCCGTATCCGCGGCTCCCTGCTCATGGCCTATTCGAATAAGTTTGACTCCATGCTCCTCACCACGGGCAACAAAAGCGAACTCGCCATGGGATACTGTACCCTTTACGGTGATATGAACGGCGCCCTGGCGGTCATCGGCGATCTGTTCAAAATCGAAGTATTCGCCCTCTGCAAGCGCATCAACGAACGTTCCCTCGCAGCCGGCGCTAAGGCGATCATCCCCGAGGCAATCATTACCAAGCCCCCCTCAGCGGAACTACGGCCGGACCAGAAGGACCAGGACAGCCTCCCCCCCTACGAAGTATTAGACGAGATCCTCAAGCTCTACCTGTTCGAAAACCTCTCCAAAGACGGTATCGTCAAACAGGGCTGGGAGGAAGAACTGGTAAGCCGGATCATCCGCACCGTTGCCCGAGCGGAGTTCAAACGCCGCCAGGCCCCGCCGGTGCTCAAGGTAAGCCCTCGGGCTTTCGGAATGGGACGGCGAATGCCGATTGCGCGGAGCGTATACGAAATTGGGGAGCGGAACTGATGGGAAAACACACTGCGTATTGACGCTGAAATTATTTGACAACCATATCCTTTAATGCGGAACGATCTGAATTGATATAAATAGCCGCAATCAGAACTATTCCAAAGACTATATCCTGCCAATAAGCGTCTAACCCGATAACTTTCAGCGTGGATTGCAGAATGACCACAGTTATGACACTTGGAAGAACATTTGCCACAGTCCCCTTGCCTCCGGCAAGTGAGGTACCGCCTAACACAATAACGGCAATGGCTATCAATGTCAGGCTATCGCCTACGGTTGGAGCGCTTGCACGCAGGCGCAGGGCGTAAAAGGCGCCCGAAATAGCGCTGCCCACACCCGAAAGCAGATAGGCGGTAATCTGGGCTTTACCTATCTGTATCCCTGCCATGCGCGCCGCGCCGACATTCACTCCCACCGCATAAATGCTCTTGCCCATGCTTGTAAACCGCTCAATAAAAATAAAAATAACCCAAACTGCCAGGGCGAATACATAGGTGAGCGGAAATATAAACAAATTAATCCGTGACCAGTCGAAAATCGGCCAGAATTCAATAGGAATACTTCTGCTGCTGCCGCCTGAAAGTATCAACGCGGCACACTTCCAGATGCTTGTGGTACAGAGGGTAACGATAAAGGACGGCATTTTAAGCGTTGAAACCAGGACTCCATTCAACAGGCCTGCAAAAACGCCAATCAGAATGACCGCTAAAAACACGGCATTTCCCATTTGGCCGATATAAATGCCGGCAAAAACGCAGGTACAGGTACATATCGATCCCGTTGAAAGATCTATGCTGCCGGTCAGGATAACAAAAAAGAGCCCCATGGCCATAAAAAATATCGGCGTAGCCGCAGAAAGAATATTGATAAGATTCCGGATGGTCATGAAGTTTTCACTAAAAAAGCTAAATACCAACATGATTACCAGCATGCCAAGCACAACAGAATATCTTGCAAAGATTTTTGACGCCGCATTGGCATATTTATTTTCTTTTATAAAAACACTTATTGGCGTATTCATGTTTCTTCCCCGCCCTCCTTACATCATGTACTTTACAATATCAACTTGTTCGGGCTTTGCCTCAGCAGAGGCAGGAAATTCTTTTTGCACGATTCCGTCTTTCATGACAAAAATTTTACTCGAAAGGCCGATACATTCATCCAGAGTATCGCCTAGAAGAATGACCGATTTTCCCTCTTTTGTTATCTCCCGGATCGCTTTATAAAGATCTTCTTTCGCACCGATATCAACGCCCCGGGTTGGATGGTTGAGGATCAGTACCTCACTACCACTGCCTATGACCCGCGAAAAAATTACCTTTTGCGCGTTTCCACCCGACAGGCGATCAATTCTTTCCTTAATTCCCGTACATTTTACTTTCATTTTATCCACCCAGTACGAGGCGATTCTGTTGACCTTTTTACCGGAAAAAACACCGTGTGCTGCTATTTTTGCAAAGCTCGAAACAATGATATTATCGCTTATTGGCATCATGCCAAGCATTCCTTCCCTACGGCGATCCCGCGGAATGGATAGAATACTTTTTCTAAGGGCCACAGCGGGGGACTCCAACGATTTTATTTTTTTCCCCCGTACCGCTACAGTACCTGCTGTGTAAGGCTCATCGCCGCATAACACAGCACAGAGTTCTTCCTTGCCGGAACCTTCAACACCGCAAATCCCAAGCACTTCCCCCTTTTTAAGATCAAACGTAACATCCTTAAAATAGCCAAATTTGCCCAAATTATTGACTGATAGAACAATCTCATCCGAAGGAATAGTCTGCTCGTTGATAAGATAATACATACCGGAAGTAACCCGGCCTACCATTCGTTCATAAAGCATATTGATATCAGCATCTTTGGTATTCACCGAGCCGACGTTTCTGCCGTCCTTAAAAATATAAATACGGTTGGATATTTCCAATATTTCATCCAGGCGATGGGAGACAAAAATGACCGATACGCCATTCTGCGTGATTTGGCGTATTTCTTTGAAAAGCACTTCGATTTCATCACTTGAAAGTACCGTGGTTGGTTCATCCAGCAAAAGAAGCGCCCCCGACCCGCTTGAAAGTATTATTATATTCACTACCTTTGCTATTTCCACCATCTGCCGGGAAACAAAATTCAGATCATATACCTTTTTATTTGGCGGTATGTGTTTATCGATACCGATACGGGCCAGGACTGCCTCTGCATCGGCGTTCATTTTACCCCAATTGATTAGTTTTCCTATGGAGTATGATTTCTCTCTTCCCAGAAAAATATTTTGCGCCACCGTCAGGTTAAGAATAAGGGATTGCTCCTGAAACACCATACCGACCCCCTGCCGGTTAGCGTCAAGAACATTTTTCGCATTATAAGGAGCCCCATTCATTTCTATTGTGCCGCTTGAAGCCTGCTCAACCCCCGCAATAATTTTAAGGAGGGTGGATTTTCCCGCGCCGTTCTCTCCAATCAGGCCGATTACTTCTCCTCGATAAATATCCATGTCTATGTCTTCAAGGACGTCTGTTGATCCGTAGGTCTTGCCTATACCACGCATCTTAAACAGAATCCGATTATCCGTACTGGTATTCATTTAACTATTACTCTCCGGTTTCTTGTAGCGGAAAGCGCAACGGCTATCAAAATGATGATACCCTGTATGGCCTGCTTGTAAGAAGCATCAACGCCCATAAGGGTCAGATAATTAATCAGCTCTGTATAGATCATTATGCCTACAAAGGTTTGAAACATACCGCCGATTCCCGGAGTTATACCACCAACGGTTACCGCCGCTATGGTAGGGAACAGCATATTATCGCCAATGCCCACAAGTCCAAGCTTCAACCGGACAGCTCCCATGATACCCGCAACGCTGACCATGGCAGAACAGAGCATGAATATCATGATTTTAACCCGCTCAATTTTGATTCCTGCGGTACGTGCGCTGACTTCATTATCGCCAATTGCATATACCGCCCGTCCGAAAGCAGTATAATTCAGAATAATGCAGCCAATAAAAAAGATTACGAAAGCAACAACCGTAATATTAGGGATGCCTAATACGGATCCTCTGGAAAAGGCAATAATCCCTTCGCTTCTGATGCTGGGAGGTATTGAATTATAGCTCAAGATACCAAATCCACGCACGATTACGCCAACAGCAAAGGTGACCATAAATGAAGGAATACGCAGTTTTACATGGATAATCCCGTTGATAAAGCCCACAAAGGTTCCGAACAACAGGATGATTATAACAGAAAAAAATCCAAAACTGTTATTGTTCACTGAATTCGGGATCATAAGCACAAATACAGCGCCTGAAAATCCCATGACTCCTTCCAGGGATAAATCAATCCCGCCAATCAGCAATACAAAGGTAAGACCCGTTGCTAATATGAGAGGCAGGGACATTTGAAACATCAGGTTTACAAGATTATCCCATGTCATAAAGCCCTGTACAAATATCATGGAAAAAACAGTCATTACAACAAGCACTATGACCGGCGCAAATCTGCGGACAACGGCCCTTCTTGCGTCATTTTTTACCTTCTGCACAAACTGTACTGCTACAGTATCATGTCCATCCGTATATGCTGTTGTGTTCTGCATCGCATCCCTCCTTTTTTATCGGAGGCGGAGGGCACTGCTGCCCTCCGCAGAATCTTTTGCTAATCTGATCTAAAGTTTCGGATTAGAAATTATGCTGTCTACGGCAGCATCCAGGTTGGCATAATCATATTTCGGAACGTTTTTAATATAGTTCGTTATTATGTCATCCACATTATTTTTGGTTACCAGAATGGTTTTGGTATAAAACATGCGCCGTTTCTGATCCATGGTTTTAGGATCGAGCCGTCCGGTCTTTGCCGCATAGGCATAAGATACCCCATAGCCGCCGGTAAGATACCCATCGTAATAGATGGTGCTGACCAAAGTGCCTTCTTTTACGGCGTCAAGGGCGGCGGAAATACCGTCAATGCCGCATACCTTAACCGTGCCGGCAAGACCTTTCTGCTTTAGCGCTTCAATAGCGCCCAGGGCCATGGTATCGCCGGCGGAGAATATGGCGTCAATGGTCGTGCCCGCCGCCTGATATTTAGTAAGCCAGTTTTCCGTAACCGTCTGCGCCGCAGGACCGGAGAAATCGCCAATCTGAGTATCCAGTAGCGTAATGTTCGGATATTCACTTAAGGCCCTTTTCAGACCCAGGTTCCGTTTAAAGGAAGCATCGTTACCCTGTACGCCGTACAGCTCCAGCACATTGCCTTTTCCGCCAATGGAATCAAAGAGCGTTTTTGCGGCAAGGTATCCGTTCGCTTCGTCGTCCTGGGTCATGAATACCACCCATTTGGAATAATCCGTGGGGACTATGCTTGCTTCCTTGTTGAACAGATTAACATAAAAAACACCTTCCTGTTCACACAATGCCGCAATGTTTGGGGTAATACCGATAGTAATCGGGTCAACCCACAGTATCCCGCTTGAACCATATTTGGCAACAAAATTTTGGATGTTGTCCCATTGTACAGGAGCTTCCCTGCCGGTCATGATTACCAGTTCCGCCGCTCCCGGAGGCAGGCTTTCAACAAAAGCCTTGGCTCCGGCGGCCATAGTAGCCCACGCTTCGTTTTCCATTGAAACCATGCTGAAGCCAATGTACACTTTCTCACCGGAAGAGTCACTCTTTCCTTTAGCGTTAGCCAGTGTTCCCGTCATGAAGAATGCCAATGCCAGCAGCATCATACACAATGCCTTTCTTCCCTTCATATTCCTTCCTTTGCGTTTAAAGCCCGCGTGGCTGTTATATACTGTCCTGAAAATTTATTCAAGCCAGATTTGCACACTAACTATACCATCAGAGCCGCTCATCGGAGAGTACCTTGACGGTATTGTAAAACATTTCAAAACAGGACTCGTCCTGTTTTGAAACAACGTTCATATAAATGCAGTCCAGCAGCACCATCTGGGCTATAGTTTCGGAGGCCGGTTCAAAAACCTGTTTGTGGGTATGATACTCCATATTTGCGCTGTTGAAGGCGACAAGAAAACAGGTATCCGCAATCCGGGTCAGGGGAGAACCGTCTGCACTGGTGATCCCTACGGTGGCCGCTCCCCGCATTTTTGCCTGATAGAGATTGTTCACCACCGCCGCCGAACGGCCGAAATTGCTGATGCCGAAAAACACATCTTGCCCGGTACAGGTCGTGGCAGCAACAATCTGCTCCTGGGTATCGGAATATGAAAAGGAATTGATCCCCAAACGGTTAAACCGAATCCTCGCACTTTCCGCGGTGATATAAGATCGGCCAACTCCCAGGAATACCAGATTCCGGGCATTGGTGATAAGGTTCGTCACATATTCGACTTTTTTATAATCAATGGTCCGCATGGTATCCTGGAGCATTTGGATATTGCTTTGAAACACCTTTTTCCCCACTTCTTCCGCCGAATCGCTGAGAGAAACACCGCCATACTCAAAAGCGATTCTGTTGTTTATCATGCCGATCTTACCGTTTTCCTCAACCTGCATCAGCGATTTTGCCAACTCAAACTGGAAAGCTTTAAAGCTGTCAAATTTGAGTAAGCGGACAAAACGGGTTACAGAGGCTTCGCTGACCCCGCTTGCGGCTGCCAGCTCGCTTATCCCCATATACAGTACCTGTCTGTCAGCCGTAAACAGATAGTCCGCTATCTGTTTCATGGCCGGGTTGAATTCAGAATACCGGTTCTTTATTTGGAGCATTATCAGCGGCGTGGGCTGTACTGTGATCATAAGGACCCTTTTTTCGTTTGGCTGATCCCCTGCACACGCAGGGCTTTGAGCTGTTTCATTGTATCACTTCTTTCACCAAAGTAGCCGCAGAGTTCTTCGTATATCCCATACAGCAGCGAATACTTTGCGGCATGGGCCGGGTTCGGCCGGTAAGTTTGGCCCCTGGCCCGGCTCATGGCCGACACCGCCTCGGTAATATGATTGCAGCCGCCCCGCTCCGATCCGGCGGCCACCGATGCGTACATGGCAGCCCCAAAGGCCGCGGTCTGTTCCACGGCGGATACTTTTATTTCCCGGTTAGCTATATCCGCAAAAATTTGCATAAGAAAGGGATCTTTTTCGGCAATGCCCCCGCAGGCATAAATTTCGTCGACGGGAACTCCCGCAGTTTCAAAGGCTTCCATAATCATCCGGGTACCGAATCCGGTAGTCTCTACCAAGGCCCGGTAGATCTCCTCGGGCTTCGTGGTCAGAGACAGTCCGAGAATGAGGCCGGAAAGATTGGCATTTACAAAGGGGGTCTTGTTTCCGCTCCACCAGTCCAGCGCCAAAAGACCGCTTTCGCCGGGTTTGGAATTTTGAGCCAGATTGCTGAGATACCGGAACAGATTAAGACCCGCTTCATCAGCCTTGGCTTTGTACGAAGCGGGGACGGAAGTATTGATGAACCACTCAAATATATCCCCCACCCCGGCCAAGCCCGTTTCCAGAGCATAATAACCGGGAATGATACCGCCCTTTACTCCGCCCATGATACCTTTGCCGGAATAGGGTTGTTCGCTCAACACCGCCTGCACACTGGAGGTTCCGATGATAAGCATCATCTGCCTGGGTTTAGCAATACCGCATCCGGGCATTCCCGCATGGGAATCAATAATGCTCGTCCCCACGGCGGTACCCGGTAAAAGGCCCAGCCGCTCCGCCCAGGCCGCGTTTAGTTCCCCTAATTTACTGCCCACGGGCCAGACAGCGCCTCTCAACTTCTGTTCCACAAAATGTTCAAGCCTGGGGTCCAGGGCTTTCAATAATTCAGAGGGCAGGTACCCTTCCTCTTCACTCCACATGGCTTTATACGCTGCGGTGCTGCCGGAACGCCGTTCCTCCCCTGTCATGAGCAGGGTGAGCCAATCCGCCGCTTCAAGAATTTTATCCGCCGCTTCGTATATTTCAGGGTCCTCCTGGAGGATTTGCAAAACCTTGGGCAGCATCAACTCGGAAGAGACCTTGCCACCGTAACGCGGATGATCCAATACCTGCTTTTCCCTTAAAAGTCTGTTAATTTGCCTGGCCTGAGGTTCCGACGCATGGTGCTTCCATAATTTTACATAAGCATGGGGCCGGCGGCTGTATTTTTCCCAGGTACAAAGCGGAACCCCCGACGCGTCAATGGGCAGGATGGTAGAAGCGGTAAAATCCACAGAAAGACCGATAATGTCATCTCCGCTCAAGGCAGCCTGCGTAAGCGCCTCATGTACCGTATGTTCCAGCGCTTCAATATAGTCCTGGGGATCCTGTAAGGCCCAATCGGCGCCTAAGCGCGTAGTTCCATCGGGCAATACCCTGTCCATCACCCCGTGTACATAATCCTGGACACCCAGGGCGGCAACTGCCCCGGTTTTTGCGTCCGCCACAAGGGCACGGCATGATTTAGTTCCAAAATCCAGACCGATAACATATTTACGCGTTGCCATATCCTAAACCCACTATGTAGTAAGCTTATCATCTGGTCTATTGACTGTCAACTATTTTCATAAAATTATTTTTCATAAAAAATAATTTTATGAAAATATAGTATCACTATTCATTCACCCTATGTCGGCAGGTACCGGTTGGCAACTCGCCGTATTTTACCCCATACTTATTATATGAAGCTAACCGTTCTCGGTTCCGGTACTTCCCATGGGATTCCCGTTATAGGCTGTTCCTGCCCGGTGTGTTGTTCCGAAGATCTCAGGGATAATCGTATGCGGGCATCCGTTTATATCGAAGGCGATGAGGGCGAGCGGGTGGTGATAGATACCGGGCCGGAGTTCCGGATTCAGGCATTACGGGCGGGGATTACAGCCTTGGATGCGGTGTTTCTGACTCACGGTCATGCGGATCATGTTCACGGCCTGGACGATGTACGATCATTAAGCTACGAACATGAAATACCGATCTACGGAAATGCCGAAACTATGACGGAAATGGAATCGCGGTTTTCTTATGTTTTCAAAAACACCCAGCGCGGAGGGGGAAAGCCCCGGATAAGCCTAAACGCCGTAAACGGCCCCGTGCACATCGGCGGGCTTACCATGACCCCGGTCCCGGTTAAACACGGTATCCTGGATATTCTGGGCTGGAAGATCGGCCGGGGGGAGGAAGCGGGAGACCAAAGATCCTTCGGGGTCTACCTTACGGACACCAGTTTTATTCCCCCCCAAACCTTAGGGCTGATTCGGGGACCGGAATTCCTCATCATTGGGGGATTGCGAGAGCGGCCCCATGAAACCCATTTCAGTTTTGAGCAGGCCCTGAATGCGGGAACAGAAATTCGCTCCCCCAGGGTGTATCTTACCCATATCTGCCATAACCATTCCCACCGGGAAATCAGCGCCTACTGTAATCGCTTTCGGGAAAAGCGGGGCTTGGAGGGGATGGTCATGGAACCGGCCTATGACGGCATGGAGCTCGTTTTTCCGGCGGACTTAAAAAAATCCGGCGAACCTTGCGAAGATAGACTTTCCCGGACATAATTAGAGCGGAGGTATGCTTGTATGAGTTCGTCATTTAATCCTAAAGAATTAGCCGAGTTTGCCCGATACCACGGGTTTCATTATGATATTATCGACCCCCTTTGCCTGGTACGGGATATCCTTTTTGATATTGAACGGGGCCTGCGGGGTCAGAGTTCCAGTCTCCCCATGATCCCAGCCTATATTAACAGTGGAAGCAGGATACCTGTGGGGAGAACCGTGATAGCCCTGGACGCCGGGGGAACAAACCTCCGGGCAGCCAGGGTACGGTTTGACGAAAAGGGCAAGGCTCTTGCGGAAGGGACCCGGAAGGTCCCCATGCCCGGCACTAATGGCCGGGTGAGCGCGGAACAGTTTTTCGACGCAATCGCCGATGTTACCGAACCCCTTCTTGCGGGGGAGAGAAAGGTTGAAGGCATCGGATTTTGTTTTTCATACCCCATGGAGATAACCAGGGAAGCGGACGGGATACTCATGTCCTTCAGTAAGGAAGTGGACGCTCCTGAGGTACATGGCAAGTCCATAGGCCAGGGACTCCGGGACGCATTGGTACGAAAAAAACTAAAGGTACCGGAAAAAATCGTACTCCTCAACGATACTGTGGCTACCCTGCTCTGCGGCACGGTGGAGATCTCCCCGAACATTGGCAGAGGGGATGGGCTGGACGAGTATGGTATAGCCGGCGGCCCGGTGATCGGCTTTATTCTGGGAACCGGAGTCAACACCGCATACCCAGAAAAGAGCATCCCCAAGATTGGCTTTCAGTCCGAAACATCCCCCCAGATTGTAGTCTGTGAGACCGGTACCTTTTTCCCCCGCTACTTGGGATACCTGGACAAAGAATACGATGCCACCACAAAAAACCCCGGGACCTATACCCAGGAAAAAGCCTCCGCCGGCGCTTACCTGGGTCCCCTCAGTTTTCATATTCTCAAGCAGGCTGTTAGGGATGGCGTTTTGAAATTCAAAAAGTCCGGCGAATTCCTCGCCTGGCCTACCCTGCAAACCCAGGATCTCAACGCCTTTTTACGCGCTCCCCTGGCTATGGAGGGCCCGCTGGGAAAACTTTTTGATAAGGATGAACGGGATGCCCTGGCCTCGCTTGTCTACCTCAGTTCCATTATTACGGAGCGGGCGGCCCTGCTTTCCGCGGGGGTGCTCGCCGCTACGGTGGAACGGATGGACGCGGGCCATGACCCCCTCGCCCCGGTACGGATCGCCGTGGAAGGAACCACCTACGTGCGATACAAGGGCATGCGGGAAAGCCTGGAATCCTACCTGCACACCATGCTGGCCGCGGACAAACCCCGGTTCTGCGTCATATCCCCGGTGGAACAGGCCAGTCTCTTCGGCGCAGGCGTGGCGGCGCTGACGGAGTAAAACGGAAAAAACCCGCTGGAACAGTATTACTACGATCCGGCGGGCCTGCCGCTTAAACTACGAAATTAGGTAACCACTTCCAGGAAGCTGGGGATCATTTCCCCGGAGAAGTAGAAAAGCCCGCGGCCGAGTTGGTCCGCATCCCATACCCGTTGAGGATTGTCAGGATAGGCGGTATAGCCGCCGCAGTAGGTCTCGATCCGGTTGCCCGAGGGCTCCCAGAAGTAGATGGTGGTACCCCGGGTGATGGCGTGCCGGGTGGGACCGATGTCCAGCTTCAGGTGATTGATGGCGATCAGGTCCGCAGCGTTGAGTATGTCCTGCCAGGTCTCCAGCAGGAACGCAAAGTGGTGCATCTTGCCAGACTTGGGATATTCCACGAAGGCCAAATCGTGGGCTTTGTTGGAGCCGGTGATCCAGGCGGCGAGCCGTTTCCCGTCGGGAGTGTTACACACTTCGGGAACATACATATCGAAGACTTCCTTCATGAACCGTTCCGCCTCCTCAATACCGGGTCCGTAGAGAAGGAAGTGATCCAACCGGGAAGCCCGCATGCCCCGGGGTGATTCGTGCCAGATGTCGGGATTCTTGATCGGGGGAAACTTCTTTGCCAGTTCCACTTCGCTGTAAATCTGCAGCTGATGCCCGGTACAAATGGTAAAGGCATACCGTTTGCCAAAACCGGGCTGTTCATCGTTAGCCTTGAGCTCCGTTACTTTGTAACCGAATTTTTCGGTCTTTGTCTTGATATCTTCCAGGGTCTTCTCGTCCGCAACTTTAAAGGCCACGTAATCAAGTCCGGCCTCAGGGGCCTTGCGGAGTACCACGCTGTGATGATCGAATTCATCAAAGCATTTCAACATTACCCGGCCATCGCTGGTCCGGCCAACTTCGTCCAATCCGACAACGTTTTTGTAGCAATCCAGGGTCTTGTCCAAATCCAGCACCCGCAACTGGACGAGTCCTGGACGCAGTGTCCCAGTAAATCCCATATCAAACCTCCATGCGCTAAATATTTGTTTCCACCCGCCGAATCGTAAGATTACCGCGGGGTTGAACACAACATAAAAGAACTATCCCCTCTTTTTTATTATCCTCCGTAACATGGGCGGCGCTCATGTTTTAAACCATTCCCCGGAACTTATCCGCATACGGCAGGCGCCGCATCCTCCACCGGCACAGCCATAACTCACCGGACCGGTACGGGCGCGGATCATGGCGGCAAAAACCGATTCATCTTCCTTGCAGGAAAACTGTTTCCCCGTTTCCGGTACCGACACCTGCCAGACCCGTGCCAAGACAGCCCTACTCTCCCTGTTTTTTCTTCTGAGAAAGCTCGTAAGCCACATCAACGATCATATCTTCCTGGCCCCCCACCATGCGGCGCTTACCAAGCTCCACCAGGATGTCCCGGGGAGGTATGCCGAATTTTTCCGCCGCCCTCCGGGTATGGAGCAGGAAACTGGAATACACCCCCGCATACCCCAGCATGAGAGAATCCGTGCGAATCACCTGGGGCCGCTGCATCAGGGGCTCTACCACATCCTCCGCAAGGTCCATCAACTCGTAGCTTTTCACCCCGGTATTGTAACCAAGCCGTTCCAGTACCGCGCAGAAAACCTCTCCCTGGGTATTTCCCGCGCCGGCGCCCAGCCCCCGGCAGGTGACGTCGATGTACAGGGCGCCTTCCTCCACCGCCGCCAAAGAATTGGCTGCCGCTAACCCAAGGTTGTTGTGGGAATGAAAGCCCACAGGGATACTAATCGCCTCCTTAAGCGCCCCGATCCGGGCGCGGACCTCCTCGGGAACCATGTATCCCGATGAATCCGCCAGATTGATATAGTCCGCTCCGGCATCGACAAAAATCTTCCCCTGTTCCACGATCTTTTCAGGGCTTGCCATGTGGACCATCATGAGAAAGCCCACGGTAAACATCCCCGCCTGTTTTGCCCAGGCGATATGCTGGATGGCGATATCCGCTTCCGTAACGTGGGTGGCTACCCGTACCGCGTTGGCGCCCCGCTCACGGGCTTTTTTCAAATCCTCAATGGTCCCTATCCCCGGCAGGAGCAATACCGCCAACTTGGCGTTCTTTATCACCTTCCCCGCCGCTTCGATTAGTTCCAACTCATCCACCTTGGAAAATCCGTAGTTAATCGACGAGCCGGTGATACCGTCCCCGTGGCTAATCTCAATAATATCAACTCCGGCTTTATCCAGGCCGCGGGCTATGGTCCCGGCCTGTTCGACGGTAAAGGAATGGCTTACCGCATGGCTGCCATCTCGCAGGGTGGTATCCACTATGTTTATTTTCGCGCCGCCCATTTATGCCTTCCCTGACAGCAGTTTTACTGCCAGCTTTTCCGCCACCGCCACTGCCGCCTGATTGATGATATCCAGGTTCCCCGAATATGCGGGCAGAAAATCCCCCGCGCCCTCAACTTCCACTATCACCGTTACCTTGTTGCCGTCAATCACCGGAGGCAGCCGCAGGCGGTACCCAGGAACATAACCCTGTACTTCCCGGATAATATCGTTCACCGATTCGGTAATGTTCTTCACGTCCGGGTTTTTTACCAGGGCGTAGACCGTATTGGTCATCATTAGAGGCGGTTCCGCGGGATTCAGCACGATGATAGCTTTACTGCGATCCGCACCGCCCACCACACGGAGGGCCTTGGAAGTCGTTTCGGTAAATTCGTCGATGTTTGCCCGGGTCCCGGGTCCGGCGCTCTTGGAGGAAATACAGGAAACGATCTCCACGTACTCCACGTCCGCCGCCCGGTTAATAGCGTAAGCAATGGGCACCGTGGCCTGGCCTCCGCAGGTAACCATGTTAAAGTCCACCTCGTCGGTAAGTTTGTCCAGGTTCACGCAGGGCACCACGTAGGGCCCCACCGCCGCCGGGGTCATGTCGATGGCGATCTTTCCCGCAGCCTTGAGGACAGCCGAATTGTGGATATGGGCCTTGGCGCTTGTGGCATCGAAAACAAACCTGATCTCCCGATCCTCCGCCACGGCGTCCACACCTTTAATGGAAGTCTTAAACCCCAGGGCTGCGGCCCGCTTGATACCCTCGGACTCTACTATGCCGGTCATCAGGCGCATTTGGAGATACTTACTCTTCATGACTTTATACATCAAATCACTGCCGATATTTCCCGGTCCGATGATGCCTACTTTTATTTTCTCCATCCCCCCACGCCTTTTTTCTTCAGATTAGATAAACTGCGCTTCGACCACGCCAAGGGTAGAAAATTCCGCCCTAAAACTATCGCCCTTGGCCGCCGGGGGCGCCGCGGAGAAAGCCCCGGAGAGGATCACCTCCCCGGCCTTGAGGGTTACTCCGTAACACCAGAGCCGGTTCGCAAGCCAGGCCACGGAAATACAGGGGTCTCCCATAACCGCCGCGCCGGTACCTTCGCCGGCCGGCTCGCCCCGGTTCTTGTAGAGCTTCATAGTCACCGTGGGCAGATCCACCTCGCTGAGCTTGAACTTCCCCGCCCCCAGGATGTAACGCCCTGAGGAAGCGTTATCGGATATGGTGTCCGGCAGCTTAATCTTCCAATCCGCAATACGGCTGTCCACAATTTCAAAGGACGCAGCCACATAGTCCGTAGCCCTGACCACATCTTCTCTGGTAACCTTGCCGCCCGAAAGATCCGCCTTGAGAACAAAGGCTATCTCCCCTTCAATCTTAGGCTGAAGCAGAGCCGCGGTATTGATTCTCCCGTCTTTGCAGTCCATGGCGGCGTAGAGGTGACCGTAATCGGGTTCGCTGACCCCCATCTGCCTCTGGATACCCGGAGAGGTAAGGCCGATCTTCTTCCCGGAAATAGTATGCCCCATGGCGAGGACGGTTTTTACGTTCTCCAACTGAATCCGATAAGCATCGTCCACAGTAATACTACTATCATGATCGGTCAGAGGCGCAATAGCCTTACGGTTCCGTTCCGCCTGAAAAAGCTTATCGGCGCAAGCCTTGATCTTTGCGGCATCCATAATTATCTCTTGAAGAAGGCACGGATCAGGTCCGCGAATTCCTGGGTATGTTCAATCTGAGTCCAGTGACCGCATTTGCCGAACACGTGAAGCTGGGCATTGTCTATCAGCTGAAGCAGCCTAAAGGAATTCTCCAAGGGGATAACCCGGTCTTCCCGGCCGTGGACGATAAGGGTCTCGTGGGGGATGTTCCGGATATAGCGTTGGTTTCCCGCCATGGCCTCCACCCCTTTCTGCCGGGGCTCGGGGAACAGGGCGTGGAAGCTTTCCTGGAACCCCCGCTGTATGCTGGACTCGTACCGGGTCCTGACCAGTTCCTTGGTAGCAAAACTGTGGTCATACGTGAAAATTTCCAGCAGTTCTTCCATGTGCTCCACCGAAGGCTCGTAACCCCAAACCTGATCCAGGCCGTAGGTGATGGGGAAGCTTACTCCCATGGCCCCCATGAGGACCAGTTTGTTTATCCGCCGGGGGTGTTTTATCGCCAGGGACAGGGCCAGAGCTCCGCCAAAGGAATTACCCACCAGGTTGGTTTTTTCAATTTTCAGAGCGTCCAGCAGATCGATGGTCTGCTGAACCCAGCCGTTCATAGTCTCTACCCTGCCGGCAACCCGCTCCGTAAAGCCAAAACCGGACATATCCGGCGCGATAATCCGGAATTCATCTTTTAATAATGGAAAAAGCTTATTCCAATTTGCCCAGGCGGTTACCCCCGGACCGGAACCGTGGAGCAGAGTTACCGGAAAACCCCCACCCACATCGTGATAATTGGTTTTGAATACGCCGGTTTGAATAGTATTCGCAATCTCAGGTCTTTGCTCCGCCATTTTACATCTCCTTACCCATTACTGAATTTCATTAATCTAATTCTCTCTTAGGAGAAACTCTAATTTTGCAGTTACTTTGAAGGTTTGTCAAGAAAATATATGATAAAAACACTAAGACATTATCCATCGCAAAGACTATGGGAAGAAGGCGATGCCGGCGTAAAAGGTGGTATCGCCCCATTCTCCACGGGCGCTTAGCAGGGGATCCGTCACAAGGCGGGCGGTTTTGTCGGCCATCAAGCCGCTTTCCAGAAGGGCCGCTATCAGGGGGCCGCCGCAGGCACTTATCCGGCCGTCGTATATTCCGGAAATGAAATCACCTACCCGGTTGTCTTTCAGCAGCTGAATACAGGTTTCCGCGCTTAAACGGGCCTTTTGTTCATCATCATTAACGGAAACATTGGCGGAAATCACCAGGAGGGTGCTGCCCATAAAGGGGTCGAGGATTATCCTCAGCGCCCTGGCCAGGGCCGATATCAGCCTGGGCTGAGCCCCGCCCATGAGGATGGGGACGATTGCTGCGTCGGGAAAACAAAACTGTACCAGCGGGAGCAGAACCTCTACCGAAGGTTCCTGCAGGTGGGGAATATCGTTGATTTCAAAGAGGGTACTACAGGACGCCAGGGATTCGGTGAGCTCCGGATCCACCGGCAGCCTCCCCAGGGGGGTTTCAAAATAGAAGGAATCCGAAAAAAACACCCCATGCTCCTTAGGGCGATGGACATTTCCCAGGATCACCACCCGCCTTATTTCATCGGCCCGGCCGGAGGCGGCTGAAAACGCCGTGGCCGCCACAGACCCGGAAAGGTCCCAGGCTCCGTGGGGAGCGATAATCGCTGCGGCCCTCCCTCCAACGCCGCGTTCCAGTCCAAAGGAACGAATCCGGGTCCTCATCTCTTTCCTGTCATCGGGATAAAACAATCCCGACACCACCGGACAACGGCCTCTATATTTTAGGAATGCGGCAGGAACCCCCATATAATAATTCTAAGCCGTGCACCATTGAACTGCAAGTAACAAAGGTATATTTTTGTTTCCCCTGAGATGGTTCCCTGCCATCCCCCACCTGCTAATTGCTCATGTATATAATTTTCCCACGAATTACTTGCACAAGGTTTCCGAAAGAGCCCCCATAATTCCATGCTTTCGACAAAGCCGGCCGCCGTGGATGGCGCGTTAAGTACCTAACGCCGAATTTCCTTTCGGTTTATCAAAATTACCGATTCTTTCCCCACTGTTTTCTCAATACCGCTAAAACCACGATAAACGGGAGCCCGTTCAACTCAAACGGGAGCCCTTTTAACCCAAACGGGAGCCCGTTCAACCCAAACGGGGTCCCTTTTAACCCAAACGGGGTCCCGTTCAACCCAAACGGGGTCCCGTTCAACTCAAACGGGAACCCGTTCAACTCAAAGGGGATCCCGTTTAACCCAAACGGGTGCGCGTCCACCGGTTTCAGGGAACAAAACAGCCCCAATGTATACATAGAAGGAGTAACGCAATGACAGTAACAAAAGACTGGCTCCCCAGCGGCAGGGACGCCATTCTCGCCATGGCCGCGGGCTGGATTACGGTCTGTTCCGCCAGGAAAACCGACTGGACTATTCCCCAGGCGGCACTGACGGA
>JAITBG010000193.1 GCA_031283725.1 Treponema sp. | reverse complement strand
AAATCCCTGTCTTATAATCTGTCTTGTAATTAAAAACAGGTTTTTTTTATAAATCTTGAAAAAATTTTACTATATTAGGGGGGGCAAGGATGAAAAAAGTATTTCCCTGGGCCTTTGCGGTTTTGGCCGTAGTGATTTTCGCGGCCTGCGCGCGGGAAGAGCACGCACTTTTAGTGTGGTTGGATAACGATGGTTGGGCGGAGGCGGCCATTGCCGCTTTTAACGAAAAGTATCCCGGCATAGAGGTGGAGTACCAGAACGTGGGGTCCGTGGACACCAGGGGCAAGGTTTCCCTGGACGGGCCGGCGGATATTGGCCCGGACGTGTATATCATGCCCCACGATCATATCGGGCTTGCCATTATCGACGGTATTGCGGAGCCGGTTCCGGCGGATTTGCGGAAAAAATTCACCGATCTGATCCTTGAGGCGGCCATAGAAACCTGTACCGCCGACGGGGAGCTCTATGCGGTGCCTATCTCGACGGAAAACATCGCTTTCTTTTACAACAAGGATCTTCTGGGGTCCGCCCCGGTTCCTTCCAGTTTCGAGGAGATCCGGCGTTTTGCCGAGCGGTACAACAATCCCCAGGAAAACAAATACGCCCTGCGCTGGCAGGTGGACGATTCCTATACCAACTACTTTTTTCTGACCGCCTTTGGGATGGAGCTTTTCGGGCCCGGCATGAACGATTACCGTAACCCCGGCTGGGACAGCGACGCGGCCCGGCGGGGAGTGGAATTCCACCACAGCTTCAAAAAATATTACAACGTCAAGGTTGCGGACGCCACCTACGATTCCACCATCGGGGCTTTCCAGCGGGGAGAGGTGCCCTTTACCATTGTAGGCCCCTGGGGAATCGATGACGCAAAGAAAAACGGCATTAACTTCGGTGTAACAAAGCTGCCGGCCATCAACGGCCGGCAGCCCCGGTGCTTCAGCGGCAACATTGTTGCGGCGGTTTCCAGTTATTCCAAAAAAATGGGCGAAGCCTTTGCCTTTGTGGATTTCCTGGTCAGCCTGAAGGGGGAAACCATACTCTACGAGCAGACCGGAAAAATGGCGGCCTGGAAGGACATCAGCGCCATTCCTGGCCTGCGGGACGATGTGTATATGAAGGGAATCCAGGAGCAGTCGCCCTATTCGGACCCCATGCCTATAATCCCCGAAATGAGCCAGGCCTGGGACGCCCAAAAAGCGCTTTTCACTTTTACCTGGGACGAGCAGCTTACGGTGCCTCAAGCCCAGCAAAAGGCCATGGAAACCTACGACACCAGCCTGGCTGTGGCCGGAAAAAAGAGATAGGGGGGAAGACATGAAACAGTTAGCCGCGGTTTGTTCCGCCGTCATTTGGGGCAGCGGCCAATGCTTGAACAAACAAAAACTAAAGGGGCTGCTTTTCTTTATCCTGCAGTTAATTTTTGTAGGTATTGAGCTTCTTACCGGAAGCCTGGCGGTGCTTACCGGCCGGGCGGAACCCGCGTTCCGCAATGCGGGGTTCTTTACCAAGGGCATCTGGGGGCTCGTTACCCTGGGGGAAATACCCCGGGAAAGCTCCAAGACCTTGGTGTACGATCATTCGATCATGCTCATGCTGGCGGGCATTATTTCTGTGGTAGTTCTGTTCCTCTTCATCCTGCTCTGGATATGGAATATTGCGGATGCCTACCGGGGACGCAAACATATAGAAGAGGGAAAGCATATTTCCAGTATCGATTATTTCCGCATCCTCTGGAGCAGCGCCTTTGAATACATCATTATCACCCCTGGGATGCTGCTGGTGATTTTTATTTCGATAGTCCCCATCGTGTTCGCCATTCTGGTGGCCTTTACCAACTACAACGCAAACTTTATACCGCCCCGCAGGCTCGTGGAATGGACCGGGGTGGAAACATTTCTGAATATTGTAAAAATAAAAATTTGGGGCGCCACCTTTGTGCAGATTTTTATTTGGACCGTCATCTGGGCTTTTTTGGCAACCTTTTCATCGTACATATTCGGTTTTCTGCAAGCCCTGTTCATCCGGGCCAAGGCGGTTAAATTTCCCAAATTCTGGCGCAGTATCTTTATTCTGCCCTGGGCGGTGCCGGGCATTGTTTCCATGATGGTATTCAGGACAATGCTGAACCAGGAAGGGGCTTTTAACAAAATACTCCTCGGCGCCGGGTGGATTACCGAAGCGATTCCCTTTTTGTCGGACCCCTTCTGGGCGCGGCTCTCCCTGGTGGTAGTAAATGTGTGGTTAGGATTCCCCTATTTTATGGCCCTCATTTCCGGGATCCTGATTACGATTCCCCAGGAACAGTACGAGGCCGCCCAAATCGACGGCGCCAACGTCTTGCAGCAATTCCGGGTGGTTACCCTGCCTGCGATTCTGGCATCCACCTCGCCCCAGCTTCTGATGAACGTTACCTTTAACTTTAACAACTTTAACATGATCTACTTTCTCACCGGCGGCGGGCCGCCCAATCCCAATTTTCAGATGGCCGGTTCTACGGATATTCTTATTTCCTGGATATTCAAGCTGACCCTGGATCAGCGGATGTATAACTACGCTTCCGCCTTGAGTATCCTGATATTTGTGATTGTCGCTTCGGTTTCGACCTGGAACCTGCTGCGTACGCGGGCATTTAAAGAAGAATAGGAGGCATGTATGAGAACATACACGGTTAAAAAAGTTATCGCCGGCATATTGATACATATCGAATTGATTATTGTGGCTGTGGCCGTCCTGTATCCCCTGCTCTGGGTGATCGGTTCGTCCGTCAACCCGGTGAACGGCATAAACCGGGGTACCATGATTCCGGAGCAGCCTACGCTTGCTAATTATGTCAGGCTGTTTGAGAAAACGAAATTCGCCGCCTGGTATCTCAATACGCTCTACGTTGCGGTGCTGACAACGGTTTTTTCGATGCTGCTCCACACTATGACGGCCTTCAGTTTTGCCCGGTTTAAGTTCCGGGGGCGGAAGACGGGGCTGCTGGCGGTGATGATTTTACAGATGTTCCCCAGCTTCCTGGGGCTCACTGCCCTTTACATGGTGGCCCTGAACTTCCGTATGCTCAACAACTTGAATATGCTGGTCATCATCTATGTGGCAGGGGGCATACCAGGTAATATTTGGCTGGTACGGGGCTATATGCTCAACATTCCCAAGTCCATTGACGAGGCCGCTTTTATTGACGGCGCATCAAAGCTGCAGCTCTTTGTAAAACTAATCTTGCCCCTCTCCATGCCCATTGTGTTCTTTATTGCCGTAACTTCCTTCATGGGGCCCTGGATGGACTATATGTTGCCCCGCTACTTGATCAACCGGGACGCAAAACGAACCCTGGCTATCGGCCTCTTTGACCTCGTGACCCGTTCCAACAACGATTTTACCGCCTTCTGTGCAGGCTGCGTACTGGTCGCTGTTCCGATTACGATCATGTATATGGTGTTCCAGAGATTCCTCCTTGAGGGGCTCACCGCGGGGGCGAATAAAGGAGAGTGAGTAAAAATATCGCATGAAAAAATATTTTGAGGCCGTAAGCCTGGGGGCCTTCTTCTTCGGGGATGAAGAAAAGGCTGCCAGGTTTATTACCCTGATACGGGGCCTGCGCCGCCGCTGGGTGGCGCTGCATTTTTTTCTGATTACCATCTGCCTCAACTTTCCGGTGATGCTCGCCATAGCGCGGATTGAACCCTACCAGGCATTTTCCCGGCTCTACGGGGAGAATTTTCTTACCGTAAATTCCGATGGGAATCTGTCTCTGAATCCCGGCGCGGAAAGGGCGGACGGGTTTTCCGATATTGATTCCGGGGTATTTCCGGCGGAATTTCCCGCGGACGATTTTAATACGCTCATGCTTCAAAACGGCTACGGCAGAAGAATTATGCTGCCTCTTCTTGCCATGGCTTTTGGCCTGGTACTGATTTTGCAGGCCGTCTTTTACAGTTCCGCTTCTTTTTGTATCGGACTACAGCGGATGGCCAGTGTCAATTTGTCTGCCCGGGATCGGTTTGGGCTTCTGCTGTTTTCTTCTACCCTGCCGGTATTTCTGGCGGCCCTTTTTGGGTTCTGGTTACCCACGGTACATATACTGTTGTTTTATTTTGCGGTAATAATTATAGGTTTTCAAAGGAGTAAGTTATGCCCAAATGGTTAGAGAAGGCAATTTTTTACGAAATCTATCCCCAGAGTTTTTATGATGCCAATAACGACGGCATCGGAGACATTGAAGGGATCATTCAGAAGCTGGATTATATAGCGGACCTCGGCTGTAACGCCCTGTGGATCAATCCCTGCTTCGATTCTCCTTTCAAAGACGCCGGCTACGACGTGCGGGATTATAAAAAAGTGGCAAGCCGTTACGGAACCAACGATGATCTGTTCCGGCTTTTTAAAGAAGCTCACAAAAAAAATATCCGTGTCCTTCTGGATTTAGTTCCGGGCCATACTTCGGAGGAACACCGGTGGTTTACGGAAAGCAAAAAAGCTCTGCCCAACGAATATTCCGGGCGTTATATCTGGAGCGACAGTTGGATTACCTGGGGCCTGCGGGACCTGCATTTTATCGCCGGGGAAGCGGAACGGAACGGGGTATACATTATCAATTTTTTTAAGTGCCAGCCCGCGTTGAACTACGGCTTTCTCAATCCTACCGAACCCTGGCAAATGACGCCGGATAAACCCGACTGCGTTGCCACCAGGGAAGCCCTTAAGGATATTATGCGTTTCTGGCTTGAGGGCGGCGGCCCCGGCCTGGGCTGTGACGGTTTCCGGGTGGACATGGCCGACTCCCTGGTGAAGCTGGACGACGAGAACAAGAGCGCCACAGCAGCGGTGTGGCGGAATATCCGTTCAATGCTGGACGCCGAATACCCCGAAGCGGCGATTGTTTCCGAATGGAGCTCTCCCTGCCGATCCCTCAAAGCAGGGTTCCACGCGGATTTTTTGCTGGACCACGAAGGTTCGGGCTATAAAAGCCTGGTGCGGGACTATAAAATAGAAGGCGGGTACAGCATAATACCCGGTTCGGACCACAGTTTTTTCAAAAAAGACGGTAATGGGGATATTACCCGGTTTTTGGATCAGTATTTGCCGTGGTACGAGGGTAGTAAGAACGACGGTTACATCAGCCTGATCACCGGCAACCATGATACGGCCCGGATCGGCGCGAACCTGACGCCGGCGGAGCTTGCCCTGGCATACGCGGTATTATTCACCCTGCCGGGGGTGCCTTTCCTGTATTACGGCGACGAAATCGGTATGCGCTACATCCCCCTGCCTACCAAGGAAGGCGGCTATACCCGCACCGGTTCCCGGACTCCCATGCAATGGACGGAAGGCCAAAACAAGGGTTTTTCTAAGGCCCCCCCGGACAAGCTCTACCTGCCGCTTGACAGCGGCGGCGGCGCGCCCAGCGTCCAGGCCCAGGCCGGCGATCCCGCTTCCCTGCTGAATACCCTCAAGGCTGTTCTGGCCCTGCGAAACGCCGAGCCGGATCTCCAGGCAAAAGCAAATTTGACGATACTCTACGCTCAAAAAAACGCCATGCCCTTTATCTACCGCCGGGGCGCTTTTATCCTTGCGGTTAACCCCGGCGGAAACACCGTTACCGCGCGGATCGACGCCGCGGGCAGGCCGGTCTATGCCATTGGCCGCTGCGGCATGGAAAACGGCCTTTGTACCATGGAAGCTCAAAGCTTTGGGGTATGGCGCATGGAATGAGAAGGTTTCTTCGCATAATCCCGGCGGGTTTAATTGCCGCAGTAATACTCTCCTGTTCAACAACACCGCTGGAAGATGATTTTTCAGGCATAATCGTTCATTATTACCGGTACATGGGGGACTATGCCGGATGGAATGTGTGGCTCTGGCCTGCCGATGGTTCCGGGGAAGCCCAGAATTTTTTCTTTGATGTACATAACCCCGACAGGGATGGTTTCGTTACGGCGCGGTTACTATTACCCGAAGCATTTGCCAATGTTAAGGAGTTTGGTATGATTATCAGAAGAAGCGAGGATGGCAACGATTGGGCCGAAAAAGACGGGAATAACGATCGTTTTACCGAAGAAAGGGAAGTCTGGATCAGGCAAAACGATCCGGCGGTCTATACGTCAACGCCCGATATTTCGCGGCCGCCTATACTCTTTGCGGTTGCGGACAGCGCGGATAAAGTTACGGTCATCCTGTCAAAGGAACCGGCGGATTACAGCGCATTTGGCCTGTACGGGAACAACAAAAAGCTGGCGGGGGTATCAAAGCGGCTTAGCAGGGGTAAAGTGGAAATTACCTTGAGCGAAAAAATTATTGATCCTTCAAAACAGTATATTGCGCGGGATGAAAGCGGTGATTTTGGGGATAAACAAGTTACCATGCGCAATATCCTTGATGACTATTATTACGGCGGCGGCGATTTAGGCCTCAGCTACCGGCCGGATCAAAGTGGTTTTAAAGTATGGGCCCCCACAGCCGTCGCAGTATCCGTCGCTTTATATGAGGACAGCGGAACGTATAACGCCGCAGGCAAGGTAACGGATCATGAAACACAAAATTTACACAGAATGGAACGGGATGCCAAAACCGGCGTATGGTCGGCGGTGATAAAAGGAAACCTGGCGGGCAAGTATTATCTGTACCGTACGGAATTTACCGGCGGCGGAAACGACGCCAGGGTAAGCTGGGCTGCGGATCCCTATGCGTATGCGGTCTCGGCCAACGGGCAGCGTATGGCGATTATCAGCCCGGACGCCGCCAATCCGCCAAACTGGAAGCCGAAACAGAAGCCGCCTTTTTCCGCTGCATGGCAGGATGCGGTTATTTATGAACTTCATGTGCGGGACTTTTCCATAGATGAAAACTCGGGGATGAAGAACAGGGGGAAATTCCTCGCGTTTACGGAGAGGGGTACTAAAACGGCGGTAGGCGCGCCCACCGGAGTTGATCACCTTGTAAACTTGGGCATTACCCATGTGCATCTTTTGCCCAGTTTCGATTTTGCTTCCATAAATGAGCTGACCGTAGATGACCCCCGTTCACCGGCTCCAAAATTCAACTGGGGGTACGATCCACAGAATTACAATGTCCCCGAAGGCTCCTATTCAAGCGATCCCGCAGACCCTTTGACGCGGATACGGGAATTCAAGCTCATGGTCCAGGCTCTGCACGATGCGGGTCTCCGGGTTGTAATGGACGTGGTATATAATCATACTTATCAGACCGGAAGCGGGCCCTTTGACAGTATCGTTCCCGGTTATTACTACCGTACCACCGGCACCGGGGCGCTGGCAAACGGATCGGCCTGCGGTAATGAAATCGCCTCTGAACGTCCCATGGTACGAAAATATATCATCGACTCCTGTTTGTACTGGGCAAGGGAGTACAATGTGGACGGCTTCCGTTTCGACCTGATGGGGCTTATCGACACTCCTACCATGAAAGAGCTTACAGAAACCCTGCGGAAAAAAGTGGATCCAAGCATACTGATATACGGTGAGCCCTGGCAAGCGGGAGGTTCCGTACTAGACGAAGAGATGCAAACCGTCACCGGCGCTCAAAGGGGCCTTGATTTTGCCATCTTCAACGACCACATACGGACCGCGATAAAAGGCGGAAATGATGATGGGTCAAAAGGTTTCGCTACCGGTGCGCCGGATATGGAAGAGGGTATTGTCAACGGCATACAGGGCAGCGTTAACGATGTTACCGTCTGCGCCGCCGAAAGCATCAACTACGTTACAGCCCACGACAACCTGAACCTCTGGGACAAAATCGCCCGTTCCCTGGGCGCAGAGGATTTGGCAAAGACCCCCTACGATCTCATTAAAGAAGATCATGATCTGTTTGATAACGATGCTGTTAGATCGGTGCTGCTGGCTAACGGCATTGTCTTTACATCTCAGGGTATTCCCTTTTTCCAGGCCGGAGACGAATTTCTGCGTACCAAATTCGGCGACCACAACAGCTACACCAGTCCCGACTCGATCAATATGATACGCTGGGAAAATGCCGGGCGTTACAAAGCTGTTACGGATTACTATGCGGGGCTTATCAAACTGCGAAAAGAACACCCCGCCTTCCGCATGAGCCGCAGGGAGGACATGGAACAGAAGATCGAAATACTAAACGCCGAAGACTTTTTAGTATCGTTTATGCTCAAGGGAAACGCAAACGGCGATTCCTGGCACACCATCTTTGTCGCTTACAACGGGGACAGCAAGCCGAAAACCCTCAGCCTCCCCGTAGGCCCGGTATGGCATCAGGTGGTGAGCGATAAAAAAGCGGGCACGGAAACCTTGGTGGAAATTACCGCTGGTCACAGGGGGGTTACAATACCGCCGGTTTCCATGGCGGTATTCCGCGAATAGCCCGGTTTACCGTCCCTGAAACTGTCCCATCTTTGAAAACAGTGATTGGGCCGCCGCAGGATTTCTGCTCATCTTGGACATCTTTTTCATCATAGTCCGCATCTTTTCGAATTTTTTAAGGAGTCTGCCTACTTCGGACACCGAGGTGCCGGAACCTCGGGCAATCCGGGAACGGCGGGAGGGGCCGATAATCAGGTGGTTCGCCCGTTCCTTCCGGGTCATGGAAGAAAGTATAGCCTCCTGGTATTTTAACTCCGCCTTGTCTATATCATCTTCGCTGATTTGTCCTGCCATGCCGGGGATCATCTCCAGCATGGATTGAAGGGAGCCCATTTTCTTCATGGAACGGAGCTGGGCCAGCCAGTCCTCCAGGGTGAAGTTCTCCTTCTCCATTTTTTTCCGGAGCTCTTCCGCTTCCTTCTGGTCGATCACTTCCTGGGCTTTTTCCACCAGGCTGACTACGTCCCCCATGCCAAGGATACGGCTGGCCATGCGCTCCGGGTGGAAGGGCTCAAAGTCCTCGGGCTTTTCTCCCACCCCCACGAACTTGAGGGGTTTTCCCGTGACGGTCTTGAGGGACAACGCTGCGCCGCCCCGGGTATCGGAATCAAACTTGGTGAGGATAACCCCGGTGAGGCCAATCTGTTCATCGAAGGTTTTTGCGATATCCACCGCGGACTGACCGGTCATGGAATCCGCCACCAGAAGCAGTTCGTCGGGCTTAGCGGCGTCCTTGAGCCGGGAAAGTTCTTCCATCATGGGTTCATCTATCTGAAGCCGGCCCGTAGTATCAATGATCATGGTGTCGATCAAATTTTTCCTGGCCCAATTATAGGCTTCTCTAAAAACCTTAACGCTGTCCCTGGCGCCGTCTTCTTTATGTACCGGCACATCGATCTGATTTCCCAGTATCGCTAATTGTTCCATGGCCGCGGGCCGTACCAAATCGCAGGCTGCCAGTAAGGGTTTACGGCCGTCCTTTTTCAGCCGCAGAGCCAGCTTGGCGGAACTGGTGGTTTTCCCCGAACCTTGAAGCCCCAGCATAAGTATCACAGAAACAGTGTCCGGCCCCTTTAGTTGAAGGTCCTGTACCGAACGTCCGTTGACAATCGATGTATCTCCCAGATAACCGGTCAACTTGTCATGGACAATTTTGATAAACTGCTGTCCCGGATCAACCGAGCGGAGGACTTTCTCCCCCTTGGCTTCTTCGATAGTAGAATTAACAAAACGGCGGACTACCCGGAGGTTTACATCCGCTTCCAACAGGGCCATCTTGATGGCATCCACCGCATCATCAATATTTTTTTCGGTGATCACGGCCTTCCCTGAAACAATGCGAATGGCATCGGAAATTTTCTGGGTTAGTTTATCTAACATGTTATTCCATTCCTTTCAAGAAGGAGCGCAAAAAGTCTTTCGGCTCGATCTCGCGGTTTAGTATTTGATAGAGTCCAGTGGATATGGGCATTTTCAGTTTGAATTTTTCCGCCAGGGCTTTTACATACCTGGCGGCCGCCACTCCCTCGGGCAAGTAACCGACCTCGGCGATCCGGGCAATAATATCATCCAGATCGCTAAAGGGATTCAGAATATTTTTTTCAATAATTTCCCTGCCAAAACGGCGGTTTCTGCCGAATACGGAACGACAGGTAACGTCCAGATCCCCCACCCCGGAAATGGAAGTAAAGGTTTCCGCATGGGTCGCCCCCATGGCTCTGCCCAAGGCCTGTATCTCGTTGAGTCCCGCCGCCAGAAGCAAAGATTCTGTTCCGTCTCCGAACATATCCTCCATGCCGGAATAGGAATTGGAAGTTTTCAGGGCGTCCAGCATCCCAAAGGCAATGGCAATAACGTTTTTCGCCGCCGCCGCCACCTGAACCCCCCGGACATCGAAGGAAGAAAAAACCAGGAGCCGCGGGCTTTTCAAAAGATCCCGGAACCGTATGGAATTCTTGGCGTTCTCGCTGGCGGCGATAAGGCCGGTGATCTTCCCGCGGGAAACTTCTTCCGCATGGCTTGGCCCGGCAATGTAGACCAGGGACTGGCGGTAGAATCCCGGAAGATAATCCTCCAAGGTTTCCAGGATCAGCCGGGGACCTTTGGCGGAAGGGAGGAAACCCTTGGCGATCACCGCAATGGCGGTTTCCCCTTCCCGTATGGATGGTACGGTCAGAATCCGTTTTACCGTATCCAAAAGATACAGTGACGGTGTTGCCAGGATGAGATATTCCTTGCCGTTGGCCGTTTCAATAATATCATCGCAGGCCCGCAAGTTATCCGGCAGGGGTACTTCGGGCAGGTACCGGGAATTGACATGCCCCAGGTTAATATCCTCCAGGGTAAATTTACTGTGGCTCCAGAGAACCACACCGTTTCCCTTTTCCGCGATGACCTTTGCCACCGCGGTTCCCCAGGCGCCGGCGCCCAGGACCGCGATTTTTACGCTCATAGTTTTTCAAACTCCTCTATCCGGCCGGCGATAAGGGCGATACCGTCCTGCCAAAAGGCCTTGTTCTCAATATTGAAAAGCGCCGACTTAGCCACGTCAGCAGCGGCCGCCTGCCCGGTAAGCCTGAGCATTTCCCGGTATGCCCCGGCAAAAGAGGGGCCCTCCTGCTTAGACCGGGCGAAAAGCCCCAGTGAAAAAAGCTGCCCAAAGGCATAAGGGTAATTATAAAACGCCAAGCCGGGGCTATAATAGTGACTTTTAACCGCCCACATATAGGGATGTAGCAGGTCCGGATCAAGGCCATCTCCATACGTTTTTTTCTGAGCGTCGATCATCAGGGCGCAGAGTTCTTCCGGGTTTAGCTCCGCTTTGTCCCGGCGGTCAAAGAGGACTCGCTCAAAGTAGAAGCGGGAAAGAATATCCACAATAACCTGACAGCAATCTTTGAGATTCCCTTCGATCAGCGCAAGCCGGTCCCCGTCATTATCCGCTGCCTCCAAGGCGCCTTCAAAGACGATGGTCTCCGCAAAGATGCTGGCAGTCTCCGCCAGGGTCATAGGATAGGCGGATTGGACCCGGCTCAGGTCTCTAATCAGCTCGTGGTGCCAGCCGTGACCCAGTTCGTGGGCTAGGGTAAACACCGAATCGGAGGATCCGTCGAAGTTACACAGTATCCGGGATTCTCCCCGGAGATGTTCCCCGAGACGGCCTGCCAGGGGAAAGCCGGTACAATAGGCTCCGCCGATTTTCCCTTCCCTGCCGGGGGCGTCTATCCAGGAGCGGGAAACCGCTTTACGGGCAAAGGCCCCCATATCTGGATCAAAGGCGGTGAATTGCCGGATGATAAATTCCGCTGCTTCGGTCCAGGTCCACTTCTTCGAAACGTTTCCCACAGGGGCAAAGAGGTCGTAGAAGGCGCAGGTCTTAAGCCCCAGCAGGGAAGCCTTTGCTTTAAGATAACGGCGAAACAGGGGTAGCGATTTTTCCATAGCCGCGATAAGCGTTTCCAGGGCTTTTTCGCTCAGCCGGGACTGGAACACCGATTTCTGCAGCGCCGATTTCCAGCCCCGCCGCTTATCCATCGTCAAGGCGGTTCCCTTAACGCCGTTAAGGGATGCCGTCAAGGGTATCTCCATGGATTTCCAGGCCTCAAGCTCCGCCCTGTAGGCCCGCTCACGAACGCTGCGATCCGGGCTATGGGCTAAATCCCGCAGGGCAATCACGGTTTTCCATTCCCCCGTGGCGGTATCCCACGGCGCCGTTATGGTGGAGGAGATCGCCTCCTGGAGCCGCTGCCAGGCATCTCCGCCGGATCGGGAGAGATCATTGGCAAGGTCTTCCAACTCGGGACTCATCTGGTAAGCCGCTTTCTCCAAACTTTCCCGGATAAAAAATCCGTAAGGCTTTAGGGCCGCCTCTGTGTCCAGAGCTTTTAACACAAGGTCCTTCGCTTCCACAAGCCGGTTACGGAAAATCACCACACCTTTCCCCAGGGGTAACGCCGCCGCCTCAATAGCGTTGATCTCTGTCAAAGCCTGGCTGTCCCGGGTATCGGCGGTGTAGATCGCCTCCGCGTATGCCGAAAGATTTTCGCCCAGATTTCCCGCTTCCTCGTATGCCCGTATCAGGGTAAGCAAAGCGGCGAACATCCCGCAGCCCTTCGATCCGAAGTTTGCCGGAAGCGGTTCTTCCAGAAGTTTCAGAAAAACGGCGATTTTTTCCGTAAGCAATTTCAAATCCCGCCGGTACTCCGGTGAGTCAAAGGAAGGGTATATAGAAGTGAGGTCCCATTTGGGAAGGTCTTCAGCCTTAATACCACTGTCCATTCCTATCCTCCCATTCGACAATCTCGCCAGGCTTAAAAAACAAAGCCGTCTCCCGTTCCGCGCCGGCGGTTGAATCCGATGCGTGGACGATATTGAGCCTGGTCCGGTAAGCAAAATCCCCCCGGATGGTTCCCGGCTGGGAGTTCTGTACATCCGTGGGCCCCACCATACGGCGTACCGCAGTGACAGCGTCTTCTCCTTCCAGAATCATAGCAACCACCGGCCCCGAGAGAGTGTAATCCACCAGCTTTTCGTAAAAGTCTTTCCCTTTATGCTCCGCATAATGGGCCTCCGCCATGGCCCGGTCCATCCGTACTATTTTTAGGGCAATAATTTTGAGTCCCTTCCGCTCAAACCGGCTCAGCACTTCTCCGGCAATACGGCGCTGCAGGACGCCAGGCTTTAACATCACAAAAGTTCTTTCCATGAAAAGAAATCTAATACAAATGGAGCTTTTTTGGAAGGTATAAAATGTCTATATTTGCGTGGCTTTTTCCATATATTATTTGACTTTTTTGTTGACACCGAAGCAAAAATATCTTACGCTTAAGTTGTTTATTTATGCCTTCAACGAACAGGCTAAAGAACGTCGAATTGCTGAAATTTCCGTGCTAAACTTGTACGGACCAAAACAAGGAGGTGCTTTATGCCTAAGGTAAAGAAGGTTGTTCTTGCGGGCTTGCTTCTGGCTATCCTTATCGTCTTTGAACGTTTCATTTCTGTAGAAACCCTAATTTTACGTTTAAGTTTTGCCTATGTGCCGTATATTTTAACCGGCACGCTCCTGGGGCCGGTCTGGGGCGCCGCCATTGGCGCCATGGGAGATATTTTTGGCATGCTTCTTATGCCCAAGGGACCTTATTTCCCGGGCTTTACCTTTAATGCCCTGTTAACCGGTTTAGTGTACGGACTTTTCCTCTACAAAGCGTCTACAAATAAATCCTATCTGATACGGCTTATAATCAGTATTTTTGTGGTACATATATTTATACACCTGGGCCTCACAACTCTTTGGCTTTCCATCTTGTATAAAAGAGCGTTTGTGGCAGTAATTGCAAGTAGAATTATTGCAAATATTGTTGAAATCCCCATAGAAATAGGGTCCATGTTTGCTGTCAAAATTTTTCTGGATAAACCGGTTAAAAAATATCTTTTGGAAAATTCTGACACTGAGGATGATATGGATTAACAAGCATGATCAGTATCGAAAATTTAGATTTCATATATCCCTCCGGAAATCACGCGCTAAAAAGTATAAACCTTACTGTTCAAAGGGGGGAATTTGTTGCCGTCGTAGGCAGAAACGGTTCCGGAAAATCAACCTTTGCCGGGGTGGTTTCCGGGCTCGTAAGGCCCACAAAAGGCGCTGTATTTATAAACGGCATAAACACTAAAAGTAAAAGTCGGTTTATTGAGTTACGCAAAACATTGGGCATGGTTTTTCAAAATCCGGAAAATCAACTTGTATTTGAAAAAGTAAGGGATGATATTGCATTCGGCCTGCGGAATTTAAATTTTTCCGATGCCGAAATTGAAAACAGAATTGAAGAGATCTCAAAGATAATGGGTATAGAAGGTTTTACCGATTCCTTTGAACTTTCTATGGGACAAAAACAGCGTGTAGCCATTGCAAGTGTCCTGGCAATGAACCCGCAATGTATTGTCTTTGACGAACCTACGGCAATGCTCGACCCCAAGGGTAAAAAGGATATTCACAATATTGTGGTGGATTTGCATAAAAGCGGCATTACGGTGGTGTATGTTACAAACGTAATTGATGAGGTGCTTCCCGCGGACAGGATTGTCGTGATAGAAAATGGCAGTATTAAAGACGAATTTAAGAAACAGGAACTTTTTGACAACATAGAAAAAATGAAATCCTTCGGCCTGGAAATACCCCTTATAATGGATCTTCTATACACACTGAAGCAAAAGGGGATAGATATTTTTGTTAATAAATGGGCCGTAAACGATGTTGCGGATAATATTTATGCCTATATCGAAAATATAAAAGGGCATATAAATGTTTAGTATGATAAAAATTTTATCATTATTTATCTATACCATAGAAATTTTCTTTTTTGACTGGCCTCTTATTGTGATTTTTCTTTTAATTAATATTACTGCTATGATACTCTGCCGTATAACACCGGTCATCGCAGCTAAATATATCCTTTCTTTTTTGCCCTTTATCATTTTAGCGGCGTTTTTTAATCTTGCCTTAGGATTTATGTTGGATGCGCTTTATATAACAGCCCGTTTAATTTTAATCTGCAATATTACTCAGTGTTATAGAAGGGTTGTAAGCACCAACGACCTTTGTGGTGCAATCGAAAACATCAGCAGGCTCTTTAGGGTATTTAAAATTGACGGAAAAGCTGTATCCCTTATGGTGTCCATAAGTCTTGCTTTTATCCCTGTTTTACGCCGCGATTTTAATCAAATTAAAACCGCCCTAAAAGCAAAGGGAATGAGGATACATGCGAAAAATTTTAAGTATATTGTAAAACCCTTTTTTACTGGTATTTTAAGCAGAACAAATGAAATAGCTCAGGCGATCAAGTTAAAAGGGTACCAATAGGATCGATCCTCCATACGGCCGGTGGTCCGCTTTAAGCCGGGGGCAGGGCTTGGGAGTGGTCCGTATAGGCCCCGGGGAGGCGGGTTTCCGCCCTTCCCCATGGCCAGACGCCAGGCTATTTCTGGAACGGGCCCGATTCCCAGCCCCTTTCCTCCCTTTTCTCGGAGGGTTTACAGAGAGAAAACCGGATTTTTTCAGGGACCTTAAACCTCCAGGGGAGCTAGACTCCCACAACCGCCTTTACTTCGGGGACTTCTTTTTTTAAGTAGTTTTCAATCCCCATTTTAAGGGTCATCTGGGCCATAGGGCAGGTACCGCAAGCTCCGGTCAGCTTAAGGGACACGATCCCGTCGTCGGAAAGGGATACAAATTCCACATCTCCGCCGTCGTTCTGAAGGGAGGGGCGGACATTATCCAGGGCAAGTTTAACTTGTTCTTCAAGCATGGCTTTCTCCTAATATTCATTATATATTAATATACTTTTTTTTCCATCCCATTGAAAGAGGCTTAAATAAAGTTTATTATAGTATTATACTCAATTTAACTCAACGGAAATAGGGGGCAACTATGAGTGAAAACGAGGAATTCGATTTTACCATTGAAGAACTGGGGAATCGTAATGTCCATTCGCCTATCGCCATGTCAAAGACCCATGGCGACATGATTGCGAATTATGTAACCGATGACGAATTCGTCCTTCTCTCGCCTCAAATAAAGCTGGGTGAACAGGCCCCAATCAAGCGCAGCCAAGTTGTTGAGTGCGCCGGTCCCCGGGAAATGATCTACTTTACGCCCCATCACGTACATGCGGGGATAGTAAGCTGCGGCGGCCTCTGTCCGGGAATCAACGACGTAATCCGGGCTATAGTCCGCTGTCTCTCCCGGTATGGGGTAACCCGGATTTCGGGAATCCGCTACGGGTATAAGGGTTTCCTTCCGGAATACAAGTTTGACATCATGCCTCTCACGCTAAAAAACGTGGATGATATTCACAAATTGGGGGGTACCTTCCTGGGAAGCGCCCGTGGGGGCGGTAAAGAGGTAGCCAAAATCGTAGACGCCATTGAACAGCTCAATCTGAACATACTCTTTACTATCGGCGGCGACGGAACCCAGCGGGGGTCCTTGGATATTGCCAACGAAATAGAAAAACGGGGACTGAAGGTTGCCACTCTGGGCATTCCCAAGACAGTGGATAACGATTTTTCCTTCATAGAACGATCCTTCGGGTTTGACACCGCCGTTGCCAAAGCGGTAGAGGTAGTAACCGCCGCACACATGGAAGCCAATTCCCAGATCAACGGCATAGGCTTAGTAAAAGTAATGGGCCGTGAATCGGGATTCATTGCGGTCCATACCGCCCTAGCCAGCCATGAGGTAAATTTTGTACTCATCCCTGAAGTCCCGTTTGACCTCGAAGGGCCTAACGGTTTCTTCCACCATCTGGAGGAACGGCTTAGCAAACGGCACCACGCGGTAATAATTATCGCCGAAGGCGCCCTGCAGGATCAATTGATAAAGGAAGTAAGGACTGATGCCGGCGGCAATATTAAAATGGTTGACGTAGGCACCTATATGCGGGATCGGATTCAGAAATACTTTGATGACAAAAAAATTGAGACTAATCTCAAGTACATCGATCCCAGCTATATGATCCGTTCCGCTCCGGCGGCACCAAGCGATTCGATCTACTGCGAACGGCTTGGTAACGCCGCGGCCCACGCTGCCATGGCGGGGAAAACAAAGCTCATCATTGGGCTGGTGAACAATGAATTTGTGCACCTTCCCACCAAGGTAGTAATTTCCCACCGCAGTCATGTGGACCCCGAAGGCAGCCTCTGGCGGGATACCCTGGACGCAACCCATCAGCCGGTGCTTATGATAAACAACTTTCAGAACGATACTATCTTCACCAGCGAGTTCAGCCTCCCTATCTGAGTTTGGAGCCCCAGGCTAAGCGAATGGTATGGGCCTTGTTGGAAGGGTGAAAAGTTCCGTACAGAGCCGGCGAGGTTTCGTCCGGCCGAAAAGACAGGATAGTGCTCATTCCGTCCGGGTGGATCACCGTAACGTTGTTAAGGCTGCGGAGCAAACCGGAATAGAGAGCAGAGAAATTATTGGTCAACTCTGAAAGAGCATTCTCTTCCAGAGCCGATTTGGATTGTAGAAACCTTACGAGTATCCCGCATTCCGCCAATGTTTCCTCTGTTTTTATCAAGGGGGCAAAATCAAGGGCGGTGTGCAGGGTACGCATGATCCCCATAAGCAGGGGATTAGTTGCGGTACGGAGATACTGTTCCCCCTCGTTTTTATACCAGTGGAAAATGGCTTTCCGTACTGCGTCGCGGTCCATGGTAAAATTAGTTTTAAAGAAGGAATCTTCAAAGTCGTCCAGCCCTTCATCAAAAAAGATGTTAAAATCTCTCCGGTCGATTTTTTGATACCTGTCAAAATCCGTCTGCGCAAAGACAAATTCCTCAAGGCCGGTCCCAGGTTTTGCTTTTTTAAAATCCAATTTACTCAGTTCCCCATGGACTACGCAGATACGGGCGTATCTCCGGTCAAGCCGCCGCCGTATCGGCGATTGCGCTGTAACAGTATCGCTGCTGAGATCCGCGATATCCCTCAGGACCGGTGTTTTCAAAGCGAGTTCTCCAGGCAATTCCCGGAGGAGCCTCAGGAAGGCTTCCACGGGGTGATCCTTTTCAGAGTTCATAAATTTCGTGGAGAAAAAGGGCGGCTGCCTGGGCGACATTAAGGCTTTCCATAACGCCGCTTCCGGGGATACGCACCAGACTGGTACAGTATTCCTTTATCTCCGGGGAAATGCCGGTTTCCTCATTCCCCATCACCAGGGCAATCCCGAGACGTTTTCCGGCGCGGTGTTTCCCAACAACGGTTTTCAGGTCCCGTATCCGCAGTCGCGCCCTATGGTCCGCCCCGATAATAACCAGGGATTCGGAAGCGCTTTTCAGAAACCCCAACGGGTTTTTCAGTTTCCGGAACGTCACATGCTCCATGCCGCCCTCGGCTACACGGTAGGCGCTAGTGGTAAGCCGGGCTGCCTCGTCGGTGTCGGAGAGCACTACATAGGACACATCGAAAAAGGCGGCGGTGCGGACTATGGCGCCCAGGTTGTGGTCGTTCCCCACAGAAAACAGGAGGAGCCCCGTCTTCCCTTCCCCCGCCCAGGTATCAAGATCTTCCCGGCTGAGCCCTTCCACTACAGGCTCATCAATCATGGCTGCCACTCCCTGGTGCCGGGTACTCTTACAGACCTGTTCCAGCTCTTCGTCATCACAGATCTTGTAGGGCCGTTTCCGCTCAGCCATGTATTTACAGAGCTTGGTAAGCAGGTTCAGCCGGTCTTCCCGGAAAAAAAGCCGGTTGATCCTTTCCGGGTGGGTTTCCCCCAGGGCGATCACGGCATTCCATCCGCAGACTGCCAGCTCATTGGTCAGTTTATTACGCACAACCCATGATAGAAGCCAATACGCGGCCTGTCAATAATTGGTCAGAATCAGCATCAGAGGAAGGTGATCGCTCAGGCCCTGTCCGGTATGGGGGTTATAAGTATCGGGAATCCCCTTGAGGTTGATAAAGGGCTCCTGATCCAGAACACGACAGGAACTAAAGTCCCAGCCGGCTTGATCAAAAAACTGCTCCGACAACAGAAAATGATCGATGGTTTCCCAGTCGTTCTTATAGTAGTAGGAACCGTTTCGCAATTCCTGACCCCAGGGCGAATAGAAAGCCGGCAGGGATGTATCAAAATATCCCACCGCCGGAGGCTTTGCTTCACTCAGGATCAAAAAGTCTTCCCGGTTCCCTGCGGCATATTCTGATCCGACGGGGACCGTATCGATAAAACCGGCGGCATCGGGATCATCCGGCAGGAGTGCGCTCAGTATCCTTTTTCCCCGGCGGTAAAATTCATCGTAGTTTTCGTTAAGGTCTCCCATGATTACTGTGGGCATATCGGGGTGCTTCGAGTGGATCTCTCGAATTCTCCGGAGGATAAGCCGGGCCGAAGCCCGGCGCAGGTTTTCGGTATTATCCTCTCCGCCAAGTTTGGATTTCCAATGACAGACAAAGAGAACCAGGGGGGTATCTTCCGGCTGTAGCCAGAGTTCCAGAACCGGTCTTGGCGCGGTCTCCTGATCCCAGACTATTCCATGGACTCGGGTATCCACAAAAGGAATCCGGCTTAAAACGCCAAGCCCCAGGGATGCCCCCTTGTTTTTGGAAAAATACGTCCAGCCATAGCCGTACTTTGAAAGCTCTCCCCGGGCTATCGCCTCCAGGCACTGCGGGTTTTCGATTTCCTCCAGGGCCAGTATGTCCGGCACCCCTTCTACTATCCGGTCTATTGCCCGGGAAATGGCGTTTACACGGGCGGAAAATTTTTCCTCCGCCCAGCCCGCCTCATTCAGGTACTCACTGTACTCGGTTCCGGTTTGGCTTCCGTCGAAAAGGGCCTGCACATTCCAGGTGACTACTTTTAAGCTTCCCTGGGGGGAACCGCTCTCCACTCCTGCCGACAGACTACAACCCCCGGCAATAAGCGCCGGGAGTAGACAAATAAAAAACCTTGACATAAAAGCCTCCTAAACACATTAGGGAGCTCCGGTAAAAATTGCTTTAGGGGCCGTGAAATCTTTTAGGGCACCACGCTGTATTCCCGAACTACCTGGATCTCCGATTGAATCCCGGTAACACCGGCGCCATCGGTGAATTCCTTTACCGCGGCAACCACGGTTTCCACCAACGCTTGGGAATTGGTTACCCCAAAGAGGGTTACATTTCCCTCGGAAACCACCGCTTCCAGGAAATGGATGGGTATCTCTTTTTTATATAACACGTGGTGAACAATCCGCTGCCCAAGGATCATTTCTTTGAGCCGGATTATACTCGCCGATTCCTTATCCGGCCCGATTACGCGATCCCGTAGTTCCTTGATGATCCCCGCCGCCAGAGCCGGATGCAGGTTTCCCGTATTCAGGGTAATATGATAATTTGAGGGGTCCTTCCAATCAATGTCGAAGAAATACCGGTGAAACCCAATCCGGTCGTGATCGCTCTGTTCAATAATCAGCCT
>JAITBG010000057.1 GCA_031283725.1 Treponema sp. | reverse complement strand
TCATAATTTTTCTGCTCCGCGTAACAGTTATCGTTCTTGTGGTACGGTCTGGTACGGGTAGCCTCGATGTGCCGCACGATACACCAGGTGAGCAGGGGTTCGTTGATGAATTCCATGCCGTTATCGTAATGGGCACCCTTCAACGGGAAGGGAAGCACCCGATGAATGTCTGAAAAAGCTTCAAAAACCCAGCGGTTGGCCGCGTTCAGGAGGGAACGCTCCTCTATCCACCCCGAAAATACATCCGTCCTGGTCAATGTTTTGCAAAACTGCCCACCCGCCGAAGGGCCGCAGTGCACCACCGTGTCAAACGCGAAGAATCCGGGGATAAGCGTGTCCCGGCAACGGGTGTTTTTATCGGAATCCGGCTTCTCTGGGGTGTTTGGACAGACCGCGTCGTGCTTGCCCCCCTGATTTCAAACGCCTTCCGCGCAGGCTTCAACAGCAGGTCCGCCTCGGACGCGCTCACTTCCTGGAGCAGTCCTCTGATTTCCTCCGTTATCCCGTACCGCGGTTCTTCCGATTCCGCCGGAAAATCTATCATCCCCCCTATCATCGGAACCAGCAGCTTCCCGCAGGGTTTGCCGAACTCGTCCCATATCGCACTG
Organism: Treponema sp.; assembly: GCA_031283725.1. Lineage (GTDB taxonomy): Bacteria > Spirochaetota > Spirochaetia > Treponematales > Breznakiellaceae > Termitinema. The sequence goes on along the minus strand of JAITBG010000057.1, from coordinate 4,162 downwards.
AGCACTTTTACAAACCCTTCTCCGTATTTGACTGGTCTGCCGCCCCGCTTCCCTTCCGGGCGGGATGCCCTCCTGCTTTTTGTCCCAGGCTTTCCCGCTTCTTTTTTCCGGCCATAGGCGCCCAGCGCCCTCCCTTAAAAATTTGACTAAGCCTAGCCACAATCCCGCCCTTTGTAAAGTCCCTAAACCTCCGTCCGGCTGAACTTGACCCGCAAAACGATCATCGCTAACGGAAACATTGAACCACGAATCGGACCAGAGGTCCGCCGACCACCATCACGAACTATTTGTTCGAAATCCTGGAACCCCTTCGCTTGATTCGAGCTTCTCTATGGAAGGAAAGGGCTTAATGAGCGTGAACGGGGCTTAATGGACTATGGAACGGGTTGACTCACGAATGATAAGTTTATGGGGAATGATGATTTCAGAATCAAGGTTGATACCGCCGGTTATGCGGCGGTGAAGGCTGCGGGCGGCTTGTTCGCCGATTTCTTCTATGGGCTGGTGGATGGTTGTCAGCCGGGGAATGTAATAATTTGAACTTTCGATATTATCAAAACCTATGACTGACACGTCTTCCGGAACACGGAGGCCTTCGTCTTTTAACACCCGGATGGCGCCAAGGGCAATCTCATCGCTGGCCGCAAAAAGGGCGGTAAAGTCCCGGCTGCGGAGCAGGAGTTCCTTCATACCATAGGTACCGAATTCCGAACTATACTGTCTTACGCAAACTACCCTGTTTTCGTCCCGGTCTATCCCGGCGGCGGCCAGGGCGTCATAATAGCCTTTTATGCGTTCATCGCCGAAAGAAAAGCCGCTGCCGCATATCAAATTGATTTTTTTGTGGCCCAGGCTTAGTAAATGATTGACCGCTTCGGCGGCGGCCAGTCTGTCGTTTATCTTGATGGTGGGAAGATTATCGGAATTACAAAGGGTGGATACCACCGGCAGGCTCATTTTGGCCGCATAATCGTAAAATGCCGGGTATTTTAACTCGTGGAGCATGATCACCCCGTCAATTTGTTCGGCTTTCAACCGGTTTAGGCATTCTTTTTCGCTGGAACTGTCGAATTTTACGAAAAAAAACGTGGTATGATAACCGAATGAGTTCAAGTACCGTTCAATTATCGAAAAAAGCTGGCGTTGAAATATGTTAAAAGCGTCCGGGATGACGATACCAACGGTAAAACTCCTCTGCATTGCCATATTTCTGGCGGCTTTATTCGGAATATAGCCGTTTTCCTCCACCAGTTTAAGGATTTCCGCCCTTTTTTCCGAATTTATATACTTTTTTCCGTTTACCACCCGTGACACGGTTGATGTAGAAACCCCGGCTTGCCGTGCAATGTCCTCTAATTTAGCCATTTTTTCTTACGATTTCCTTATTATGTTCTTCATATTCAGCATAGCAAAATTTAAGCCCTTTGAACAATGAAACAGTCCTGCATAATACAATTTTTCAAATTTTTTTTCAATTTTTTCTTGACAGATGAAAATAACCATGATATTTTATGATAACGCTTGAATAATATTTTCATATACTTTCAAGTTTTTGCATAAAAGAGGTTAGAAATGACAGAAATAGATGACTGTATCCTTGAGATGCGACAGGTGGTTAAAACCTTTCCCGGAGTTAGGGCGCTGGACGGGGTTAATCTTTCTGTCCGTCCGGGTACGGTCCATGTGATTTGCGGCGAAAACGGCGCCGGAAAATCAACCTTGATGAAAGTGTTGAACGGGACCCATCAGGCGGACAGCGGGGAGGTATGGTTTAAGGGCAAGAAAATCGAGCATGAAACGATAGATTCTGCTCTGGGAATGGGTATCGCTATGATTTATCAGGAACTGAATCCCATTCTTGATATGACGGTGGCGGAGAATATCTTCCTGGGGCGGGAACCCCTCAAAGGCCCCCTGGTCGATTTTAAAAAGCTGTATGACGATACCCAGGAATTGCTCTTTCGCCTGGATATGCCCTATAACGCGAAGCAAAAAATGCACAGCCTCTCCATCGCGGGACATCAACTTATTGAGATTGCCAAAGCCATAAGCCGGGAAGCGTCGGTTATCATCATGGATGAACCAACCTCGGCGATTGCCGACGCGGAAGTAGCGATCCTCTTTGCCCAAATTCAGGCGCTGAAAGAACGGGGCGTCGCGGTGATCTATATCACCCACAAGATGGACGAAATTTTTAAGATCGCGGACGATATTACGATTATCCGGGATGGGAAATGGGTCGATTCCGGTCCCGCGTCAAACTACAATCCAAACAAGCTGGTTTCCCTTATGGTTGGCCGGGAGATTAGCACTATTTTCCCCAAAGACGAGACCGTGCCGATTGGGGATGTGGTTCTTGAAGTTAAGGATTTAACCCAGGGGCCTGAATACGGGGGACGTTTTAGCGGCATAAATTTTGACTTGCGGGCCGGGGAAATTGTGGGATTCGCGGGCCTCGTGGGAGCCGGGAGGTCGGAAGTAATGCGGGCCGTATTCGGGCTTGACCGTTTCAGCAGCGGTACTATCGTAATAAACGGGGAACCGATCAAAATCAGGAATACCACGGACGCGATAAAGAACGGTATCGCCATGATTTCCGAAGATCGCAAGATGTACGGTCTTGCCCTGGGACGGAACATACATGAAAACATTTCTCTTGTTAATCTTAAAAAATATGTAAAAAAAATTGTAATCCATGACGGCGCTATTACCCGGGACGCGCTTAAAATGAAAGATCTCCTCAGCATAAAGATACCCAGTTTTAAGGTTGAGGCGAACACCCTTTCCGGAGGGAATCAGCAGAAGGTGGTTTTGGCGAAGTGGCTGACCGGTGAAGTAAAAATTATGATTCTGGATGAACCGACCCGTGGTATTGATGTAGGCGCCAAGGCGGAGATCCACCGTTTGATGGGTAAGTTTGCCCGGCAAGGTATGGCGATAATCATGATCTCGTCGGAGTTACCGGAAATTATCGGTATGAGCGACCGGATTGTGGTTATGCGGGAAGGCAGGATCAACGGCATCCTTTCCAGAGAAGAGGCAACCCAGGAAAGCATCATGCGTCTCGCGACCCAGGAGAACATGAAACAGGCGATTTAGTTTAGAACATGAGAGGGAACACCCTTCGTTGCGGAAGGGACACCCTCTGAGTTGGGGGGAACGCCTTCCGGTATGGAAGGGACACCCTCCGGGTTAGAGGGAACACCCTCCGGTATGGAAGGGACGCCCTCTGAGTTGGAGGGAACGCCTTCCGGTATGGAAGGGACGCCCTCCGGGTTAGAGGGAACACCCTCCGGTATGGAGGGAACGCCCTAAAAGTTTTACGGAACCCCCTTTGGGGGGTAAAGGAGCAAGCATGGCGCATCATGAAGATTGGCTCCCTTCCCGGGAGCAGGATTTTGCGGATTTGTGCAAAAAATGGAAGGCCGGGCTGGAAGCTCCGGCGGTGGTGAGCGCGTTCGGCTGGAATCAGGCGGATTGTACCGCAGCCGCGGCCAAAATCGACGCTTTTTTGACCGCCTTGGACGCCTACGGAGAGGACGATTCTTCAAAAAACCGCCTGACAAAGAACGAGGACAAAGAGGCGGCGAAAAGTTCGATGCGGGATTTTGCCAACACCAACATCCGGTACAACAAAAAAATGAGCGACGCGGACAAGCTGGACTACGGCATCCACCCGGCTGACCGGTCGGGGACGGCGGCCGGGGATCCGGAGACTTACCCGGAGGCGGAAGCGGACACATCGGTGATGCGGCAGGTTACGATCCGTTTTTGGGATAGCGCGTCGAAGAAGCGGGGGAAGCCCCACGGGGTACACGGCGCGGAAATCCGCTGGGCGGTTCTTGACCGGCCGCCGGTGTCGGAGAAGGAGATTGTGAATTCGGACTTTGACACGGCCAGCCCCTTCACGCTGAGGTTTGACGAGAGCGACCGGGGGCGCAGGCTGTATTTCTGTCTGCGCTGGGAATCGACGACGAACTTAAAAGGCCCCTTTGGGGAAATATACTCGGCGGTTATTCCGTAAAAAAGGATGTTCCAAAAACTAACGCTTTGGAACAGTATCACCTATCAGATTCAGGAGCGAGGTATGAATAAGGAAAATTTGCTGAAAATAGGAAAGAATATATTTGGCGGCGGTAAGAACGGGATATTTTTTATCCTG
>JAITBG010000018.1 GCA_031283725.1 Treponema sp. | reverse complement strand
GTGGACGATAGAAATAATCAGGGAAGTTATAAAACGGCTGTTTCAGGTTAGTATGTCCGGGGTGTCGGTATGGAGGACTCTGAAGGCATTAGGTTTATCGGCGCAACGGCCCCGCCATGAGGCATATCAACAGAATGAAGAAGCGGTAAAGGCGTTGTGGTATAATCAATTTTGAATTATGTATTTAAAGGGTTATTGAACAAATTTAATAAATAGTCAATGAAAAGACTTAAATATAATGAATATTACTGAATTATACGGATTAGAAATATATTCTGCGGGAAAAGAAGATATCCTTAGTTGCATTAATAGCAAAGAAGGAAAGGCCCATATTATTTCCGGTAATGCAGAAGTACTAAAATGGCCATTACACGATAAACAAATATTTGAAAAGTTTTCCCAGAAAGAAAATATAATTATACCTGATGGAATCAGTATTTATTATCCGCTAAAAAAGAAAAACATAAATTGTAGAAAACTTCCTGGTATTGAACTTATGCAATTATTATTAGCACAATTTGAAAAATCGAATAAATCGGTATATTTTTTGGGTTCAAAATATATGGTTGTAAATAAAATGATACAGAGATTTACTATTATATATCCAAGATTAAAAATAGCAGGCTATCATCATGGATATTTCGGCAAAAAATAATTGTGCTACTGTTATCGAAAGCATACGGCAATCACATCCATTTGCATTATTTGTCGCGTTGGGTACACCGGCTCAAGAAGAATTCATTTTTGAATATTTAAAAAGCCTTCCATGTAAGACTTTTATAGGTGTTGGCGGTTCTTTCGATGTATTATCAAATACTATAAAACGAAGCCCAAAATGGATGCGTGCTATAGGCATTGAATGGTTATATCGATTAATAAAAGATACTTCGAAAATAACTAGATTATGGAATAATACAATTTTTACTTTAAGGGCATTTATTTATGGATAAATTTAAGGATACGAAAAAAATAAAAGTGTTAGTAATATTTGGCACTCGTCCAGAAGCAATAAAAATGGCTCCATTGATCAAGGAGTTGCAAAAATATTCCGGAAAATTCGATCTCGAAATATGTTTAACAGGACAACATAGACAAATGCTGGATCAGATAAATATGTTTTTTGATATAAAAGGCAATTATGATCTTAACCTTATGTCTCCTAACTAGACTCTTTTCGATATTACAGCACGTTGTCTCATGGGATTGAAAGATATTTTAGAAAAAGCTGATCCGGATTTGATTTTTGTTCATGGTGATACTACCAGCGTTATGGCTGGTGCTTTAGCCGGTTTTTATAAACAAATTTCAGTTGCACATTTAGAGGCAGGTTTACGGAGTGGCAATAAATATGCTCCGTATCCTGAAGAAATAAATCGTATTATCGCAGGGCATATTGCAGACTATCATTTTGCCCCTACCAATAAGGCAGTTGAAAATTTAAAGAATGAAGGAATAACGGATAAGGTATATATGGTAGGAAATACCGTTATTGATGCATTGTATTTAGGGTTGGATATAATAAAAAAACAGGGCGATCAAAAATACAAACAATTTTTTTCATTTCTGGATTTTTCGCATAAAATAATTCTCGTTACAGGTCATCGTCGTGAAAGCTTTGGTGATGGTTTTGAAAATATTTGTAAGGCAATTGCCTATATTGCTGCTGAATATAAAGAGATACAATTTGTTTATCCTATACATTTTAATCCAAATATTCGTGAACCGGTCAATCGTACTCTAAAAGGCATGAAAAACATATTTCTTTTGGAACCACTGGATTATCCATATTTGATATGGCTTATGGGGAAATCATATTTTGTTTTGACCGATTCGGGCGATATTCAAGAAGAAGCTCCTGCTCTCGGGAAACCGGTATTGGTTATGCGGGATGTAACAGAACGGCAAGAGGGTGTAGAAGCAGGAATCGCAAAACTGGTTGGCACACAGTTTGAAAGTCTTGTTTTATCCATGAAAGAATTATTAGATAACCATACTGTTTATTTGCGTATGGCAAACACAATTAATTCATATGGCAATGGAAATGCCAGTAAATTGATTGTAAAAATTTTAATGAGCCTGTTTCAAAACTCTCAAAAGGATAGAAAAGGCAAAGAAACTCTAATAAAATTATAATTGGAAAAACTATCAATTAGAAGACCTTCACCATGAAAACTGTAAACCAATGGTGGGTCGTTGAACAAGCCTATTGATGTAATATTTAAAATGTGATATTATGATCCCATGAAGAAGTAGATTTACTGTTGAAAAGCGGCCGATTATTTTATCGCAATTGCGATAAAAGCACGGAGCACGTCAACTGGCAGGATATCCGGCATCTCAAGGGCTTGCAGAATTTTCTCCCTAAACCCCTGAAACAGAGTTTTGTCCTGTCGCAGGACCGGGAAGTTCATTATTATGACGATACTATTACCGCGCTTCACGCGGCGTATTTTTTGTGTTAAAGGACCCGTATGGCTGATATAAAACAAAACCCGGAAGAAGCGCTGTCCGGCTGTAAAACGGACGACGACGAAATCAGCCTCATCGATCTGTTCGCGGTCCTCTGGCGCCGCAGGGCCATGATCCTCGCCATCACCCTGGTTGCCGCCATTGGCGTTACCGCCTTCTCCGTTGTTTCCCTGGCCCTGCCTCCCGAAACATCCCCCCTGCCCAACGAGTACACCCCCAAAGCCGCCATGCTTATCAACAACGCCTCCTCCTCGGGCGGGGGCCTCTCGTCCATGCTCGCCTCAAGCGGCCTGAGCGGCCTCGCCTCCCTCGCCGGGGTCGGCGTCCCCGGCGGCTCAACCTTCAGCGAACTGGCCGTCTACCTGGTAGGCTCCAATACCCTGCTCGACGCCGTGGCGGATGAATTCGGCCTGATAGAACGCTATAAAATCGAGAAATTTCCCCGCGCTTCAAGCCGCGAAATCCTCAAGAAGAACCTTTCCGCCGAGTACGATGCCAAGAGCGGGGTTTTCAGTATCAGTTTCAAAGATACCGACCCGGCATTCGCCCAAAGGGTGGTGAATTACTGCGTTACGTACCTCGATGCCCGGTTCAACGACCTGGGGGTGGATAAAAACAAGCTCCAAAAGGAAAACCTGGAACGGAACATCGAAACCTCCTACCGGGAAATCATCAGCCTGGAAGGGCAGGCCCGCACCCTCGAACAGTCGGTCCGGGGGGGCGGGGCGGATATCCCGTCAATCTCGCTCGCCATGAACCGCATGGCGCTGGAACTGGGAGCCCAGAAACAGGTCTACACCCAGCTTAAGGTGCAGTACGAACTGCTTAAAGTAACCATGGCCAGCGAAAGCCCGGTGTTCCAGATTCTGGAAATGGCGGAAGTCCCGGACCGGAAATCCGGCCCGAGCCGGGGTTTGATCTGTATTGTGGCCGTCCTTGCCGCGGGATTCCTCGCCGTTTTCCTCGCCTTTGTCTTGAACGCGGCGGAGCATATACGGCAGGACCCGGAGGCGATGGCGAAACTGAAAGGGAAACGGGGATGAAACGGTATATTTGTTTAATCGGGGTTTGGTTCTCCGTACTCATGGCGGCGTTTTCCCAGAGCTCCCCGGGGGAAGCGGGAGAGGCCGATACGGTAAGCGGGAACACGCCGCTGGCGCTGTCCAGCCCTGACTACCAGGTAACGGCGGGGGATATCTATACCCTGTCCTATGCGGCGGGTGGGACTGAGGTAACGTACCGGATAGCGGTGGACAGCAGCTACCGGATACGGATATCGAACCTGGGGTTTGTAAACGCCGCGGGGAAGAGCTACCGGCAGTTGAAAACGGAAGCTGAGGGGATAGTGTCGAACAACTACCCGTTAAGCGGGGCGCAGCTGGTGTTAAGCCGGCCGGCGGTATTCAAGGTCTATATCACGGGAGAGGTCAGGGCCCCTGAGGAACGCACGGCCTGGGCGTTAGCCCGGCTGTCGTCACTGTTGGATCCGGGCGGTTTCCAGGGGAGCGGCGGCGGTACGGCGAATACCGGTACAGGAACCGGCGGTACCACCGGGACCGGCGGAACCGCGGCGGGTACGGGCGATAACGGGAGGGGCGGCGGCGGGGGACAAAGCCTCCTGACCGCGCAGTCGTCGATCCGCGACGTGACCGTCACCTCCGCTGCCGGACAGAGCAGGACCTGCGACCTGTTTAAAGCCCGGCGGGAGGGGGATTTGAGCCAGGACCCCTATCTCCGTCCGGGGGATACCGTGCGGGTTAACCGGGTAGAGCGGAAGGTGACGGTTGAGGGCTCGGTGGAACGGCCCGGGGAGTACCAGCTGCTGGGGGGGGAACACCTGCGGGACCTGATCGGGTGGTACGCGTCGGGGCTGCTGCCGACGGCGGACCCCAGCCGGATAGAGCTGGTCCGGTACGTCGGGGGGGAGATCGATTCGGGGGATAAGCGGTATCTGTCCGGGGGGGATATCGGGGACGATTACCCCTTGGAGCACCTTGACGTGGTCACGGTGCCGTCGATACTGGATCTCACGCCGGTGATGTTTGTAGAAGGGGCGGTACAGGATAGCCGGCAGCGGCAGGAAGATTCCCTGATAAACGAGCGGACCAACGCGTCCAACCGGATAACGGTGCGGTTTAACCAGGGGGAGAATTACGCATCGTTACTGCAGCGGAACGCGGGGTGGTTTACGGCGATCTCTGATACGCAGAATGCGTATATCATACGGGGAGGGAAGCGGATAGCGCTGAATATCAATCCCATGCTGTATGACTCGGCGTACCGGAGCCGGTATTATGTGGAGCGGAACGACGTGCTGATAATCCCGTTCCGGCAGTATTTTGTCACGGTGGCGGGGGCGGTAGCGGCGCCCGGGCGGTACCCGTACATACCGGACCGGACCTGGGATTACTATGTGGCGCTGGCGGGAGGGTTTGTGAGGGAGCGGAATTCGTTTGAATCGGTGGAGATAAAAGATCTGGC
>JAITBG010000226.1 GCA_031283725.1 Treponema sp. | reverse complement strand
GGAACGGTTTCATTTTGACCGGCAGACAATGCCCCCGGAATGGAAAAAACTGCCCAAATGGGGCTCTTGATTTCACGCCCCGCCCCCGCTATGGTTCATCGTATGGATCGTAAACTCCGGCGCATAATTATCATCATCCTGCCCATCCTTGGGCTCCTCGCCCTGGGGACGGCCCTATATACGCTCCGCGCTCCGGTGTTGCTGGTGGCAGACGACGAATATACCGGGTTGTACGGCCTCCGCAGGAGCTGGGCAAAACAGATAGGGATTTCCGTAAAAATGTTCCGGCGCTTCAAAGTCGTGCGGATGGCCGACGGGGCTGCCCCGGATGTGACCGCCTTCGCGGTGAACGAGGCGGCGTCCCGGCCCTATGCGGCGCTGTTTCCCTTTAGTTATGAGCGGGGCGCCCGGCGTTACGCGGAACAGTCCCCGGGAATCCCCGTGGGGGTATTGGGAGGCGGGGCGCGGAGCCGCCGGCCGGCGGAAGTTCCCGGGGAAGAAAACGGATTGGTTTTTATCGAAACCGATAGGGCGGCGGATCTGTACCGGGCGGGCCGCTGCGCGGCCCTCTTTGCGCTGCGGGATGGCGGGGGTATCCTTTTTTTTACCGGGGATGGGGTTACCTGGAACGATAAGGATGCCTTTTTAAAGGGCCTGCGGGACCAGGGGTTTGAAGATCCTCCCATGTTTGTGGATATAGGCGAGGAGTATACCCTTTCCAAGACGCTTTCCTGCGTGGTCATGGCCCGGGCTGTGGAGAATTATCTGGATAATAACCCCACGGTTCCGGCAATCCTCTTTTCATGGATGGATCCCGGCATTACCCCGCGGGAAATCAAGGTTATTTTTGACGATTCTCCCTGGGCCTTGGCGGCGGCCGCGGCAAAAACGCTTCATCAAAGGGGGGGCGTTTCTCCGGTGCCTTCGGAAATAGTGATCCCCATAGGCCGGATTGGGGATGCCGGATTACGGAGGGATATAAAAAGGGTATTAAAAGCGAAATATTAAATTAAAGGCGTTAAAAAAAAAATTTTTTCGCCGATTATGTAACTAACTCTAGGAAAAGCCCCTCGGGAGGTTTGACAAAGGCCGGATAAGTAAATATAATACTATTTGACCTCATTTCCTTAAAATATGGAAAAAAGGAGTATTCGATGAAAGAGGGTAGTTTCAAAGCTGTATGTCTCGTACTTTTAGCAATAATTGCGGTTGGCGCAGCTTTCGGAGATGATATTACCATTAACAGCGCTTCCGTGGTGGTGGAGTCCTTTGATGGCGATTCTCCCTATGTATGGAAAGTTATGGGGAGTAAATTTGCCACTAAAACCGATGACGGCGAATGGCCGCAAACCGCCGTTATAGCCGCTTGGCCTCAGGCTCTTTTCGGTATCAACCGGGAAGGGAAGGAGCTTAAGAGCCTTGGCGTATGGGGGAAATTTGACCGGCAGGGCTTTAACTGGATAGACATATATCCGGTAGCGGCGGACGGCGGTGACGACGCGGAGCCTGTGGAGATAGATATGACCGGCCGGGTTCAGTATATAGATATATGGGCCTGGGGTTCAAACCTTGATTTTTCCCTGGAGGCCTATTTTCGGGATTACCGGGGAGTTGTTCATATTATTCCCGTAGGGAACCTTAATTACCAGGGCTGGAAGAATTTGCAGGTACGGTTTCCCGCCCAAATACCCCAGTCTAAGCGGGTATTGCCTCGGCTGGCGGCTCTAAGCTTTGTGAAATTCCGGGTCTGGACCGCTCCGCTGGAACCTGTTGCGGATTTCCGGATTTACTTTGATCAATTCAAGATTCTTACCGATACTTTTGAGACCCTCTTTGACGGGGACGAGCTGGCATTGCCTGACCGGGTTCAGGAACTCTGGAACGCCAATAATTCCAATAATTAAGGAGCAATTGAATGAAACGATATGTAGTCGTAGCTTTGTTAATGTCTTTAGCGGGATTTGCCTTTGCTCAGCAGGATGAAATTGGGACTACCAATACTGAACGGCTTGGGATTGACACCGCCCAGCAGCAGCTAAAGGAAGTGTCCGTCGAAAAATTCGAGCATGACGGTTTGTGGCGTTCCCACATGTCGCCGGATCAGGGGTATACCATTACCCGCCTTTTTGAGGGAAGTCCCTTGGGTAAGAAGCCCATACCGGAAGAAGAGGGTATGAATATCCCCGACCGTTACGTTCTTGGTACCCGGGTCGATTACCTTCGTCGGGGTTACAGCAGCTTTACCATGTATCCTATCCGCCCTATCCCTATTGAAGGCATCACCAAGACAATTTCCGTCTGGGTAGCGGGCCGTAACTTTGACCATGAGCTGCACGTTTTAATTCAGGACTTTTTTGGCAAGACTTGTGAACTCTATATGGGAAAGCTCAATTTCCAAGGTTGGAAACAGTTGACTGTTGCAATTCCTCCTCAAGTCAGGGATGGACGGACCGGCGTTATCCAGCGGAATTACCACTATAACAACCAGATGGGGATTAAGCTGGTCGGCTTCCGGATTGACGTCGATCCCCTGGAAGCCCTGGGAAGCTACTATGTCTACCTGGACGATGTCCGCGCGGTAACGGACCTCTTCGCCGAAGGAAGCCGGGATCCCGACGACATGGCCGATTCCTGGTAGGAATAACCCCCGCCTTAGCTTTTAAGCTGACAAAGCCGCCCCACGGGGCGGCTTTTTTTATCTCATAGGGCTGCCATTGTTTCCCTTCGCCCCGAACTCCTCCTCCGCAGCCTCCGCCGCGAGAAGCGCTATCGCTTCGCCGGCCGGGTAGGCGGTTCCCCGGGCCGGCGCTCCTGAACGGGAGCCGACGCGGGGCCTGTTGCCGAACCGGGTCTTTGCGGCGGCCTGGTCCTCCAGGGCGAGTTGGGCGGCGGCGCGGACTGCGCGGGCGGCGGCTTCGCTGATACCGCAGCTATCCGCAAGCTCTTTCGGGGGGGCGGCGGCAATGGCGGGCAAGGTGACGTAGGCCTTCATAATTGCCGCGGCCCGTTTGGGGCCTATGCCTTCAACCGATTCCAGGGCGGGGAAAAGAAGGTCCTTGGAACGAAGTTTCTGGTTCAGGGTGGTGGCGAAACGATGGGTTTCGTCCCGGACGTGCTGGAGTACCTTTAGCGCTTCGGACCGTTTGGAGAGTCGTATTGGTTCCCGGGCATTGGGGAGCCAGAGTTCCTCCTCTCGTTTAGCCAGGCCCACAATACCGGTGTCCATGCCCAGTTCATCCAGTACGCCCTTGGCGGCGTTCACCTGGCCTATGCCGCCGTCAATGAGGATCAGGTCCGGGAGTTCCGAGCCCTCCTTGATGAGACGGGAATAACGGCGGCGTACCGCTTCCCGTACGGAGGCAAAATCGTCCACTACCCCTACCACGGAACGGAGCTTGAAGCAGCGATACTTTTTTCTGTCCGGAATACCGTTCTTGAAGGATATCAGGGAGGCCACGGGATGTTTGCCGTCCAATTGGGCTATGTCAAAGCCCTCTATGCGCTCCGGCCGGCTGCCGAGGGTCAATGCCCGGGCAAGTTCGTCCAGGGCGGGGCCGGCCCCCCGTTCCTTTAGCTGCTGCCGGAGATCCTCCAGGGCATTTTGCCGGGCCATGGCGAGAACCGCCTGATGCCGCTTTGCCGCGGGAAACTCCGTTGGCTGAACCTCAGGGGCCAGCAATTCCGGTTCGTATCCGAACTGTTCTCTAAACCATTGCTTTAGGAAGGGAAAATCCGGGCTTAGGGCCTCTGATCCCAGGCCGATGAATATCCGGGGAGGGGGAGGGTGGTCCGGGGTGTAGTAGGCGGCAACAAAGGTTTCCAGGGATTCGGTTTCCTCCGCGGCGGAACGGGTGCGGTAAAGTTCCCGGCCGGTCATCTTGCCGCCCCGCATGGAAAAAACCGACCAGGTCGTAAAGATGCTTTCCCAGGCCCAGGCAATGTAGTCCCGGCTTTCGTTGTCAAAATCCACCATAGAGGGGCTCTCCGACAGGGTCTTGATTGCATTGACGGCGTTACGGATTTCGGCGGCCCGCTCAAAGAGTAACTGCGACGCAGCCTCGTGCATACGTTCGGTAAGTTCCACTATCAGGGAATCCAGCTCAAGGGTGTTTCCCCCAAAGTTTCCGGCGGCGAGGATCTTTTGGATCCGTTCTATGTGAATGTGGTATTCCGTCTCCGTTATTTTACCACAGCAGGGCCCGGCGCAGCGGCCGATGTGGAAGTACATACAAGGGGCATCCCTTTTTCGCAGGGTACGGCATTTCCGCAGAGGGAAGAGTTTGTCGATCAGTTCCAGCAGGGTGTCCACCGCCTGGACATTGGGGAAGGGGCCGAAGTACTGGGAACCGTCCTGGACGATATGCCGGGTTTTGAAGATCCGGGGAAAAGGGCCGCCGGTGATGCGGATCACCGGGTAGGATTTACCGTCCTTCAGGTTAATGTTGTACTTCGGGGTATGCTGCTTGATCAGGGTGTTTTCCAGGAGCAGGGCTTCATATTCGTTGGCCACGATGATGGTTTCTATGCTCCGGACATGGCGAAGCAGGGTTTGGGTTTTTACATCCTTAATTCCGGAGAAATAGGATCCCAGGCGGTTCCGCAAAACTTTGGCCTTCCCCACGTAGATGATACGGCTATCCTCATCCCGCATGATATAAACCCCCGGTTCCAGGGGAGCATCCTGAGCAAGAACCTTCAAGGCGGTGAAATTTTCGGAAAACCTTTCATGATCCATAGTATATACCGATATTAAAAGGGGAATTTATGAGAAAAGCAACCGTTGCAATCATTATAACCGGTATTCTGTTACATATTACAGGAGCCGCCTACGGTATCGGGGAGAGTACCCTGGTACTGGGGGCAGGATCGTCCTGGAATTCCGTGGATAAGCGGACAGGAATCGCCGAGATTTCCGCCATACGGACAAATTCGGTATTGACCCTTTCTTCGACCCGGCCCGGGGATGATCCCCATCTTGATATGGCCTTGTCGTTTGACGAGGAACGCCCGGATATGTTTACCGATAAGACCGGCCATTACCGGGTAAGCGCCTCAGCGGCGCTGAGCGGAGTGAACTACCGCTGGTCCAGGGCGGGAACCGGAGCGGCGCTTTTTTCCGGCGATTCTCCCAGGCTGACGGCCATGGAGGAATCGGAAGGCCCCCTGGTAATCAGCCCCCGTTCAACCGATGCGCTGTTCTTTTCAGGCCAGCATTTCAAGGATTTTAGCATAGAATTCTGGCTCTATCCTCTTAATATGGAAAACGGTGAGCGGCTGCTTTCCTGGAGCGCTACCCGTCAGACCAAGCAGGGAGAGAAAACCTTTCAGCGCATACAGTGTATTGCCGCGAGGAACCGGCTTAACTGGTCATTTCTGGATTTTTTTTCTTCCCCCGATGACGGTAAGCAGATGACCCTTAGCCTGAGCGGTTCCCCGGTACTTCCCCGAGCCTGGAGCCATCACCTTATCCGTTTTGATTCCGGTACGGGGCTCCTGGAATACCTGGTTGACGGGCGTTTGGAAGGGGTAGCCTATGCCACCATCACCGGCCGGGAAGGGGGCGAAGTCTATGCTCCTGTGGCGGGTGACGGGGGAACCCTGGTCCTGGGCGGGCGATTTGCCGGGCTTATGGATGAATTCCGGATTTACAGCCGGTATAACGAGACCCCTCTGCTGTCCAAGTATCCCCTCCAGGGGGGGCGTATAGAAACCCGGCTCCTGGATTTGGGTGAACGGAATAGCCGGGTCCTGAAGGTTGAAGCCCTGGGGGGAATTTTTTCCCCCGGCGGACGGAATCCCAGGGCCGGCGGTGTCATGCAGAATGAATATGTCGGTTCCGGCAGGTTCATCTTTGACAATAATTCGATGATCCAGTTTTTTATCCGGGCGGTGGATACCCCCTACCAATGGCCGGAAAGCGAATCTGGGTGGCTGCCCTTTGAATTAGGGACGGATTTTACCGGGAATATCCGGGGCCGGTATGTCCAGCTCGCCGCGGCGTTCTACCCCAGCGGTGATGGTGAAGCCGCCCCCTACCTGGATGAGATCCGGGTGGTGTATCAGCGGGATGATCCTCCCCTTCCTCCCTCCATGGTGACTGTGGCTGCAAAAGACGGGGCTGTGGACATTTCCTGGAGGGCCAGCCCGGACCCGGATGTGAGCGGATACTTGGTATATTTTGGTACGGTATCCGGGGAATATTTTGGGAAAAGTGATATACTTGGAGTATCGCCAATAAATGTTGGGAAGAGAACATCCGTCCGTATCGACGGTCTAAAAAATGGCGTGTTGTATTATTTTGCTGTTGCGGTCTACGATCGGTTAAATCCTGCCAATGCGGGGGTGTTTTCCAGGGAAGTATCGGCCCGCCCTTTAAGGATAGTTGAATGAGTGCGCAGGATGTTCATGATTTAATAAAACGGGCCCGGATGTTTCTTCGGGATGAAAAGTTCAAAGACGCCGTAGATAACCTCAGGGCAGCCCTTGAAATGGACGGGGAAAACATAGCAGCCTATAACCTTTTGGGGATTTCTCTTAGTAGACTCCGGGAAGGGAAGAAGGCCCTTACCGCTTTCCGCAAAGGGGTGGCGCTGGACCGGGAAAATCCGGTTCTTCATTTTAACTTTGCCATCGGTCTGGAAACCAAGGGACAGCCGGAACGGGCTCCTACGCATTACAAGGCGGCGATCCGCTTTCACCCCGGCTGGCTTGAGGCTATGAACGCCCTGGGGCTGGTCCAGTTTAGGCAGGGTAATTATAACGCCGCCAACCGTACTTTTTCAAAGATCTTAAAACTGGACTCTTCCAATGCCGAAGCGCTGAACAACAAAGGCGTGGTTCTGGCGGATCAAGGCCGGCACAAGGACGCCATCAAAAAATACCGTGCGGCCCTTGAGATCGATGGTAAGTATGTGAAAGCCGCCCTGAACTTATCCCGTGCCCAAGAAGATTTAGGTAATTTTGCGGAGTCCCTGGTGGAACTGGAACGCCTGGCGGACATTGCCCCAACGGCCTGGGATGTCAGAACCCGCCTGGCGGCGCTCTATCAGAAACTGGAGCGCCACGATGATGCGCTGGATCAGGCCCGGGCGATACTGGAGAAGGATCCCGATAATATCCAGGCCTTGCGTATTGAAGGGGCGATCCAGGGAATACAGGGCAACGATGAGGAAGCGAAGAATATCTTTGAAAGGATAACAACCATGAACCCCGCTGAGGATGAAGGGGATAGTTACAACCGCTTCATGATAGAGTCCCCCGAATCCCGGTATTGGCTGGATATTGTCCCTCCCCCTGCGGCAGCCCCTTCTAAGACGCCCCCCGCAGCGAAACCTAAGTCTACTCACCCCGGCGCCATTGCCTTGGCTAAAGCCCGGGCGGCCAAGGCTGCGGCTAAAGCGGCCGCCGCAGGAGAAACGGTCCCGGCGGTTTCTGAACCGGCCCCCGCAGCAAAAGTGCCGGACAGCGTCCTTGAACCGGTTCCCGAACCGGCCCCCATTCCTGAACCGGCTCCTGTGGCGGAAGCGCCGGCAGCGGTTCCCGCGGCTGAGGGGGATTTACTCGGTTTAATGCAGTACCTGATGACCCTGACCAAGTCTCTGCCGGAACCGGTGTTGGATGATTTTATGCATAGCGACGCCCATATGGAAATGAAGTTTATTATCGATACTTTGGAAAATCCAAATGGATGAAACCTTAAACCAGAAACTTGATGACTATATAAAGAATATGCCCAGCCTTTCCACCACCATGTCCAAGGTACTGGAGATTTGCAATAATCCCCAGACGAGTCCTGCGGATCTTAACCATGTAATCTCCTTGGACCCCATTTTGGTAGGCCGGGTGTTAAAGCTTATCAACTCAGCCTATTATGGTCTGGAACAGCACGTTACGAGCCTGGTCCGGGCTATCATTATGCTGGGGATCAATACCGTAAAGAATCTCGCCCTTTCCACGGCTATTATGGGGTTAAGCCCAAAAGAATTTCAGGGACTTAACTCCGAAGGCTACTGGCGGCATTCGCTCTGTGTGGGAGTGGCGGCAAAGTTCATTGCCAGAAAAAGAGGTATCGATTCTATGCTGCTGGAAGAATATTTTACCGCCGGTCTGCTCCATGACATTGGGAAGATACCCATGAACGGAGTGCTGCCCAAGGATTACCTGTTCACTATTAAGGATGCGGATTTGCGAGGGGTCTCCTTATTTCGGGTAGAAACAGAGAATATGGGTATCAATCATAACGAGGTGGGGGAAAGGGTGGTAAAGGCTTGGCGTATTGAGGGCGCTTTGGGGGATGCGGTGATCCATCATCATAACTGCGTTGAATATAAAGGAGATCATAAAGATGTACTCTACAGCGTTGCTGCGGCTAATTATTTTGCATCACTTGAGGAGATAGGCTTTTCCGGGGACCGTCATCCCGAAAAGATCGATGTTGTGGTCTGGGATGCCCTGGGGGTAAACCGGGAAATCCTTGAAAAAATTAGACCCATGGTTGATCAAGAAATAGAAAAAGCCCAAATTTTTCTTAACCTATGAGGGTACAGCTATGTTGAGTGTTCGTGTGTGGGGTAGCCGGGGTTCCATCCCCTGTCCGGGAGCTTCCACGGTTGAGTTCGGAGGTAACACGGCCTGTCTGGAAATCCGGGCGGACGAAAAGCTGACCATCGTAGATCTGGGGACGGGAATACGGGTCCTGGGGGAATGGCTCCAGGACAACGATTGTAAAAAAGGCCCCATTGATACGGATGTTTTTGTTACCCATACCCACTGGGATCATATCATGGGCTTCCCTCTGTTTGCTCCGCTCTTTAACCCAACAACAAAACTGCGTATCCGCGGACCTGTCTCTTACGAGAACGATACCATGGAGTCTATTATTGGAACACAGCTTTCTTACCGGTACTGGCCGGTAAGGCTGAGCGATTTGGCCGCCCATATTGAATACGATCAGATTAAGGAAACTACCCTGGATCTGGGGGATGGCCTGCGGGTAATCACCAAATACCTGAACCATCCTGTGCTCTGTCTGGGCTATCGCTTTGAGTACCAGGGTAAATCCATTGTTACCGCCTATGATACGGAACCTTTTAGGAACCTCTTTCCTACCAACCCTAAGGACCCCCGTTATGACGAAGATGCTGCCCGGGAGGGTGAACAGGCAGCCAGGGACGAAAACGAAAAAGTTCTCCGTTTTTTCCGAAACGCCGATGTGCTCATCCATGACAGCCAGTATACCTCCAGTGAATACGAGGCAAACAAGTCTGGCTGGGGGCATTCCACCTACGAATATGCCATAGCGGCGGCTCAAACGGCGGGAGTTAAGAAGCTGGTCCTCTTTCACCATGATCCCCACCGTACAGACAAGGAGCTTGCGGCCTTTGAAGCGGAATTTCGGGAAATGGTTACGGAGAAAACCGGCATGGAGATCACCATGGCCCGGGAAGGGCTCATCGTAGAAGCTTGACAGAGATGTCGATCTGGGGAAAACCGTGTCCAAAAACGGCAATTTTTTGTTTTTTGCGTTTTGTTGACATCCGGATTTTTCAATGATAAAATGGGAAAATGTTAACGTAAACGTTTTTCTGTCAAAATTTTAAGGAAAACGAGGCGGGTTTATACAAAATGATAATTTTAAAGAATAAATAAAAGGAGCTGTGTATGGGAATTATTGAAAAATTCAGGCTTGACGGTAAAAAAGCCTTTGTAACAGGCGGAGCGCGGGGGATTGGGTATAATATCGCCGTCGCCCTGGCCGAGGCGGGGGCCGATGTGGCCATCGTGGATACAGACGAAGGGACAGCCAAAACATCGGCGGAGGGAATTGCCGAAGCTACGGGCCGGAAAGTGGTTGCCGTTAAGGCGGACGTTACTAAAAAACCCGATGTGGACAGCATGATAGACGTTATCCTCAGGAATTTCGGCAGGATCGACGTGGCGTTCTGTAACGCGGGGATATGCATGAACATTCCCGCCGAGGAGATGACCCTGGAGGATTGGAATAAAGTTATCGACATTAATCTTACCGGGGTATTTCTGACTGCCCAAGCGGCAGGCAAGGTGATGATCAAGCAGGGAGGCGGGTCGATTATCAATACTGCGTCCATGTCTGCGCATATTGTTAATGTGCCCCAGCCGCAGTGTTCCTACAATGCGTCAAAGGCGGGGGTTGTTCAGCTTACGAAATCCCTGGCGGTGGAATGGGCGCTGAAAAACGTACGGGTGAACAGTATTAGTCCTGGGTATATCGGTACGGCTTTGACCCTGAGTTCCCCGATCTTAAAGCCGCTCATCGAAAAGTGGAACGCCATGGCGCCGTTGCACCGGCTGGGAAAACCGGAGGAGCTGCAGGCCATCGCGGTGTATCTGGCGGGAGATACCAGTGCATTTACTACGGGGTCGGACTTTGTGATTGACGGAGCGTTTACCTGTATTTAGTTACAGGAGCCGCGCTACCGGTTTAGTTCCGCCAGATCAGCGTAAACGGATGCCGCCAGTTCTTCCGCCGCATTGGAAAGCTCCGCCAGGCGGCTGTCCTTTTCACCCCGCCGCTTGATTTCCACCTTGGGGCTGTCCCCGGCGAGGTTTTTGTCTCCAACCACCAACCGGTATGGTATGCCGATAAGGTCGGCATCGTTGAACTTGACCCCAGGGCGTTCGTTCCGGTCATCCAGGAGTACCTCAACGCCTTTCTTTTCCAGCGCCGCAGCAATGCTGTCCGTAGCGGCTTTAACGGCGCCGTCGTACTTGATGGGAACGATGATCACATGAAATGGTGCGATGGTGATGGGCCAGATGATACCCTGATCGTCGTGGTACTCTTCGATAGCCGATGCCAGGGTCCGGTCCAGGCCTATTCCATAAGAGCCCATGATGGGGGTATGGCTTTTACCGTTCTCATCAAGGTAGCTAACCCGCATGGATTTGGTGTATTTATTGCCCAATTTGAAAATGTGCCCTAACTCGTTTCCTTTCTTTTCGTAAAGATCCCCTCCACAGACAGGACAGCGGTCTCCGGCAACAACGGTGCGGATATCGGTGACAAGCCAGGGGTTGAAGTCTCTGCCATAGGCGGCGTGGGTATAATGGAGATCCTTAGCCAAGGCGCCTGCTACAGCGTCGCTCATTGCCGTGACGGTCTCGTCGGCGATGACCGGGACCGTGGAAAGCCCCACGGGGCCGGCAAAGCCCACAGGAGCCCCGGTGATACGCTCAACATCGGTGTCCGCGGCGAGCATTACTTCTGCGGCCTTGAGTGCGGCGGCAAGTTTAACTTCGTTGACGTCCAAGTCACCACGGATAGCTACAGCGAAAAAAGCTTCGGGGTAGACCGGGGACGCGTTGGGGGTGAATTGGTACTGTTTAAGTTTTGTGCAACCAGGGGCAGCGGAGAGGTCCATCTCTACGTTGACCGCCTTGTAGATCAGGGTCTTGATGAATTGCGTCGCACCGGTCTTGAGAAATGCGCAGAGTTCCTCAATCGTCCTAACATGGGGGGTATCGATTTTTTCTACCGCCGGCGTTGAACCGGCGGCAGCCTTAGCGGCATCAATAGAAGCGGGGGCGGTGAAGTCCGGCTTGCAGGCGGCCTTTTCCACGTTGGCAGCGTAATCGCAGGCCTTACAGAGGATAAGGGTATTATCCCCAATCTCGCTTTCCACCATAAACTCTTCCGAACCCGTACCTCCCATGGCGCCGGAGTCGGCCCGGACGGGGATCGCCGTGAGGCCGCAACGCTTAAAGATACGGCGGTAGGCCCGGCCCATTTTCCGGTAGGTTTCATCCTGGCTCGCATCATCGGTGTGGAAGGAATAGGCGTCTTTCATCACAAATTCCCGGCCCCGCATGACCCCGTAACGAGGGCGTACTTCGTCCCGGTACTTGGTGTTGATCTGGTAGAGAGAAAGGGGAAGCTGGCGGTAACTGGAAAGCTCGTCTCGAACTATAGCGGTAAAGGCTTCCTCCGCCGTGGGAGACACCACGAAGTCCGAATCCAGCCGGTTCTTGACCCGCAAAAGGGCCTCGCCCATGGATTCCCAGCGGCCCGATTCCTTCCATAATTCACCGGGAACCACCACGGTGGGCTTAATTTCCAGGGAGCCAATGGCGTCCATTTCTTCCCGGATTATGCTTTCAACTTTTCTGAAAGACCGCAGTCCCAGAGGCAGATAGGCAAAGAGGCCATTGGAAAGCTTCCGGATCATGGCGGCCCTAAGCATAAGACGGTGGCTTACGATTACCGCATCACCGGGGACCTCCCGGAGAGTGGGGATAAATGTTTCCGAAAACTTCATGGTGTATTCCTCTAAGTTTTATGGTGGTGTCAGCATATCCGCTAAAGTGGTTTTTTGCAAGGCCATTAAAGCCAGAGATATACCCGATGGAGTTGGTCGCAGATGATCCAGGTCCCCCCCACCAGGAGGATCAGTCCCGGCAAGGGGGTTATCCAAGTATCCGCGGGGAGGAGCACCGCCCTTCCCAAAAATACCAGTAAGGAACCTATGCCAATGAAAATATACTCTTTGGAACCCCGGGAATAAGCGGAGATAAAAAAGCTGAGTATGGTAATCAGCACGATTCCCGCTTCTATCATTTTAAGCATGGAGGTATAGCCGCGGAGCATCATCAGACTGCTGTCCCAGGTAAGGCTGTCAATGGGTACTCCCAGGGAGGTAATCATGGCAGCTATGGCAATGATAAAAACGATATTCCCCTGCTTTTGCTCTCCCAGCCCTGCGGCATAAACGCTGGCGGCAAAGAGGGAAAAGATTCCAAAGAACCGGGCAAAGAGCATTACCCTGGAACCGAGCAACAGGTAGACGCTGGGAAAATCCTTTATTACCCTGAGGGGCACCATGATCCGGAATGCCTCAAAGGCAAAGGAAACCACAAAGAAGGCAAAAAAGAGAATTTCCGGAGATTGGGTTTTCTCAAAGAAATAGTAGACGAAGATCATGGTAATAAGAGCGTACAGTACCGAACTTATCATGGTAACAAAGGATACATAGGGCACGGCCTTAAAAAAATGGGAGATCAAGGATTGAAAAAATCCCGTTGAACGTATGGCGTCGGCGCTAACCTGGGGATAGGCCGGAAAAATTGCAAAGGATACCGATAGGGTAATTACCAGGGACAGAAGGGAAAGGGCTATACCAGATTTGAAATAGTTATTTCGAACTGAAAGGGTCATACGTCTAGTTTAAAGCATAAAAGGGCCCGGAGCAACACGTCCGGTGGAGCCATGCGCCTTTTGACGGAGTTTACGGGAGCATACAACGGGTCAGGGCCTGGCATGGAAAGAAATATGCCGCCCCAAGGGAAACGGTTTTTTCAAAGTAATCCGCCCGGCTTTTCTCGTCGCAGACAAATTCCGCCTGATGGGCCATGGCTACATAGGCGTTGCAGCGGATCACGTTTTCCAGGGAAGCCGGTTTCCGGGGCAGAGCCACTTTCACGGGGATAATTTCCAGGTACCGGATCTGCCGCCGCAGTTCGCTGAGGAATACCTCAGCCTCCCCGCCAATCTCAAAATCCGCGGCGGTTTTGATACGCATACTTGGCATACCGGCGCTGGAATAGTCCGTATTGCCTATGGCGCTGCATCCGCAGAAAGTTTTAACCCCCGCCAAGAGTAAAATACGCACTTCAAGGGAAATATAGGTTTTATACACCGCCGCCACCCCGGTTTATATTTTTTGCAATTTGAGCCTTTCCTAAAACCCGGTTGATTCTGGGAAAAGCTCATCTATATTCTACAAAATTTCTACAAAATAAAAAAAATTAATGGAAAATTTATAATTTTGCATGTACAATAATATACACGTTGATACAATCAGCGGAAAATGTGTTTTTATTTGACTTTTTTATGTGTATAGATTAATCTCCACAGAATATACAAGGAGTATTTGTTTGACAAGACGCGATTTCCCCAGAATCCATTTTTATGATCAGGATTTTGTGGATATATATGACAAAACCTGGGCGTGGATCCAGGATTGTTGGCAGGGAGAGGAGGAAAAGGGCGTCATTGAGGGGAAATTCTTCTCTTACCCGGGAAACCCTGTAATCCAGCAGGTTGACGCTATTTTTTCCTCCTTTTTTTTGGTCTATTCAAACCGGATCTACCAGGCTTCTCCGACTTTGGATGTCCTTTACCAACACCAGGAACCGGACGGGGCTATTCGTTCAGTCTATAATATTGAAACCGGGGAGCCCGTGGTGGAGGAAAATAACCCCAAAGGCCTGGGGCTGCCCCTTTTCGCCTGGGCGGAATTTAACCTCTACCATAAATCGGGGAATAAGAAGCGGGTTAAGGATGTTATCCCCATCCTGGATAAATACACCAATTGGATCGATTCGGTGTTTAAGCGGCCCAATGGTCTTTATGAGGTTCCCCTGGCGGCCACAGGGATGGCCAATGCGCCCCGGGAAGATGCGGCGTATCCCGTTGATTTTAATACCATGATGGCTATCAACGTGCTCTATATGTCCGCCCTGGCGGATATTCTTAACGATAAGGAAGCCAGTTTTCAGTATAAAAGGCAGTACTTTTCTTTGAAAACCCGGCTTAATACCCTGATGTGGGACAATGACGACGGTTTCTATTACGACATTGATAAAAATGAAAAACGGCTCAAGGTAAAAACGATAGCCGGATATTGGCCCCTGCTGGCGGAAATCTCCAACGACGATAAGGCGGAACGGATCATCGACAAGCTTTCGGACCCCGCGTTTTTTGGCGCTCCCCACCCGTTCCCCACGGTTGCCGTATCGGAACCCAGCTTTGACGAAACGGGCCGCGGATACCGGGGCTCCGTGTATCCCCACCTGACTTTTATGGTGATCAAGGGGCTGGAGCGGTACCAGCGCTGGGATATGGCCCGGGAATGCGCTATCCGCCATCTTTACTTTGTATTGGACTCCATGAACGCCGAAGGGAACCACCATAAGGGTAACCTGTGGGAGGCTTATCTGCCCTTAAAAGAGGGCCCCGCGCAATGGCCGGAGAAACCGGAATTTCCCCGGCCCCAGTACCTCACCTACAACGCCCTGTCTACCATCTGCCTTACCATCGAGAACATTGTGGGCCTGTTCATATCCCTTCCCCGCAAAACCGTGGATTGGATCATCCCCAACCTGGAAATCATGGGGATAGAAAATCTTTCCCTGAAGAAAAATATGATCACCATACTCTCCAATAAAAGCGGGCGGGGCTGGGAAATCCACATGGAGAGTGAAAAGCTGTACTACTTTACGATTAACATTCTGGGGAAAAAGAAGAAGACCCTGCCCATTCCTTCGGGGAAGTGTTCCATGTTGATAGATAAGCTCTAGGGCAGGTAACAGGGAACAAGTAACACAGGGAGCACGCAACCCGTGCGCGGGACGCGGCATTGCTCCTTCTTCCCTGCTATCTGTTACTTGGGCCCGTTTACGCGCGTTCAGGATTTTGCCGCGTGAGCCGCTGCCGGCGCGCTTTCCTGCTGCGCTTCTTTTAATTTTACCGTGATGAATTCCGCCA
>JAITBG010000223.1 GCA_031283725.1 Treponema sp. | reverse complement strand
ACCGCTTCCCAGGCCTTCGCGCTGCCGCCGGGCATCATCGAGGGCCCCTTCAGCGCGCCCTCCTCGCCGCCCGAAACGCCGGTCCCGACATAGAGCAGCCCCTTGCTTTCCACATAGGCGGTACGGCGGGCCGTGTCCGGAAAGTGGCTGTTACCGCCGTCGATGATGATGTCGCCTTCCTCCAAAAGCGGGATAAGCGCCTCGATAAAGTCATCGACCGCCTGCCCGGCCTTAACCATCAGAAAGACCTTGCGCGGCTTCTCAAGCTGGGACACCAGTTCCTCAAGGCTCATCGCGCCCGCGATATTCCTGCCCCTGGCGCGCCCGTTTATAAAATCGGTCACCTTCCGCGTGGTGCGGTTGTAGACGCTGACGGTAAAGCCCTTGCTTTCCATATTCATGACGAGGTTTTCGCCCATCACGGCAAGGCCGACAAGGCCAATATCACTCTTTTTCTGCCCGGTTTTCATCTTTTCACCCTCGCGTTGCCCTTGTAAATACTCCACACCTGGTCCTCGTCGGACGGGGTCGCGTAATCGGTAAGCATCGTAGTGGCAAGCGCGCCGGTAGCCCAGCCGAACCGGAGCCACTTTTCCGCTTCCCAGCCCCTCAGAATACCGTAGAGGAGGCCCGCGACAAACCCATCGCCGCCGCCGATACGGTCAAGCACGTCAATCTCGCGCGGCGCTTCCTCGTACCAGCGCCCTTCCGCCCTCAGGATCGCGCCCCAACTATGGCGGTTCGCGCTGTGCACTTCGCGCAAAGTCGTGGCGAAAACCTGAACATTCGGGTACGCCTTCGCGGCCTCCTCGATCATGCCCTTAAAACCCTCAATCTTCGCCGCAAGGCCGGAGCCGTCCGCCTCCGGCCCCTTAATGCCGAGCGCCAGCTGGAAATCCTCCTCGTTCCCGATCAGAATATCCGAGGCCAGGGCGATTTCCCTGAACGCGGCGCCAAGTTCCGCCTCTCGCCCCTTCCAGAACGAAGCGCGGTAGTTAAGGTCAAACGAGATGACCGTGCCGTTTTTCCGGGCCGCCCGCGCC
The DNA here is from genome assembly GCA_031283725.1 of Treponema sp. Classification (GTDB taxonomy): domain Bacteria; phylum Spirochaetota; class Spirochaetia; order Treponematales; family Breznakiellaceae; genus Termitinema. The sequence continues at coordinate 4,315 of JAITBG010000223.1, read as the reverse complement.
GCCTCAAGGCAGGCATCCGACGTGTCCTTGCTCATGGACACGATAAGGCCCGAAAGGTGGAGAATGCGGCAACCTTCCTTTCCGAAGATCCGGTCCAGATCGAAGTCTTTCGCCTGAATCGTGCGGCCCACTTCGCCCGCCCGGTCGTTATGCACCACCGGCCCGCGTACTCCGTAGCCCGCGTCGGCAATGTTGAACTGATGGCGGAATCCCCAGGGCCCGCCCTGTTCCACTTCCTGTCCTTCGTAGGCAATATTCCGTTTGCGCAGCTCTCCCTTGATGAACCCGGCAACCGGACTCCCCGCGACAAACCTGGTGAGCGCCTTGGTGCGAAGCCCCAGGCTTGCGGACACGTTCAGCACATTAGTCTCCGCGCTGGTAGCCTGCATCTCGTACAGCGCGCTCACCTGGACCGGCTGCCGTCCCGCCGGTGTAATGCGTACCCCCATGCTCGTCAGGGTAAGCAAATCCATCGCCGCCTCTTTCTTTAAGTTCATATCAATCTCCTCCAAACTATTCAAACACCGCGCCGGCGCGGTCATCCGCATCGAGTTTTGAAACAGAGTCAAGCGCCCCTATTTTGACAGTATCCCGTGAAGCTTCTCCCCCAGCGCGACCGCCTCTTCCGGCACGGGAACTGAAGTCTGGATAAAGATGCCCTTCCTGCCGAAAAAGTCCAGCAGCTTCTTCGAGTATTCCACCGGATCCGGCCGGGCCTTGCCCTCGTGGTCCCAGTACTGATGGCGCAGGCAGAGAACCGTTTTCCCGGCCGCGGCGTCCCGAATCTTTTCCCAGCCGGAAACCTGGGGAATGGTAAAGTCCAGCCCCCGCAGGCCGGGCGTCTCCATCATGACCCCCGCCACATTACTGACATCCCCGCAGGAATGGATCACAATGCCCCCCGCCGCCTCGGCAATCCTGCCGTTGTACCTTACGCCGAATTCCCGGTACAAATCGGGTGAAAGCAGGGCCGCCGGATCGTCGCTTACCCGTATCCCGACCTCCCGGGGAATATGCCACGCTTCATGGCCGATACTGTACAGGTTTTTGATCCGCTTAAACTGTTCGTTGATATACCGGATCGTCGCCTCCGTTACCTTTTCCAAAAGGGCGTGTACTTCGTCGGGGTATTCCAGAGTCGCCTCGACAAAAGACGTATAGTCCCAGATAAGGGAGGCGGTTACCAGCGGCGACGGCACGTTTACCACCCGTAGCGGCATGGAAGAGTGGCTTTGCAGATAATCAAGCCGTTTCCACGCGTCCTGATACACCGGGTTATTCACCGGATCGGGCAGTTCAAGTTTGTACACATCGGCGGCATTTTCTTCCCGGATAAGCGGCGTAATCCAGGGATCGGCCTCGTTGTTTACCCGGTACTCGCAGCCGAAGGCAGCGGCCACAATGCCGATGCCTTTGTTCGGCTTGATATTGGGAAAGCCGTAATCATAAACGCCTTCCCGTTTCGCGCTGAAATCTTCGGCCCATTTTATTTCCCTGTCGTCATCGTAAAAGTATTCCCGCGTAGCCCCGTGAAAAGGCCCCACTTCGATAAAAAAGGGAACTTCGTCTATGTCCTCAAGCCGCCAGTTCGCCGCAATCAGGCTTTTCTTTGTTTCAATATCAAGTATTTCGCTCACAGCAACCTTCCCCCGTATTATACGCGCGCGCAAAGCATCAACATAACTACAATCGGCATAACGCGCTTACCGCATTACCCCGAATACCATATTGGGTATCCAGAGCACCAGATCGGGGAGGAACACCAGAATCGACAGTTCCAGCAGCACCGCCGCCAGGAAGGGCAGGCTCGCCTTGGTGTATTCCTCAGGCGGGCAGTTTATGATGCCGCAGACCGTGTACAGGGCCGAACCGATGGGCGGGGTCATTACCCCCAGGGTAACAATAGTCGCCATCAGCACCCCAAAGTGTACCGGGTCCATCCCCACCCTGGTCACCATGGGGAGGAAAATCGGCGTAAGGAGCAGGAAGTTGACATTGCTGTCCACAAACATCCCGGATACAAAGAGAAAACCCAGCATAATCAGAGTAAGAAGCTGGGGATTATCGGTAATACCGAAGATAAAATTGCTTAAGGTTATCGGCAGCTGCACCCAGGTAATGGCATAACTAAAAGGCCCGGACATGGCGATGATCAGCATGATGGCCCCGTTGTCTTTAAATGATGTTACCAGGGCCTCTTTAAATTTCTTCCAGGTAAGTTCCCTGTAGACAAATTTGCCGATGATCAGGGCGTAGACTACGGCGAAGGCCCCGGATTCCGAAGCGGTAAACAGCCCGAAACGTATACCGACAATCAGGATCATCGGGAAAAGCAAAGCCCATATAGAATCTTTCAGGTTGACCAGGAGTTCCCCCGTGGTAAGTTTCGTCGCGTCAGGCCTTGGCGGATCGTACTTCTTGATCCGGGAAGTAATGGTAGTGGTTGCCATCAGGAAAAACATCATAAGAATGCCCGGAATTATGCCCGCGGCGAAAAGCCGGCCGATGGAAACCTCGCCCACAAAGCCGAAAATGATAAGCCCCAGGCTGGGCGGAATAGTCGCGGTAATAAGGGCGGTGATACAGTTCACTGCGCAGATATAGCCCTTGCTGTAGCCGATGCGCATCATCTCCGGGCCCAGTATCCGGGTTTCCATCGCGGCGTCGGCGGTTGCCGAACCCGACACGCCCCCCATCAGGGTACTCAGCACCACGCTGATCTGCGCGGTACCCCCGTACATGCGCCGGGTCAGGAGCCGGGCAAGGCCAAGCAGACGGCTGGTGATACCCGACACGTTCATCAGATTTCCCGCGAAGATAAAGAAGGGCACCGCGAGAAAGGCGAAAGACTGGCTCTGGGAGACGATCTGCTGGACAACAATTTCCGGGGGCAGTACCGGGGTTACGGCAAAATAGGCCATGCCGGCGATGCCGATAACAAAGGCAATGGGCATTCCCAGAACAAGGAAAAGAACAAAACACCACAATAAAAAACTCATGCGCTCCTCCGGTCCGTTTTAGGATAGGAATGATTGTATGGCCATGTCCGGCCCTATACCCCGTTCCCCTGGTTAAACTTGAGAATACAGCGCCTGAGCTTGATAATGGTGGAAAACACCATGGAGGCCGCCGCGAAAACAATACTTACCGTTACTATTGAATAGGGGATAGGCATGGACTGGTACCGGCGTATCCATTCCGATGCCGCCAGCCTGATTCCAAAATAAATAACCGCGACAAGGGCGCACAATATGATGAAAAATATCAGGATTTCAATAAAAATCTGAAGTTTTTTCGGTAAATTACGGGTTACAAGGTCTATACCGACAAGCTGGCCGGACCGGTAGGCAATATCCGCGCCCAAAAAGGCCGTCCACGCCAAAAGGAGCATCGCCATGTCGATGTTCCACGCCATGGAAACCCGGAAGAACCGCAAAATAGCCGACAGAAAAACCAGGGCGATAAGAACGACAAAACCCGTCCCGCAGATAATTTCTTCCGCTTTACAGAGAAACCGGTACACTTTTCTCATAACTCCCCCAGAGGCCGATGCCAGTTAATACAATAATTGCGCCTGTTTCAAAACCCGGCTGGTACGGAAACTCTGCTCCCGATAAAACAGGCGCCGGACTTTAGTCCGCGGACCAAAATCCGCGGACTAAAGAAGTCCGATGGAAAAAGCTATAAGCTACAGCCCCAGTTCCTTGAACAGCCGGTCCTTGATGCCGGCGGTCATGTTAAGGTCGTTGTTGGTGTAGAGGGGAGCTATGGCGCTCTGGAATTCGGCAAGGTTGACTTCGGTAACGGTAATACCTTTCGTCTTGAATCCGTCATAGTAGCCCTGCTCCTCGCTGGCAATGATCCCGGAATACTTCGCCGCGGTGTCGTACACGGTCTTGACGAAAAGTTCCCGATCCGCCGGAGGCATACCGTCAAGCAATGCCTTTCCGCAGACAAAACTGCTCTGGAGCATGTAGTGTTTGGACAGGGCCAGGTACTTGGTCACCTCGTAGAGCCGGTAGCTGTCGGCGGTGGCGGCCTGGATCTCGCAGCCGTCCAGGGTCTTTGCCTGAACCCCGGCATAAATATCCGTGGCGTTCACCGTGGTCTGGGCATAACCCAGGTATTTTGCCAGGGCCTGGCCTATGGCGTTCCCGAAGCCCCGAATCCGCAGGCCCGAAAGACCGGCGACGTTGTTGACCGGAGTGGTGGTATAGAAACTGCGGAAGCCGTTGAACATATCCGCAATGAGGACAATGCCCTGTTTCTCAAGCTCCGCCTGCCATTCTTTGTAAAGGGCGGTCTGGGGAAGTTT
>JAITBG010000079.1 GCA_031283725.1 Treponema sp. | reverse complement strand
GATAGAAATAAGTCTCTGAGTGATAGAAATACGTATCTGAGCGGCAGAAATGCGTATTTCTAAAGCGGAAATTCCGCCTTCTACGGCGGGGAGTATGCTTTTTGAACCGGGGAGCGGACTAGACGCTTTATACGGCGTTGTCGATACCGTGCCTACACTGCATAGAGGGGGGTAAAGGAATTACTAAGGAACAGGGAAAAATGGACAAGCGGGGAAGACGCGGCGCGGCTAACGGGGATACGAAGAGACAAACCTGGTATCGTCACAAATTTATTTGCCACAGCGCATTATACTACGCTTTTTTTGTAATTTACGGGATGCCGCGGGACGCCTAAACCGGGGAAACCGCATTATAACGCTTTTATAGGGAGAAAAACCACGGCGGCGCATAAGGCGCGGAAGGAAGGAGGAAGGATTAGAAAATGACGCTCATACTATCGGCATCGCCTTCACCTGCCTTTGCGGTTCAAATTATATGAAAGCCCGCAGTACCGGCGGCTTTCTTGAAAAACTTCATAATGCGGTTGCCCTGGGACAAGAGGTTCTTGTTTTAGACATCCGGGATGGATATAGTAAAGCCGTGGGTATTTTTGATCGCCTGGGCGATGTCATACGGAGTTATCTCAATGATACCGGTTCCGGCGCTTCCGACAGGCGGCGTTATGCCGATCCGGACCTGGACGCGGCCTACGAAGAACTTGACGGTTTCTTGGGGGGCGCTTCTCACGGGAGCGGGCGGCGGGATTCCTGGGAAAAAAGATTTGGGCAAGGAAACGGCCCGGGCGGAAATGCGGGCGTCCCGCCGGAAAGCCTTAGAGCGGACTTTGAGGCGCTGGGCTTACCATTCGGCGCTTCCGCGGGGGAATGTAAGGCCGCCTACAAAAAGCTGCTCAAACTGCACCACCCGGACCGGCACGCGGGGCATGAGGGGAATATGAAAAAAGCGACGGCAAAATCGGCGCGGATCAACGCGGCCTACGACCGGATTGAAAAGTGGCGGGAAGCGGGAAAAGCGGAATAGGAAGGAAACCGCAATGCCGCTGTTTCCTTCTGGGGGATTGCAACAGCCAGGGTCCACACCGCTTTAGTTTCCGGGTCGATCCAGATTTCCAGGACATAGAACCCTTTTAGAACGGCGGAGGAAGAAACCCTGTAGGCAGTATTCCCATCCGCGGAGTTAAGGGCATTTGCCGTATCTTTGTAAGCATCCACACTGCCGCCTATGGTATTTGTGGTGTTTCGGACTATGGCATACGCCGCAGCCTCGTAAGATTTGATGATCGCATCCTTAAGGTATTTATGACGGTTTGCGTATCCTACTCCGGTGACAAACCCTTCAAAGTTCCGGGGCGGTATACTGATCCATACCGGTTTTTCCTGGGGCGGCGAACCCTGGTGGTTTATCGCAAAGCCCTTTCCGGCATACCGGGTTCGGACAAAAACCGTATCATCAAATTCATACACATCGGTATCGGGATTGTATTGTAAGTCTGTTACATAGGTTTTATAACTCTCTTCATCAAAAACCAGTTCTTTTTCAACAATCGCCTCAAAATCAAAAAAACCCAAACCCCTATTCCCCTGCTGGGTAAAATGCCCTTTCACACCATGATATAAAGCAACTTTCCGGGCGGCATCTTCCAGGGCGGCATGGATGGAATCTTGCCGCCTTAAACGCACCCCGGAAACGCCAAGAAACACCAGTTCGTTATTTGCGGGGGCGCTTGCCAGAAAATTAAACGCAGCCGGTTCCGGAAGCGGGACCGAGGGAGCAGAAGGGGCGGAAGATAACCTGGGAACGTTTGAAGAACCGGCAAATCCCGACAGCAGCAGGATATTCAGCAGCACGGTTTTCCATGATCGTATCATCTCCCCCCCTCTCGCTAATTATTCATCCTTGACAACCGGTTCAACAGTATTCTTGACGATCTGTGCATCCAACATTCGAAGGGCCTCGTCGGCCTTAAACTCCGCATACTTGGCCACTTCCGGATCATTGAACTTTTCCTCTAAATTTTTTTTGGCATCCGCTTTGCTCATCACCACCAGCACATACACGGTTCCGTCGGGCGCCACCTCGCTGTCCTGAACTTCCACGCCGGTGAGCCTGGAAGTTGTCAACTGCCGGCTGATGTTCTGTACGAAGGTAAGGTTTGACTGCACATTAGAATTTCCGGCGGTCTGGTTAAAATCAATTACCATGGCCTCGACGTTGGCGGCAAGGGTAAAGGAAATCGCCGTCCGGGCACGCGCTTCCGCGGTGCTTACGGACATATTCAAGTCCTGAAACTTGGCGACGCCCCTGCCGTAAATAGCGTCTTCCGATTTCGGCGGGGACAAAAACCACCTGGGGACTCCTCCCTCAGGAACAGATGAGGGCGCGGGCTCCGGAGCGGGAGCGGGAGAAGACCCGCAGCTCACAAACAGCGCCGCTAAAAGCGGCAATACTATAGCACTAAAACTCTTTTTCATAAAAACTCCTTACAAATTTTTTATTCCCAATGACAGGAACATAGGACACATTTCAGCGAAAGTTATTCGGAAACCGGAGGTTTCCGAATAACGCTATTACCGGTTCGGCGGAAGGGCGGAAAGATAGGCCGACAATAGCTGCCCATAGTTGTCTTTTATCTTTTTCTCCACCGCCGCAACAGCCCTTTTCTCCGCTTCCGGGAAATTGGCGTGCGTTTCCCGCCCGTTTATATTAAAGGGAAGCAGCACCATGTCCTCAACAGTATCAGTAAGATTCGCGTCAACCACATACTGGGCGTGTTTACGGGCCGCGTCAGGCAAGAACGCCTCGGAAATGGTTACCGCTACATTCAGGACATAGCGGGAATTGGCGCCGCCGCTTCTGAACCCAACAGCGCTCAACACCGATGCAAAGGCGCTCCTGATACGATCCGAGCGGTCATTATGTACGAGCACCGTGATAGGGATAGTTCTGGTGATACCCGCCGCTTCCAGGCGGTAATCATCGCCATTTTTGAGAGAATCCAACTCAATGCCGAAGGTATTCCCCGTCAGGGACAGGATATTGGCGTAGGTACGGTTCACATCCGCAATAACTGCGGCAAGCTGATACCGGGAATATCCGTCGAGGCTGTTTTTCTCCGCGTTTGACAGGGTAATCAGATCGGCAATAACCCGCTGATTGGATCGGATCAGATCCGCATACAGTATCGATGTTTTCGCCTTATCCATGACGGCTAGGGCGTACACAATTCCTGCGCCGCTGTCCCATACATCCCTTATTTCGGCCCCGATGAGCGCATCCAGGGCGGCGGATGTTTTGATTGCTTCCTGCACCGAAGTATTTCCGGATACCTGTACCGCGCCCCTGGAAACCGCCTCAGTGTAGGTACTCAGGGTACTGAATTCCGCCTGTACGGATTGCCCAAAACCCGCCGTCAGTGCCGCCAACGCGGACCGCTCGGCTTCCCGCCGGGTTGCCCCATGGCCTGTCGCGGCAAAATAGGCGTTTCTGTCATACGCCGTATAAGGATTTCGTATCCAGCCGGGATCCGCCGATAAAGATACTGCGCCCAGGGAAAGGAGTGTAAAACCGAGTATGATCGCCGTCACTGTTTTATACATAGGGGCTCCTCAATTTCATTCCTCTTAAAACGCCTCCGATGCCATAGCCACAATTTCCGCGGTCATAACGTCCAGAGCTTTTAAGCGCAGGCGCCGTGTGGAGCCGACCCCGGAGATGCTGCCGGTAATAACGACATTTGCGCCCAGCAATTTGCCGATTGACACCGCGGAATCGTCGTCGACTTCGCCGGATGTCTGAAAATCCTGCTCGGACCTGATGGCTTCAAGACTTTTCCGGTCCACAACCTTAAAACTTCCGGCGCTGACGATGATATACGCCAGTTCGTCAACCACAAATTCCGCGGATTCGGTATCCCTTGAGGCTATGCTTACCACCGCAATGGTGGTTCTCGGCGGGAGTTTGGCAATGATCACATTAGCCGCGGCGGAAAGCGCGGCTTCCAAAGTAGATTGGCCTATCGGTCTTTGGGGCGCGGGCGCGCCGGGCGCAGGGACGGCGGACGCGGCGGCGCCGGCTATGGTAATAACAAAATTGTCCAGAGTGTTCGCGGTAATGGAAATCATTACCGTTCCCCCCGCCGCGGTAAACGATAGTTCCTCGGTTTTCATGGTGTACAACTCGGCGTAGATTCTGTGCGGGCCGTCGGAAACCGTCACCGAGTCCGATCTTCCGTTCGCCAGGGTTAAAACATTTTTTCCGTCAATGTAAATTCGCTCCCTAAAGCCCGAATTTATCCTGCTCGCAACCCGCTCTATTTGCAGTTGGGTGTCGGCAAACGCAAGCGCCGCGTTCAGGGCGAATACGACGTTGACCAGCAAAATAATTTTTTGTTTCATGGCAATTCCCCCGGAAAACAGCGTCTGTTTTGTACCCGGGACCCGCGCGGTTCCTGAGCGGGTCCTGTGGAATCAGAACTTGGTACTTACGCCGACCGTAACGAATCTGGAGAAGGGCACCTCAATTTTCCCGACATCAAAATCTTTTTCGAGATTGTACAGGTCAAAACCCGCCTCGGCAAAAGCCCCAAAACGGGGAGTGAAATAGTACGCGGCGCCCACGTCAAAACCAAATCCTATACCGTTATAGCCGTCCTCTTTTTCACTTTCACCTTCTCCTTCAAAATTTGCTTCAGCGAAACCCAGGACGTAACCGATCTTACCGACCACATAGAGATCGAGGTTCGCCATAAGATCAAAATGATAGGCAACACGGGCCAGCAACGGAATTGCAGTACCTGTAACTTTAATGCCCCCCCCTTCTATTGAAGAGGTGTCAAAACCGGCTTCAACCCCAGGGACAGGGGAACGCCGATAGGGAGCAGGTAGTCAACGTAGATATTGCCCCCAAACCCAATATCGCCATCCACCGAATAGCTGCCCTGTTTCGCCTCCATGCTCGATAACGCGAAGCCGCCGCTAATCGTAACCTGCGCCGACGCGCCCGCGGCCAGGGCCGTAAAGAGGGTCGCGAACAGCGCCGCCCTTAAAAAACTTTTCCTT
>JAITBG010000002.1 GCA_031283725.1 Treponema sp. | reverse complement strand
CCTTGGCGACCACCGCTTCCTCAACTTTCTTGAGGATCGCGGGGAAATTGCCCGCCTCCGCGGAAAGTTCCAGCCCCAATGCGCCGGGATAGTCCATGAGGGGCGAGGGCAGGTCCGCTTCTACAAACATGCCGCCGTGAGCCAGGAGCTGCCGGAGCAGGGGTTCCGTGTGCGCGTCGTTGGTACAGAAGAACACCGTGTTTTTGCCGTACTGCTGAATCCACTGGGGGGTCTGTTCCAGGATGTACTGCTGGGCCCCGGCGATCCCTACGTCGGAGGTCGGGTCCGGGGCGGTAACGAATACAAACTTGAGCCCTAGGTCATTACAGGCTGCTTCAAATATCTGCCTTCTCAAACCGAAGCTTTCGTAGGACATATGCCGGGGGAAAGAGATATGCACAAAGGTGTCCGCCCCAAGCTGTTTTGCCGCCCAGGGAATCAGGTAGCCCCTGGAAATAAAATCGGCGTTGGTGGCCAAATCCGCGGCCTGTTGGATAACCAAGGGGTCCTCGTGGGCTTCGGCGGCGATGAGCAGGATATCCGGCCTCCGTTCCCGTACCCGCTTAAAAGCTTCGGCGGTGCCGGGGATCGAGTTGTTCACGACGATCTCTTTCATCAGGGGATCATCGGCCATGGACACCACTTGGGAGATAAAGACCTCCTGCTGGTCCATAAAGTTGTCCGGGTAGGTAATGTGCTGGATGATCCCCCCGTCGGATACCCTGCCGTAACGGTGGATCAGCTCCTCCGCTCCCCGCAGATCGTCTTCGGCCTGGGACACGGTTTCGGTCAAAATGCCGATGTGGAAGGGGCCGTCCACCTTCCAGTCCCTGGCTCCCGTACCGGCGGTTTTCCCGGTTTCCTGCTGCCGGACGCCCCCGGCAAACGCCAGAACAGCGCTTGCCAGCAGAACGCACAAAAGCATCGTTCTTTTTTTCATTTTCATTCCTCCTTAAAAATAAACTGTCAAACCATATACACAACAGGACGGAACCTGTTAAGCACAGCCTGGTTAGAAGTTAATACCGATGGCCTTTCTGAGCCGGGAAACGGTTTGGGACGCGATACGGCGGGCCTTTTCCGCGCCTCGCGCCAGGGTTTCGTCCAGGCCTTTGGAGTCCGCTATGATTTCGTTAAACCGGTTCCTGATTGGGGTAAGCTCCCGGTTTGCCACCCGGAACAGTTCCTCCTTGGCCTCCCCCCAGCCCATGCCTCCTCTGCGGTACCGGGCGGCCAGCGCCTCCCGCTCCTCCGGCGTGGCGAAAAGTTTGTATAATAGATATACTTGGCTGGTCTCCGGGTCCTTTGGCTCCTCCACGGCCTGGGAATTGGTGACGATCCGCATGATCAGGCGGCGGAGTTCCTGTTCCGGGGCAAAGAGAGGGATAGTGTTGCCGTAGCTTTTGCTCATTTTCCGGCCGTCCAGACCGGGCACCACCGCTACGGATTCCTGCACCGCCGCCTGGGGAATTTTGAGAATATCCGCCTTGTAGTTGAAGTTTATCGTCCGGGCAATGTCCTGGGCCATTTCCACGTGCTGGACCTGGTCTTTTCCCACGGGGACCACATCGGAATCAAAGAGGATGATGTCCGCCGCCATAAGCACGGGGTAGGTGTAAAGGCCCATGTTGATCCCCGCGTCGGGATCGTCGCCCTTTTCGATATTGTCCTGGACCGCTGCCTTGTATGCGTGGGCCCGGTTCATCAGGCCCTTGGCGGTAAAAGCCATAAGCGCGGTGGTCAGTTCGAAGGTTTCCGGAACCGAGCTTTGGCGGTAGAAGATGACCTTTTCCGGGTCCAGCCCGCTGGCAAGCCAGCCCGCGGCAACTTGCCGGATAAGGGCGGACAACTCCGCACGTTCCTTTACGGTGTTGAGCGCATGGTAGTCGGCAATAAAATACCGGGCGTCGTACTCCTTAGCCAGTTCCAGGGCGGGTTTGATGGCGCCGAAATAATTACCGATATGGAGTGTTCCCGTAGGTTTTATCCCGGTAAGTGAAATTTTCTTCATTAGTTTCTACCTTACCGATATGCGGCCTTTGCGTATAGGGGGGGAAACCTCCGGTTCCCAGGATAAACACATAGAAATTTCCCCGCTCTCCTAAGGCTGTATACTCCACCATTTGCAGGGTTCTTCATTATTTCTTCCCCAGTCCCAAATAGTAGGTCTCAAAAGATTCGCTGCGGCAGGCTTCGGGTTTGAAGCTTTTGCCGGTTTTAAAAAGTTCCCGTATACGCTTGAGTATCGCTGCGGTGTTTCCGCCCTGGAACACTTTTACGGCGAGGCTGCCTCCGCTTACCAGCGCGGTCTCGGCATAGCCCAGGACCGCCTCCGCCAAATCCAGAGAGCGGAGGGTGTCTACGGAACGGTTCCCCATGGTGGCCGGCGCAGCATCACTGATAACCAGGTTGAAGGGGCCTCGGGCGCGGACGGCATCCAGGGTTTCCAAAGCGGTGATATCTCCCCGGATAAAACAGCAGTTCTCCCCCTCAAAAAGTCCCTTGTCGTACTGCCGGGAAAGGGGGGACAGGTCCACAGCGGTGAGGAGACAGCGCCGTTCCAGTTTCCGCAGGACATAGAGGCTCCAACTTCCCGGGGCGGCTCCCAGATCCAATACCTTGAGCGCCGGCGAGCCGGCCCGGGAGCGGAACAGGCCAAACTTTTCGTCCATCTCCTTCAGTTTGTACACCGAACGGGCGGGGTAGCCCTCTTTCTGTGCCTTCAAAGACCAGTGATCCGGTTTTTCGTAGTTTGCCATGAATGTCCCCGGGGCTTTAACATACAATTTACCCCGTGTAAAATAGGGTATGGATTCACAGTATACTTTCCACAGGCACGGAGAGCAAGCATTAGAAGAAGTGCTTGCCCGTATTCTGATGGCGGGTATCATGCTTGGAACCTGTGATAAAAAAAAGGAAAGAGCTCCGTGATTGTTTGTTTTGGAGACAGCCTTACCGCCGGGTACGGCGCTGAAACATCCCAGTCTTATCCATCGCTGTTGCGGCGGAGGGTAACGGTTCCGGTTTTCAATGCCGGGATAAGCGGTGAAACTACCGCCGATGCGCTGCTCCGTATCCAGCGGGATGTGTTGGATCGCGATCCGGGATTGGTGATTGTTGAATTTGGAGCGAATGATTTTTTACAGGATCTGTATAACAGCGCCATTGATGTTGACGGAGTTAGGGTACGGTTCCGGACTATGTTACACAAACTTGCCGACGGGAAAAGAAAAATCTTTGTGGTAAAGTTTTATGTTTACGATATGATCCGCTTCTATTTGGATGACAACGATATGGAAGTATACGATGCCTTTGAACAGATGTTTGCGTCCCTGGAAGAAGAGTATCCCATTGAGATCATTGAAAATATCTGGGATGGAATATGGGGGCGCCCTGAATTAATGTTCGATAATATTCATCCCAATGCCGCAGGTTACCGGAAAATGGCGGAGCTGTATTTTAAGGCGATAGATCCCTGGTTGAAAGAAAATAATCTGCTCAAATGAACCGGCGGTCACCGGCGGGGGAAGGCCCGCTGTTTGACGGGATTACACTTAGCGCCCTCAATGTGTATGAGCCTTCTCAATGAGCCTCCGCGGGGCAAGCCCCACGGTCCGGCTGTAACGCCCCTGTTCCCGCCGCCCGCAAAAACCCGTATTCCGGCTTAGGTACCGTTCATTTCCGTCTAAATAATGGGAACCGCTGGAAACCCCTGTTGGGTTCCCAGCGGGCCTCGGAGAAAATCGCTGATTTATTGTAATATAAACAATTACTGTAAAACGATTTTCTCCACCGGGTAAGAAAACCTCTAAAAACTGAAGTTTTTAGAGGTTCCATAACCTTTATTTCCATCCAGGGCTTCATCATGAAGGCATGTGTTTTCATCATGGAGACATGAGTTTTAATCGTAGAAACCCGGGTTTTAATTATGGGTATCCGGAAAATGTTCACCCCTGCCTGCGTACGTTTCATAGAAATCCAGGAACTTTGCGCTTCGGCGTAAGAACACCCCATCGGGCGCCCGGCGCGTCCTTTGGGGAACACCGTCTCACGAAAAGGAGTTGTATATGGCTGATTACATCCCTAAGAAGGACGCGGATTTCGATACCCGGCTCAGATTTATGTACCAGTACGTGTCCCAGAAATGCGCGGGTACGTCCCCGGCGTGGGCCCACATCCCCCAGGCCGCGCTCATGAACCCGGCGGAACTGCATACCGCAGTGAAGAGTGGGGAGGGAACATAGGAGGCGCGGAAAGGGAGATTTCTCATTCCTTCCTTGGTGCGCCTTCGTGGTTCTTTAGCTTCTGTTCGGGTGTGGTTAAATTTCTTTGAAAGCAAGCGGCAAGGATGCTGCGGTAAACATTAGCGTTATCCTGAAACTTCAAGCTTCCTTA
>JAITBG010000225.1 GCA_031283725.1 Treponema sp. | reverse complement strand
CCCACACGCGGAAACGGTACACCTTGCCGATCCGTTCGATGGACCCGGTGATGATATGCTCAAGGCCAATCATATGCCCAATTCCCTGGAAGGTTTCATCGCTGACTTCGCCGGACATCGCTTTGAAGTTGATTTTAATGTCCGTGTCCTTGAGGCCCAGGAGATCGGGAACCGCGTATTTCTTAACCGATACCCACTGCATATTTTTATCCAATAATAAGGAGAATGAGCGCATAGTAATCCGTTTTTTCTTAAAAACAACCGGATATTTCGGTTTCATGGGTAAACTGAGAAAAAATTCCGTTTACCGCGTTACCCGGTAGAATCCGCATTTGAGGTACAGAGACTCGTCGTAGCCCACCAGTACCGGATGGTCCGCCCCCTGGCCGCGGAAATCAAGCTGTATGAGCCGGCGATCCGCGTCCGCCGCCGCATCAGCTATAATACGCCGGAAGCGGCCCTCGTCCATAGCCTGGCTGCAGGAACAGCTTACCAGGACGCCCCCCGGATTTAGCAGTTTCAGCGCGCTTAGGTTGATGTCCTTGTAGCCCCGCAGCGCCCCTTCCAGGGCGGATTTGGATTTCGCAAAGGCCGGGGGGTCCAGGACGATAAGATCAAACTTTTCCTTCCTCCGTTCGCAGGACCGCAGATATTTAAACACATCGGCTTCTACAACAGTAACCCTGTCCTCTATCCAGTTCAAGGCGGCGTTTATCCGTACCGTTTCAAGGGCCGCCGCCGAAACGTCTACGCAGACCACCTCCGCTGCGCCGGAGCGCGCGGCGTGGATGCCGAACCCCCCGGTATAGGAAAAGGCGTCCAAAACCCGGCCCCCTGCGGCAGCCCGCGACGCAGTTTCCTGCGCAAACTCCCGGAAACGCCGGCGGTTATCCCGCTGGTCCAGGAAGTGGCCGGTCTTCTGCCCTTCTATCAGGTTGAGCATAAAGGGGAGGCCGTTCTCGAATATTACAATGCCCTCGGAGGGGAAACTGCCCCGGATAGACCCTTCCCGCGGGGGCATCCCCTCCAATTCCCGCATCTTTGCCGTTGATTTCTCAACAATACCCACAGGTTTACCCAGTGGAACACCGCCGGAAATAATAAAACCATCCTGTTCCAGCACTTCTTCAAGGGCGGCAAGCACTTCTTCCCGGCGGCTGTCCATGCCGTAGACAAGGAACTGGACAGCAAGCCAGGACTGGGGCGGCCCCAGAGCGGTGACCGCGGGATAAAAGGCGACGGGCCGCAGTAATACTGCGGATTCAAGCTCTTTAAGGGGCCAACCCACAAAGCGGTCAATGATGAGGCCGG
Source organism: Treponema sp. (assembly GCA_031283725.1). Classification (GTDB taxonomy): domain Bacteria; phylum Spirochaetota; class Spirochaetia; order Treponematales; family Breznakiellaceae; genus Termitinema. The sequence continues at coordinate 4,786 of JAITBG010000225.1, read as the reverse complement.
GAAGGAAATCCGCTTCGGCAAACACCAGCCGGGCGGATTCCCGGTGCAGGTCAAAGCCGGCGTCTATTCGCCGGTTTACCGCTTCCCGTATCCGCCGTTTGAAGAAGCCCTTGTCAATGCCTTCCTTGGAGGGGCTGTAGATACGGGCGATGATTTTCGAGCCGGGATTAACCAAAGCCCGGCCAAGGTACTCTTTACGGGAGCTTTCCACATCGGCGATTTCCCCGGGCAGTAACACTGCGGGAGGCGAATCACCGGGACCGGAGAGAATAGCGCCAACCTCGTTATCGTAAACCCAGGGATGTCCCACGCGGATACGGCCTTCTTCGCCGTGCTTTAGTATTATTCGCTTCATCGTAGATTCCTCTAATTGCCGGCTGAGTCCGGTATAACGCCGGAAACACTGCGGCGCACCACAAATTCCTGCCTGGGCGCCCAGAGATTCTCAGAGGCTTTCGCGGCCAGGGAAAGAAAATGCTCCTGAGCCGAAAAAGGCTCATCCCCTTTGGAGATCCGTTTCCAGGAACCGTTATGCTCCAGCATCCGGGCCTGAGCAGTATCCCTGCAATAAGCGCCGAGAATATCCCGTATCCGGGTTTTGATATCCTCCTGCAATACCGGAAACATCAGCTCCACCCGGCGCTCAAGATTACGGGGCATCCAATCGGCGCTGGCAAGGTAGTATTCCTCGGCGCCTCCGTTGGCGAAGTAATATATCCGGGAATGTTCCAGGTAATGCCCGATAATGCTAATCACCGTGATGTTTTCCGAAAGCCCGGTCAGGCCGGGGATCAGCATACAAATGCCCCGCACCACCAGAGTGATCTTTACCCCCGCCTGGGAAGCCCGGTATAGGGTTTCTATTACATCAGGATCCGCCAGGGCGTTTAACTTGGCAACGATCCTGCCGGGATACTCCTGGTTTGATCGTTTTGTTTCCCGTTCAATCAATTCCAGAAGGCGCCGCTTTAAATTCGTGGGGGCAATTACCAATTTCCGCATGGACTGGATCGCCGAATACCCGGTAAGCATATTGAAAAACACCGAAGCGTCCATGGCAATATCTTCCCGGGCGGTAAAAAGCCCCAGATCCTCGTAAAGCCGGGCGGTTTTATCGTTGTAGTTTCCCGAGGAAAGGTGAACGTACCGCTTAATACCCTCCTTCTCCCGGCGGATAACCATGCTTATCTTGGCATGAACCTTAAGCCTGGCGATGCCGTACACCACGATCACCCCGGCTTTTTCCAGGCGGTTCGCCCAGGAGATATTCCGTTCTTCATCAAACCGGGCCTTCAGCTCCACTACCGCGGTTACGTGCTTGCCCTTCAGGGCGGCCTGCTCCAGAGCCCTGACGATCGGCGATACGGCAGCGGAGCTTCCCGCGCTATTGCCGCCGGTCCGGTAAAGGGCGGTTTTTATAGAAATCACCTGGGGGTCCGCCGCGGCGTCCTGGAAAAAACGCACCACCGGATCAAAAGATTCATAGGGAAGGTGGATAAGTACATCCCTCTGGCTTATCCGATCCCAGAGTGACTCATCCCCGCTAAAAGCGGTATTATTGTAAATTTTCCAAGGCTTAAGCCGGAGGGAATCGAAACCCCGGACATTGGCCAAATCCATGAGGCTTCCCAGATCCATAGGACCCTCAACTTCGTAGAGATCCTGCTCGTCAAGTTCCAGCCGCCTGGCCAGTTCTTCTTTCAAGCGCCTTGAGCCGGCGGAATAGGTCATACGGACCGCCGGCGAATGGGACCGCCCTTCGATAAGCTCCTCCATGGCTTCGAGAAAATCCTCATCCCGTTTTTCGTCCACCGAAAAATCGGCGTCCCGGTTTATCTTAAAAAGCATGGATTCCCTCAGGAGATACCCCGGAAACAGATACGCCCCCCAGGTAAGCACCAGATCGTCCAAAAGCGCCCAGTTACCGCCGCGGGGTTCCGCCGATTCGGCGGCGCTTTGCCGCGACAAATCCGCGGGGAGCCAGATAATGCGGTCCAGCCCCTTGGGAAGCTGGACGACGGCTATTTGCGGCGAAGTTTCCCGCGCCGCGCGTCCATCCCCGCCTTCATCCTCCGCGTCAAGAAGAAAGGCCGCGTAGAGATTGTCACCCCCGATAAAAGGCAGTTCTTCATCTTCCTCAAGCCGCAGGGGAGTCAGTACCGGATACACCTGGCCCAGAAAAAAAGTCTCCAGGTAATCCATCCGGGGAAGGGTATAGGCGCCGGGGCGGAGCAGTTCAAGCCCTTCCCGGCGCAGCAGGGGGAAAATCTCATTTAAGAGGCAGCGGTACTGCCGTTCAGTTATGGAGCGGACTTTCTCCGCGGTTTTTCTGAGCAGCTCGTCAAGGCTGATCCCCGAAGGATCGTCGCCCGCGCCGGAACGCAGCGCCCGTTTCATGGCCGCCACCCGTACCATAAAGAATTCGTCAAAGTTAGCGGAAACTACCGAAAGAAACCAAAACCTGTCCAGCGGCGGCAGATCCCCCCTGAGCCCTTCCTCCAAAACCCGTTCATTAAAATCGATCCAGGAAAGATCGCGGTTGAAAAAGCGCGGTACGGTATTATTGTCGTTTGATAGATTGTCGCTGCCCACGGCGCGCCTCCCTTAATGCAAGATAACCTTATAGCCAAAAACGTCCTGAAACAAACCGGCTTTTTCTTCCAGCCCTATCCTCTCCAGGCTTAAATCGTAATTTCCCTGGGCGTGCAGTACGATGGATTCGCTTTTCTTTTCCACCGCAATACTCCTGATATGCTGGGAATGCCCCCGATCCAGGGCGTCCGCGACCCGTAGTATCGACGCCATCTTGAGCATCAGTATCCGCTCCTCCTTCTGGAGGGCGACGTAATCAATATCGGCAGAGGAGGGGAGATCGCCGCGGTGGTACCGGATCACATTGGCGATAATATCCAGCTCCTCCTGGTGAAGGCCGAAGATCTCCGAATTAGCCACGATGTATTGGCCGTGTTTCTGATGCCCGGAACTGCGGATGAACATCCCCACGTCGTGAAGGGTAGCCGCCACTTCCAGCATCATCCGCTCCCGGCGGTTCATCCCGTGTTCATCCATGAGCTCGTCAAAGAGGGTCAGGCACAGTTTGGCCACATACCGGTTGTGGAGCTCGTCGTAGCGGTATTTCCGGCCCAGGTTTATTGCCGAGGCGATTACCTGGGAAAAGAAGCCCTCCTGCAGTTCCGGGTCCACCCCCCGGGCCATGTCGATGAGGAGCCCTTCACGGATGGAAACCAGGGGAACCACCACGCGGACCGCGGCGGTCCGTTCCAGAAAGAGTTTGTACACCAGGATGCCGGGTACAAAACCTTCGGCGTCAACAAAGGGGATATGGAGTTTCTGCACCGTATCGTCGACGCTGTAGTTCTGGACTTTCTCCGCAAATTGGACAAATTCCTCCCGGGCTATGACCCAGCAGTTCTCATTTACCTCCCGGCCAATCAGGGCCGCAACCAGCCGCGCGTCGGCGCCGGCGATCACAAAGGTTCTGACCTGGGAGAGCAGCATTTCCGCTTTGAGAAATTTCGAGGTGTTCCGGATGTTCTCGCGCAGGTACCGTTCCTGGAAGCGGCCGGAGCCCAGGGCCAGCCGGGTTTGCCGGTCTATCCGTATGGTCCCCAGTTTGAGGCTGTGGGCGGCCACCATTTTACCGCGCCGCAGGAGCATGATCTCCGTGGAGCCCCCCCCGACGTCGATGATCATGGAACTGGCCCGCCAGAACTGGGGAACGTCGTTTTTCAGGGCAAACCACACCGCCAGATATATCAGGCGGTTTTCCTCGATGCCTTCTACGACCGTAACGTTGAACCCCGTCTTCCGGCGGACCCGGTCCACAAAGACGTCCCGGTTCCTGGCCTCCCTGAGGGCGCTGGTGGCTATACAGTGGATATTCTCGTCCACGACGCCCCAGCCGCTCAGGAGTTCCCGGAAATTCTGGAGCAGCGTAAGGCATTCCAGGAGGGATTCCCGGGATACCTGCCCGGAGGTGAATACGTCGCGGCCCAGGGCAATGGGTTTGCCTGCCCGGTCCAGGAATTTCCATTCCCCGGCGCCGTAAATCTCCGCGACGAGCGATCTGATGCCGGTGGACCCGATTTCCAGAACGGCCACCAGCCGGCTGCTTCTTTCCATATCGTGTATGGTTATCATAGAAGCCCGGAGGGGTTAACGCAAGTAACAGGGGACAGGGAAGAAGTAACATGGGGCGGTAAGAAGGGGCATTTAACCACGAAGGCGCGCGAAGGCGCACAAAGGAAGGGAACGGGGAACAGGGCAGCATGGCACGGGCTTGTTACTTGTTGCTTGTTCATTCCCGGCGAACGCGCCGGCGGTCCCGGCGAACGCGCCGGCGGTCCCGGCGAACCCGCCGGCGGTCCCGGCGAACCCGCCGGCGGTCCCGGCGAACTCGCCGGCGGTCCCGGCGAACTCGCCGGCGGGCCTAGCGAACTCGCTGGCGGGCCTAGCGAACTCGCTGGCGGGCCTAGCGAACTCGCCGGCGGGCCTAGCGAACTCGCTGGCGGTCCCAGCGAACTCGCCGGCGGGCCCAGCGAACCCGCGGGCGGGTCCGGCGGACCCGCCCGCGGCCCCGGCGGACCCGCCCGCCGCCCCGCGTAATCCGCCCCGCCCCCCCCTCCGGCACGCTTCACTCTCCCTTGTCCCGGCGCGGACAAAGAAAGACCCCCCGGTTCGATGGCAGCCGGGGGGTCTTGGTTACGGTATCCCTACCGTGCGCGGCCTCTAATAACTGAGGGTAGCGTAATTATCGCCGTTGCTG
>JAITBG010000224.1 GCA_031283725.1 Treponema sp. | reverse complement strand
GCGCTTTTCACTATGTCGGCTATCCGGTAGCGCTCATTGTGCCCGGGCCGCCTGTTGTCCGGTATCTGCCCGCATATCCGTCCAAAATTGTCTATCAATTGCTTAAAAAGTTCCCCGCCCATACTCCTATTTTAGCATGGTTTTTTGATACTTTGAATTCCTGCATCCTCCGTATCTTCGATTTTCTGATCCGCCGCTCAGAGCCGTTCCTTTGCCCAGAGGACATAATCGCCATAGAAGGCAACCCGAAAATGCTCTTTCTCCCGACCCGCGAAGACGCCAAAGTAGCTGCCATCGGTCCGTTCGTTGTAATCATAATTCCGGGGAAGACTAAACCTGTTGTCAGTAACGGCTATGTTCCTTATCTGGAAAAGGGAGAAGAACATCCGTATCTCCCCGCGTTCTTCGGCATAAGCGTACAGATACCAGACCCCGGCGTCGAAAAGGAGTTGATAGGGCCGTATCCGCCGGGGTTTAAAATCCTCTTTCCATTGTACTCTGATACTCAAAGGTGATGATCCGGTTTTCCCGAAGGCCGGTAAATATGGCGCGCCATATTTCTTCATTAACCGGGTAGGACGCACTGAAAGGCGCCAGGATACGTTTTTCGTACCACGGTTCCGCTTCGCCGCTGCTTTCTTCACCGGCCAGCGGTGCGGTAATAGCATCCATGAGCCGGCGGGCCGCTTCATAGAGGGGAGTACTCCGGTAGAAGGAGAGCAGGGTCTTTGCCATGCCCAGGGCCAGCATATCTTCGGCGGCGGCAAAGCGGGCCGGAAGACGGAAGGTCTTTTCTGCATAGAAAAAACCCCGATGCAAGGGACTATACTCGATAGGGGCGCCTAGGCGGTCTCGTATAAATTCGATATCCCGGCAGATGGTGGCGGTTCCGACTTCGCATTCTTTCGCCAAATCCCGGGTATTCGGGTAGACGCCGGAGGCGATTTTCCAGTCGATAAAGTAAATCCGGGCCAGCAGGGGCCGGGGCAAAAGTTTTTCCTGTTTCATATTTATAGATTATATCATATCAGTATATCATTGGTTGATGTACCAGGACATTATTGATATGGCGTTGTAATCGATATCCGAATACCAGGCCTGGTGTTCACCGGCCTTCTCCAAATTGTCCCGGGCGCCCAGAGTCCCGGTGGTTATGAGCGGATATACCAAAAGAACCCTGCCGCAGACCGAGCCAGCCCCCAAAAAAAGAGTCGGGCGCCTCCTTACACTGACGCACTATTTTCTGTAAAATAGAGGTAATGGATAAATTTGCTGACGAGGCTCTAATTGATGTTTCCTCCGGCTCGGGGGGGAATGGATGTGTGGCTTTCCGCCGGGAGAAGTACGTCCCCCGGGGAGGCCCCTCGGGCGGGGACGGCGGCAGGGGAGGCGCGGTGATCTTTGAGGTCCGCCGCAATCTGCGTACCCTGGCCCATCTGCGGTTCAAACAGAGTTTCAAAGCCGAAAACGGCCGGGACGGAGAGGGTTCGCAGCGTTACGGCCGCAACGGGGAAGACGTGGTAATACCGGTACCCCCGGGGACGGTACTCAAGGATGCGGGCACCGGGGAAATTCTTCGGGACTTTGGCCTTGAGGAAAGCCCCTTTCTGTTTCTCAAGGGGGGAAACGGCGGTTGGGGGAATGTCCACTTTAAGTCTTCGGTAACCCAGGCACCCCGAAATGCCCTGCCGGGAAAACCCGGCGAAAAGCGGCGGCTCCGGGTGGAAATACAGGTTTTGGCGGATATCGGCCTGGTGGGCTTTCCCAACGCGGGGAAATCGTCCCTCCTGGATCGGTTCACCAATGCCCGGCCTAAAATCGCCCCCTACCCATTTACCACGAAGATACCGAATCTGGGAGTACTTACCCTGGGGGATCAGGACATCATTCTGGCGGACATTCCGGGACTCATCGAAGGGGCTTCAAAAGGGGCCGGCCTGGGGATACGGTTCCTCAAGCACATCTCCCGCACCGCCGCCCTGACCTTTCTCATTGATCTTTCCCAGGACAATTATCTGGAAGCCTTTGGCGTCCTTTCCAAAGAATTGAAGGCTTTTTCGCCGGACCTAGTCAAGAAACCCCGGCTCCTGGTTGGAACTAAGACCGATATGGGAGAAAGCGGGAATTTTTCGCCAAAAGAACGGCTGGGTGAACTATGCATCCGGTATCCCGGGGAAACAATTTTGGGGGTCTCGGTGTTTTCCGGGGAAGGACTGGAGGAACTGGCCGCCGGCCTGGGACGCTTAGCTGCCCCGGGGAGCCGGGAAGCGTGAAATTTGCTATCCTGGGGGGAAGCTTTAACCCCATTCATATAGGCCATCTCTTTCTGGCGGATGCGGTGCTTTCTATCCTGAAATATGACCGGATCATCCTGGTACCCGCCAATATTTCCCCTTTTAAGCCCGATGCCCAGGGGGCTTCCTCGAAGGACCGGCTGGATATGCTCATGGCCTCCGTACCCGCGGATGCCCGTATCACCATTGACGACTGTGAAATCCGGCGGGAAGGAGTTTCTTATACCATCGATACCGTTAAGGATATTCTGGAACGATACCGGCCCGAAGGAAAGCCGGGGCTTATCCTGGGGGATGATCTTGCCAAGGATTTCCACACGTGGCGGAGCGCCGCCGAGATCGTGTCCCTTACGGACATCATTATCGCCCATCGGTTTTCAGCGGAAGATATTCCCTTTTCTTTTCCCCATAAACGGCTGGAGAATGAAATTATGGAGCTTTCCTCCGGGGGCGTTCGGGACCGACTCATGAACGGCGCGGCATGGAGCTATCTGGTTCCCCAGGGGGTACGGTTTATCATCGAAGATCGCCTGCTTTACGGCCTGGGTGAACCGGCCGGGACTCCGAAGGATGGGGGTATCTCCCTGGAGCTTATTGCAGGTATAGAGAACACGGTACGCACCATGATAAGCCCCGCCCGGTTCCTCCATTCCCGGAACGTTGCCCTTCTCGCCCAAGACCTCTGCGGGCGTTTTGGCCTGGACCCCGCGGCGGGATACCTAGCCGGAATTGCCCACGATATGTGCAAGTCTCTTTCCGGGGAGGAATTATTCCAACAGACCAAGAAGGATGGTAAACCGGTATCCAAACTGGAGAAAAAGAAACCTTCCCTGCTCCACGCCCGGGCCGCGGCGGTATTGCTTAGAGAGCGCTTCGGAATACATAATAAGGATATCCTGGAGGCAATACGGCTCCATACCCTGGCGGACACCGAAATGGGCCCTCTTGCAAAAGTGCTGTTCATTGCCGATAAAATTGAGGTTTCCCGGGAGCATGTAAGCCCCGGCCTCCGGAACAGCCGCAGTTTTCCCAGCCTGGATGCCCTGTTTGCCGCGGTTCTGGATGAAACGGTGGCCTTTTTTCGCGCCCGGAAATATACCCTTTCCAAAGGCACTCTGCGTTTGTTGGAAGTAATAAAAGGAGAAGCTTTTGAGAAAAACAAAAGCTGATGCCAGCGCTTTTCTTGTATTGGTAATCCTTCTGATCCTGGGAGGTGGAATTTTTTTCACTGTTTTAGCAATACGAACCGACCCGATTGAGGAAGCCCTTTCGGAGGACCGGGTAATTTCGACTCTTTTTATCATTGAGGAGAATGAAAAACCCCTGAGCTCTTATGTTTTGTTCTATTATCCCGTAACCAGACGGGCGACCATCTTCGATATACCCGGTGAGGTGGGGTTGATCATCCAGCGGATCAACCGGGTGGACCGGATCGATAGGATGTACGATCCTCGGCGGATAGATTTATTTGAAAGTGAAATAGAAAAATTTCTGGGGATTGAGATTAATTTTTCCGTAGTCTATGAGTTGGATAACCTGGAAAAAGTGGTGGACTTAATTGAAGGGGTGGAATTGTTTATCCCCGCCGCGGTGGGAGTTTTCGAAAAGGAAAACACCATCCTCTTTCCCTCAGGGATAACCCGGCTGGATGGGGATAAGGCCCGGAGCTATATCACCTATGCGTTGCCCGAGGAGGATCTTGAACTGGCCCATTTTCGCCGGCAACGGTTTTTTCTTGGGTTTATAAAACGCTTGGGGGAAATGGCCGAATACCTCAAGAAGCCCCCGATTGCCCGGGTGTATCAGCCCCTGCTGAAATCATCCATGAATTACTGGACCCGGGTCCGGCTTTTTGATGAATTGGCCAAGGTTGATACGGAACGGGTGATTATTCAGTCCGTAGGGGGTACTACCCGGGAAGTTTCGGGCCAGGTACTTCTGGTTCCCCTATACGACGGCAGTCTTATCAAGGAAATCGTCCGCCAGTCCCTTGCGGCCCTGACCAGGAAGGTGGAGGGAGCGATTTCTGAGCGGGTCTTTACTGTGGAGGTCCAGAATGGAACCACCACCGCCGGCCTTGCGGGGAGGACCGCGGATCTGCTCCGGGGTTTCGGGTATGATGTTATTTCCATCAGAAACGCGGATCACAGTAACTACGAGCGTACGGAAATAGTAGACAGGTCCGGTTACGAGGACATAGCCAAGACCTTCGCAGATATCATCCGGTGCCGGAATATACGATCTGAGTCCGTGATACCGGAAAACATTGATCTGGGAATAGAGATGGATATCCAGAGCCTAGAATATCGTTCGGATTTTACCCTTATTATTGGAAAGGACTTTAATGGAAGATACGTTTCGGATGGATGATGCGACCACCGCCCTTGAATTGGCTGCCCTTATCAGGGATCACCGCGGGGAAGATGTCATTGTGATGGACCTGCGGGAAATTAACTACTGGACCGACTTCTTTGTGGTAGCCACGGTTTCCAGTAATACACATCTCCAGGGCCTGCAACGCCATATAAAGGATTATGCCCGGGAAAAAGGCATGGAAATACTCAGGGGGCGCCGAAAAACCAAGGCTAATGATGGATGGAACCTTACCGATTTGGGGAACATCGTGATTCACCTGATGTCCGCAAATTCCCGTTCGTTTTACGAATTGGAACGGCTTTGGAGCACCGCCAAGATAATCAGTTCCTAGCCCCCACTATTCGTCAAAGTCATCGTCGAAATCCATGTCTTCTTCATAGTCGTCAAAATCATCCTCTTCGTCGTCATCGTCGAAATCGTCATCATCATCGTCGAAATCGTCTTCAAAGTCATCGTCGAAATCGTCTTCCATGTCATCAAAATCGTCTTCTTCCTCCAAATCTTCGTCGTCGTCATCGTCACCCAGAGCCAGGAAAGGGGGGAAACCGTCATCGTACCTATCGACTTGAGGCGTTAACATAAGTTCATACAGAACCATAGCATTCTCCGTTAGAATTAAGTGGGCTCCCTTGAAACATAAAGGGAAGATTAAGTATCTGTCAACTAGTTTTTATTACGATTGTGCTTTTTTTTTATGATCCCAGAAAAACCCGGAAAAATACCTCCGGTTGACGAAAAAACCCTATCCACAGGCATACCGGCTTGACTTTTTTCATTCCATTTATTAATATATTAAAACTCATGGGGGTGTAGTGAAGCTGGTTTATCACGCTGGCCTGTCAAGCCGGAGATCGCGGGTTCAAGCCCCGTCGCTCCCGTTACAATGACGCTTTAGGGGTTGAAGCCCCCTATGGACCAAAAGTCCGCCGAATAACCGCGTGTTTACCCGGAAATCATTTCTTTTTCCGGGCAAGATGTAGCGTGGTAAGGGCTGTGCCAATTAACAGCAGAATACTAATAACCGTAATTGCCGGAAAAGTTATTTTCCTGCAGGGCATTGTGTGATTGGCACAGCCTCCGATGAGGACGTGGGGGATAAACAGGGCAAGCACAGCGGAAAGGAAAATCCCGATGGTCAGTCCCAGCCGTGTTTTAAGGTTGACAAAAACGATATGGGCAATGCCTAAGGCGGCGATTAAGGCCCCAACGCCGATTTCCGCCTGGGCCGACCAATGGCATTTCATAATCATGTCCCCCATAACAGGACACACCCTGAACAAAAATTGAGGGCCCAGTGCGATAAGCAGCCCGAAAACAATCGCGCCGCCCCCTAAAATGATACGGTTTTTCATATAATCCTCCTGTATTCATAAATTATTAATCCCATATATTTACTCAAGGAAAAATGAAAAGGTTGCATTTTTTTCAGACCGAAGGCTTTTTTTGATCCAGACGGAAGTAACAAAGTAATTTAACCGCATGTTTTTATCATAACATCGTGGTTTTGCCCCGCCAAAATTATGGAATGCGATTCCCCGGGTTTTCCCCTTCCCCTTGGGCTGGTTTGCAAAGGCAGTATCTTGTTCCGCAACAGAATTTGATACCTGCTTTGGAGGGGAGGCAGGAACCGGTAACCAGGGCGGACAGGTAGTTGGCGGAAAAGAGAACCAGAAACACGCCGCAGGCCGCCCAAACCCCGCGGAGGACACGGCGGGTAAACCGGCGTTTTTGTTCCTGCCAGGCCAGCGTATTCCGGCGCCTCCAAGCAGCGCGGAAACGGACCGTCCGGGCGGCGGCATCCAGGGCCTCATCGCTCAGCTTCGGCGGGGAGCGGCCTTCCAGGGCGTACAACTCGTCTATTCTGCGGTCAATAAAATCGCCGTCAATATCCTTCGCGTCTTTTTGCAATTCCGCTTCGATACATTCGATAAGGGAAGTCCGCATACCCTCTTTTTCCATTCCGTCCTCCACAATATAACTCGCCGTTTTTGAAAAAAGTTGCGTCAATCCGCCAGCAATTCCCTGGCCAGGCCGCTGATTTTTTGCCACAGTCTGCTGGCCCGGGACTTCGCTGCACTCAGGGTAATGTTGAGCCGGGCGGCCACTTCTTTCAGCGGCCTCTTCTGCCGGAAGGCCAGTTCCAGAATCTGTTCGTCCTTGGGCTTGAGGCGCTTCCCAATCGCGGCGGCGGCCCGGGCTATTGTCCTTTCCTCGGCAATCCGCTCTTCCTCACTTTTTATATTGTTTTCGGCTGCGATACTATCAAGCGGCAATTCTCCACCCTCAACTGCCGGAAAGCCCGTTGAAGGGGCAGCAAATTTTTCACGTTCCCTGCGGCGGGAAGCGGCGTACTGTTTGGAGATATTCCCCGCGGTTTTATACAGCCAGCCGCCTATGGTGTCATAATCCCTGAGGGCGGCCATACGCTCGTACAGCACAAGAAAAATATCCTGTGTGCAGTCCTCAGCGGCGCTTCTGTCACCGCCCAGCGCGTAACTGCAAAATTTGAGGATATTCCCGTAGTATCGCTTTACGATACGGTTAAACGCGGCTTCCTGTTCGGCGTTAAGTTTCATGCCATCCTATGGTGAAAACACCTCTCAAGCGGCGTGGGGCGAAAGATTCCCCGCATCCATCAAATAGGTTTTGTTGCCGTAATCCAGCGTATCAAGCTCGTGGGTAACGATGAGTACCGCCGTTCCTTCATCCGCGATACGGCTGAAAAGCCCCATGATCCCCGCCGTGGTCTGGGCATCAAGATCGCCCGTAGGCTCATCGGCAATAAGGAGCCGGGGCTCGTTGATAAGGGCACGGGCAATAGAAACCCGCCGCATTTCGCCGCCGGATAGTTCCCTGGGATATGACGCCGCCAGGTGGCCTATCCCCACCTTCTCAAGCAGGATAAAAGCCCGGCCTTCCGGATCACCCTCCCGCTTGAACAGAAACCAGGGAATACATACATTGTCCAAGACGGTAAAATTTGAAAGGAGGCTTTGTCCCTGGGGAACATAGCCGATCTTCTCATTCCGCAAAAATGAAATGTCCTTATCCCCCAATCCGTAAATATCATTCCCCTCGAAAAGAACCGTCCCCTGGGTCGGTTTGAGCAGCCCCACGCCCATATTGAGGAGGGTAGTTTTTCCGCTCCCGCTTCTTCCGATAATGCTGATAAATTCTCCCGGTTCAATGGAAAGGCTCACGTGGTTTACCGCGTTAAAAGCCCCTCCTCCCCGCCGGTATTCTTTGCTCAGTTCTTTAAATTCAAGGAGTCCCATCATTCTCCCTTCCGCATGGTAAAATAGGTTTCCGCCCCGCTGATTCGAAGCGCCGCATAAAGCGAAGCCAATGGCCCCGCCAGAACCGAAAGAACAAGACTCCCCGCAGCCAGGGGGATAATTTTGAAAAACGGCGCCTCAAGATAGGGCAGTTCCAGCCGTTCGCTAATCAACGTGCTGAACGGAAACACCACCAGACTCGCTAAAACTACCCCCGCCACACCCCCTGCAAGACCGGCAAGGGAGGATTCGCCCAATACAATCGCCACCAGCTTTTTCCGCGTGGCCCCGAGAATCCGCAGCAGGGCGAATTCTTTTTTTCGTTCGTGGACGGAGCCGGAAAACACCGCCGCCAGAATTATCACCGCCAGTATCCAAAGGGTGGCGGAAAAAATACGGATATAGGAAACAAGGCCGGAGAGTGTAGCGGCAAGGGCGGAAAAAATACCCTGTGAAACCAGGACATCCACGCCCGCATTTTCCCGCCGTATCCTGTAAGCGGCCAGTGAAGGGGCCTCAGAAGGATTAACTTTGACCAAAACCGCGGAAATTATTTCACCTTCGTATCTGTCCGCCAGAAAATTGTATTTTTCTTTGTGGGCCCGGTCGATAAGCTGGCGCATGGTATTCATGGTCATAAAGATCGATGTATCAAAACCGCTGGCACTGGTTGAAAGCTGGGCCGCTACCGGGTATTCATGGTTGAACAATTGAATGGTACCGTTTGACCGGAGCGTAATACGGCTGCCAACCACTACCTGCCCATCTCCCACGGTTCCACGGTACTTTTCCGCGATCCAGGGCTGGACGGCAAAATCCGTCGCCGGGTCGTAGGCGATAAGCTGCACGGCGGCGTCACAGCATTCGGTGGAAAGGGACGTAAGGAAAAACTGGGGCGAGGCACAGGCTATGCCTTCGGTTCCGGCGATTTTGCCGGTAATGCCGGCGTCAAAATAAAAATAACCGGCTCCGCCCCGGAGCAGGATGGACTGCGCCTCTTCGGAAGACCCGGCGGGAACCACCATCAGATCCGCGCCGAAACGCTTAGTCATGACGGTCAAGCCCTGGCGAAGGTTCAGGGTGAGGATGGACCCGCCGAACAGGGTAAAGGCAAGGATGGTTACCACCGCCGCGAGACAAGCGGTACGGACGGGACGGGCTTTGAGGTTTTTCAGGGACAAAGCTCGGGTATCTAAATTTTGTCTTTTCATGGGTACCTCTTTCCTAATTACATATATTTCATATAGTATTACTATGAAATATATAAAAACACTTCTTTGTCAATAGGTCGAGCTAATTTCAAAATCGGTTATTTTGAAATCGCCTCGGCCTATGATAAATTTTTTTATCGCTTCTAACGGCCTAGGCAGCCCAAAGCCCGCGGAGGGCACGACGGGTAAACCGGGGTTTTCGCTCCTGCCGGGCCGGCGCATTCCGGCGCCTCCAAGCGGCGCGTGAACGGACCATCCGGGCGGTCACTTCTTTCAGCGGCCTCTTTTCCCGGAAGGCCAGTTCTAGAATCTGTTCGTCCCTGGGTTCGAGGCGCTTCCCAATCGCGGCGGCGGTCCAGGCTACTGTCCTTTCCTCGGTAATCCGCTCTTCCTCACTTTTTATATTGTTTCCGCTGCGATGCTATCAAGCGGCAATTCTCCACCCTCAAGTGCCGGAAAGTCCGCTGAAGGGGCAGCAAATTTTTTACGTTCCCTGCGGCGGGAAGCGGCGTACTGTTTGGAGATATTCCCCGCAGTTTTATACAGCCAGCCGCCTATGGTATCATAATCCCTAAGGGCGGCCATGCGTTCGTACAGAACAAGGAAAATACCCTGAGTGCAATCCTCGGCGGCGCTCCTGTCACCGCCCAGCGCGTAACAACAGAATTTGAGGATTTCCCGCAGTACCGGTTTACGATACGGTTAAACGCGCTTCCTGTTCGGCGTTAAGTTTCATGTCATCCAATTAAGGCCGCCAGGTAAACCAAAGCCGCCGGCCTTCGAGCCGGTGTCCGTAACCGCTGCCTTGAGGATTCAGAGCGGCGGGCTATACGTTTTGGCGGTACTTGACGGCCATCAGGGCAGAACCCCGGAAACACCGGGATGGAGTGAGCCAATAAGCCCTTAAAAATCGTCCAAAACTTTTGAAATCGTGGAATTTACCTTATCCTGAATAAGCTTTTTTTGTGAAGGCGCAAGTTTTATTGAAAAGTTTGAAGGTGAAGGGTCAATAGGCTCATTTTTGAACAAAAAATACGACTCTATTTTCAGGGCTTTGGCTATTCGTTCAATCATGGTAACGGAGGGGAACCGCTTACCGGACTCAATCTCACCAATATACCCTGTCGAAGAATCGCATAACTCAGCCAGTCTCATTTGGGAAATTTTATGTAACTTTCGATATCCCTTCAAGTTTGCGATGAAAAGGTCTTGTATCGTCAAACCGCCCTTGTCTCCCTCTTTTCCGGGCTGTCATATAGGGGTTTCCCTTAGCCCATCTTTTGCCTTTTCCATGTTATTAGCCTATAAACAGCCTCTTGACACTGTGTTTTTAGATAGTTTATAGTAAATACTGGGCTAAAAGATTGTATTTCAAGTGATTTTTTGGCAGAATTGTAAGAAATATTGCATCTTGTTCAGTCCCAAAACTTGCTTAAGCGAAAAAGAGGGAAAATATGATAAGCGCGGCTCTCCCCAGCCTGCTATCTCAATCTTCACCGGTTTGTCTGGTTCCATTGGGGGATTGGATATGAAACATACGGGAAAATATATCCCCGCCGGGGCTTATGGCGGTAATTTTAAGTCATGGATCTGCCTTATCATCCTCCTGTTTGCGGGAACCGTTTTCCTCTCCGGCCAGTAGAATTCCCAAACCCTTGACGATGCAATACGGAGCGCCGCCGCCTATTTTAGCGGGAGCGGGCAATTAGACAATGGCGCCCGTATCGCGGTACTGAATATCCAATCCGGCTGGAAATCGCTTTCGGATTATGTCATTGATGAATTAACCAGACATCTCGTAAATGGCAAAAAATTTACCGTTGTTGAACGCCGGGATTTATCCCGGCTGCAGGCGGAACAGGATTTTCAGGTATCCGGCA
>JAITBG010000022.1 GCA_031283725.1 Treponema sp. | reverse complement strand
TTTTGCCCTCATCTTCCGGGGGAGATTCAAAACCAGCCTCTACGCCGAATTGTACGGCGACAGAAAATGGGGCTTTGGCGTGATGTGGGGCAGGGTCATGACCGAATGAAAAGGGCGGTATACGCCGATTCCCTATCGGCCTTTATCAGGCTGCTGGAAGAAGGGGATTAGCCGGGAATGGACGCCGGTCTTGTCGTAGACGCAGGAAAGGGTATTTTCTACCGTTAGTATACACAGGTTTAGGATGTGGTCTGCCATCGCAGCCTGTGAGGAAGACTAAACCAAGACTGTTTTGTTCACAGCATTACGTTGATTTTCACGGATTGCTATGCGCGAATTTGATTCAGCGCCTGTTTCAGCGCTTCTTTCAATTCCCCCACATTGGGGCGTTTCAAGACCGTCAGGCGGAAAATGGCGGTTTCAATGAGCCCGTAGAGAAGATCGTCCATGGTACGGACATCGATCGGTTTTATTTCCCCGGTCCTGATGCCTTCTATCAGCATGGAGGCCAGGATATGGCGCATACGTATGGTTCTGCGGCGCACCCGATAGTCCGGGTCAGAATCGCTTTTTGAGAGGTAAAGCAGATAATTCAAGATTACCGAAAGGAGCTGCTGGTTTTCCTCCAGCCGCTCGAATATTAGGATGATAACCTTAGTCAGTTTTTCTATGCTCCCCATGTCCCGGTCTTTTTTGACCCGCAGGAGATCCTGTTCTACCGTTTGGAGCAGATCTTTAATGCTATAGTTGAAGATTTCTTTTTTGTTTTTAAAATATATATACAGGGTCGTTCTGGTGATACCGCAACGGTCCGCTATCTTCTGAAAGGTTGCATTTTCAAATCCCTCGTCTATAAACACATCCAGAGCTTTTTTCAGGATTTCCTGCCGCCGTTTTTCATGTTCTACCACTATAGACACTGTATTATCCTCGAAAGATCGTTATTCAGAGCGTTTCATACTCATAAAAATACAAGTCCAGGGCGCCGTTGGTTAATTCCCGGCAGGAATCGGCCTTTTTGCCGAAATGGGACTCAAATCCGGGATGGTCGGTGATCAAAGCCAGCTTCCACTGGGGAAAACGCCCCCCAATGTCCGCCATATCCCCGTAAATCGCTTCTGCCTCCGATAGTTCCCCCAATCGTTTCCCATAGGGCGGGTTGGTGATGATAAAGCCCCGTTCTCCGGAAAGACCCTCCGGAGCTCTCGCCGCCTTCATAGGCACGGTCCGGAAATCCGGAAGCCAGGGAAGCTGTATTTCCCGGCGTATCCCTTCGCCGGGACTTTTCCCCTGGGCCAGCTCGTAGGCCCGCCGCATATTGGATTTGGCCATGGAAACAGATCGGGTGTCTGCATCGCTTCCGTAGATGCGGATGGTCCGTTCAAAGTTTACCCGGCTCCGGAGTTCCTGCCGAATCGCCGTTTCGGTTTCCGCGTTGGCCGGTATAAGATCCGACAGGGCGAAGCGCCGCCCCAGGCCGGGAGCCGCGTCCCATGCGTACAGGGCCGCTTCTATGGCGATGGTACCGGACCCGCAGAAGGGGTCGTAGAGAGGGAATTTCCGGCGCCAGTTGGACAGGAACAGAAGCGCCGCAGCGGCGGTTTCCCTGAGAGGAGCGGCGCCGCCTTCGGTACGGTAGCCGCGCTTAAACAAGGGTTCCCCGGAAAGGTCCAGCAGCACAGACACCTGATCCTTCTCTACATATACCCGTAACTCAGCCTGGGGACCGGTTTCTTCCAGCCGTGCCTGACGGTATTTTTCACAGAGCCGGTCCGCCGCAGCCTTGTGGGTCATGGCCTGTATGGTGGTACTCCCCTGTAGCTTGGACCGGTTAGACCGGACCTTGGCAACCCGTATACCCATGCCGGCGGGTATCCACGCTTCCCAGGGGATAGTCTTTACCCCTTCGAAAAGGGCGTCGAAATCCGTGGCGGGGAAAAGCCCAGCCTCCAGGAGCAGACGATCCGCCCCTCGTAGAGCCATGAGAGCCCGGTAAATTCCGGGGATGTCCGTTTCAAACCGCACCTTGCCAAAGCCACCCCCTAAGATACGGTAGTTTCCGTTGAATTTTCGTATCTCGTTTGAAACAACTTTTTCCACGCCAATGCCGCAAAGGGCTATTACAGTTTCCATAATTCTGTTACAAAACAGTATAACGCATTTTGTTAAAATGTCATTATCATTAGAGACAAGATGAAGTGCCTCTCGGTTAAAAGCCGTGGATTTACTACGAGAGCCGGAAACTCCTGACCGAGTCGGAGTGAGGTACTAGACGGAAAATACCGCAAATGGTACCATACAATGAAAATTAAACCCTAAGGAATGTATGACCGTCGACGACACCCACCCTTTCTCTTCATTTGGCTTATCCGATGACATTTTAGAGGCATTGACCCGCAAAGGATTCACCGCTCCAAGTTCCATACAAAGCATCGCCCTGCCCCGCCTTTTAGCGGATCAGGGGCATCTGATCATTAAAGCGCGGACCGGGACCGGCAAAACCGCCGCCTTCGGGATACCCCTGGTAGAACGGCTGCGGCAGAACGGTCATGCTCCCCGGGCGCTGATCCTCACCCCAACCAGGGAGCTTGCCCTCCAGGTTGCTAAAGAAATCGCTTCCCTCTCTTCATCCGCCATACCCCGGATCACCACGGTGTATGGGGGCTCATCTATCCGGAACCAGATCCTAGACCTCAAACGGGGAACCGAAATTGTCGTAGGCACCCCGGGGCGCATCATGGACCTCATGGACCGGAAGGTGCTGGATCTTTCCGCCGTGGACTGGTTCATCCTGGATGAGGCGGACGAAATGCTGGACATGGGCTTTATCGAGGACGTGGAACATATACTCAAATCGGTAAAGGACGACCGCCGGGTGGCCCTTTTTTCCGCCACTATGCCCGACCCGATTCTGAAAATAGTCCGGGAGCATATCGGAGCCGTGGATATCCTGGAGGATACGGCGCCGGATGACGAAAAGCCCCTGGTGGATCAGTTCTACCTGGTACTCAAGAAAGAGGATCGCCTGGAAGCCCTACAGCGCCTTATCGACAGCGCGGAAAATTTCTACGGACTGATCTTTTGCGCCACCAAGGCCGGGGCGGACGAGTTGTCCCGGCGGCTCACCGAGAGGGGTTATTCCGCGGAGGCTATCCACGGGGATCTTACCCAGGAAGCCCGGGAACGAACCCTGCGGCGTTTCCGCGCCCGGTATGGGGCTGCCGCGGGAGAAGTTTCCGCCCTGGTAGCCACCGACGTTGCCGCCCGGGGCCTTGATATAGAGCGGCTTACCCATGTGATTAACTGGGACCTCCCCAATGACCGGGAAACCTACGTCCACCGTATCGGCCGAACCGGCCGGGCGGGCAGGCGGGGTACCGCCATCAGCATGGCCCTGCCGTCGGAGCGGGGACGCATCAGCCGCCTATCGCACAATATTGAACGAACCCTGGGTAGTAAAATTAACTGGATAAAAGTCCCGTCGGTTTCGTCGGTAACCAAAGCCCTGGAGAACCGTATACTCAACGCCATCCTGGGGACACTTCCGGACAGCGATACGGTCACGGCGGCGCCGGAAGCCCCTGAAACCGGGTACGACACGATGACGGAGGCGGATGTCCAAACCACAACGCCGGAACCTGTGCTGCCGGTGCTGCCCCAAACACGGCTGGGACGGAAGCTGGTAAAAAAACTGGGGGCAGAAACGGCGGTGGAAGCCCTAATCGCCATGGCCTTTGGAGAAAAGCTGGACCCCTCCCGGTACGGCACCATAACTGAGCTCAACGAAGTTCCCCAGCGGGAAATGGAAGGAAAACAGCGGATGGGCAAGGGCGGCAAACGATTCGCCCCGGCAGGGTATCCCGAGGGAAGCTTTGAAAAAAGCCGTTTCCACGGCGGTGGACCCCGGCGGAATGTATCCGGGCCGGTCATGCGGGGCAGACACGGCGCTCCCTGGCGGGGTGACAGAGACGGCGATGAAGGGCTCGGGGCGGTTAACGGCGCACGGGTATACGTGGGGTTGGGACGCCACCATGGCGCAACTGCCCGTGATGTGGCGGGGCTGCTGATGCGTGCCGGGGGTATACCGGGCCGGCTGGTGGACTCCATCGAAGTGAAGGATTACTGCGCCTTTGCTACTCTCCCGGAAGACGCCGCCCGGCGGGCCTACGCTTTTTCCCGGAATACTCCGGAGGACCCGGCTATAAAACCGGCCTCCCTCGATACCTACAATGAAGCGTCTCTTGACAGCTCCGGCACTCCCCATCGCGGACGGCGGAAAAAGCAGTAAAACTATTTTACCGGATGAGCATCCGCTGGGCAAGCCCCACGGTATCTGTAGCTTCGCTTTGTTTGGCGGAGGCTCGTTCGATAGGAAATTTATTTATACCGTCTGGTTTAATACCACAGTTTTAATCTGTTTCATTATTTGAGCTGTGGGGTATTAAACCAGACCCTCGAATAAAGTTCGTCTGTGCGACACTCTCCTGCTGAGCGGCGATTTCCGTAATCCCTTCCTTCGCAATGGCCTTGAGCATCCAAGCCATATTTTTCCCCAAGGTACGCATGATCTGCATGCCTTCTTTGTCCTGACGTACTTCCTCCGGGGTAAAACCATGGGTTGTGTTCCAGTATTGGGAAGAAACCACGGGCATCCTGGAAAGGGTAAAATATTTATTAAGCCGGTCAAAGGCACTGGTGCCTCCGCTCCGGCGGCAGTTCACCACCGCGGCGCCAGGCTTAAAAGCAAAAAACTGCGATTTTTTGAAAAACAGCCGGTCAAGGAAGGCGCAGAGGGCGCCATTTGGTCCCGCATAATAAACCGGAGAACCTATAACCACACCATCCGCCTGGATGAGCTTTTCTACGCAGGCGTTTACTCCGTCATCGTTGTAGATACACCGGGCAGTTTCTGCGCAGCCGCCGCAGCCGGTACACCCGCGGATAGGCCCGTCGCCGATGTGAAAAAACTCCGTCCCTATACCGGCGGCTTCAATTTGTCCCGCCACCTCCGCCAAAATAGTATAAGTACAGCCCTTTTCATGGGGGCTCCCATTTATTAAAAGTACACGCATTTTCTATCCTCCTAACACAGCATTATTACAGGGCTTTAACAATCGCCTCCGCCGCCGCCCGGCCGTCGGAAATGGCCCGGACTACCAGGCTTGCGCCATTCCGGGAATCTCCGGCAGCCCAGACCTTGGCGTTGGACGTGTGAAAGCTGCCTCCGGGCTTGTCAACAAGGCCGGAAGTTCGGATGTTGCCCCGCTCGTCAAGTTCCAGGCCGAAATCGGCAACAACACCCTCCTGAACCACATGGGTAAAGCCCATGGCCAGTAATACTAAATCTGCGTCAAGCATAAAGTCCGAACCCGGAATCTCGGACATAACGAAACGGCCGTCCTTTTCCGCCCAGTCTACCCGGCAGGCCTGAACGGCGCTTAACTTGCCGCCCTTCCCTACGAAGGACTTGGTATTGATGGACCAGAGCCGCTCCCCGCCTTCCAGATGAGAACTTGAGGTCTTGAGGACCTTAGGCCAGAGGGGCCAGGGCTCGGCGTCGGGACGATGTTCCGGGGGCTTGGGGAGCACCTCAATCTGGGTAACCGTTAAAGCCCCCTGACGGTTGGCGGTGCCCACGCAGTCAGAGCCGGTATCGCCGCCGCCAATGACCACCACCCGTTTTCCGTAGGCGGTGACGGGTTCAACGCCGGCTTTTTCGCCGCTCAGAACACGGTTCTGAAGGGAAAGAAAATCCAGAGCCTGGACTATGCCGGGATTTTCCCGGCCCGGAAGTTTCACGTCCCGCGGTTCCCGGGCGCCTATGGTGAGGAGTACCAGATCGCAGGAAGATTCCAGCTCTTTGACAGAAATTACCTTCGCTCCGCCGGCATCCTTTGCACCGAAACCGTAGCGAGCAGAGCCGACACGGGCGCCGGTTCTGAACTCGACCCCCTCGGCCGCCATGATCTTAATACGCCGGTCAATAAAACTCTTATCCAGTTTGAAATCCGGAATACCGTAACGGAGATAGCCCCCCAGTTTTTGTGCGCCTTCATAAACAGTAACGCTAAAACCGGCCCGGTTAAGATAGTAGGCGGCGGAAAGCCCCGCAGGGCCGGCGCCGACCACGGCGACCTTCTTCCCGATCCTCACCCGGGGTGGCCGGGGAACTACCAGGCCCAGCTCGTAGGCCTTTTCGATAACCGCAAGCTCGTTTTGCCTGATAGTTACCGGCTCGTCGTTGGAACCCAGGACACAGGAGGCTTCGCAAAGGGCAGGACAAACCCGGCCGGTAAATTCCGGAAAGGGGTTCATGTATTCCAGGGCTGCCCATGCGCCGGCCCAATCACCCCGGTAGAGACGATCCTGCCATTCGGGCATCACGTTGGAGACCGGGCAGGCCCAGTGGCAGAAGGGTACCCCGCAGTCCATACAGCGGGCAGCCTGCAAACGGCGTTCATCATCGGAAAGCAGTATTTCTACTTCGCTGTAATCATTCACCCGCTCTTCCACGGGCCGGTAGCCGGAAACTTTCCGCCTTATCTTTAAAAATCCCTTTGGATCACCCATGACTCTTTTCTCCCTTCTATGCCCGTTCCGCGATTTCTTCCCGTTCCCGGATATCGTAGAGTTTCCGGTCCAGCTCCGCCAGTTTCATCTTCTGGAGGGCCATCTTATATTCCACCGGGAGTATCTTTACGAATTTAGGCTTGTACTCCCCCCAGTTGTTCAAAATATTTTTAACATAGGACGATCCGGTCCAGTAAATATGCTGTTCAACTTGCCGCTTAACAAAGTTCTCATCCTCTTCATTGTCCAGACCGGAAAGTTCCACCATTCCCTTATTAAGGAAGTATTCAAAATCGCCTTTTTTATCCAGCACGTAGGCGATACCCCCGGACATACCGGCGGCAAAGTTCCTGCCGACGGCTCCCAGAACAATGATCCTGCCGCCGGTCATGTATTCCGCGGCGTGATCCCCAGCGCCTTCAATAACCGCCGTGGCCCCGGAGTTCCGCACACAAAAACGTTCCCCCGCAACTCCGGCGGCGTAGAATTCCCCGGAGGTTGCGCCGTAGAGCAGGGTATTTCCCACAATAATATTCTCACTGGTCTCAAAGCCCGAACCCTTGGGAGGCGCTACCACGATACGGCCGCCGGAAAGGCCCTTACCCAGATAGTCGTTGGCATCCCCGGCCAGGCGGAAAGTGATCCCCCTGGCGAGGAAGGCGCCGAAACTTTGGCCCGCAGAGCCCGTAAAGTCGACGGTAATAAAATTTTCCGGCAGGCCCTGGCCTCCAAAACGTTTGGACACCTCGTAGGAAAGCATGGCCCCCACCGCCCGGTCGGTATTGCGTACCGGCAGAGACAGCGCTATGGGGATCTTTCCGTCCAGGGCGGGGGAACACTTTTCGATAAGCTGCTGATCAAGCACGGTACATATCTTGTGAATCTGATCCTCCTCGCAGCTGCGCGCCTGACCGCCGGGGATAAAGGAAGGGCCTTCGGGTTTATAGAGTATGGCCGAAAGATCAACGCCGGCGGATTTCACCTTGCCGCTCTTCCGTTCCACCAGCAGATCCGAACGGCCCACCAGTTCATCAAATTTCCTAAAGCCTAGGGAGGCCATGATTTCCCGAACTTCCTCGGCGATAAAACGGAAAAAGTTGATCAGGTACTCGCTTTTGCCGGAGAAGCGTTTCCGCAGTTCCGAGTCCTGGGTAGCTACCCCCATGGGGCAGGTATTCTCGTGGCACTTCCGCATCATCACACAGCCCATGGTGATAAGGGTAGTTGTACCGAAGCCGAATTCTTCCGCCCCCAGCATTCCCGCGATCACCACATCCCGGCCGGTTTTGAGCTGGCCGTCGGTCTGAAGCCGTACCCGGCCGCGGAGACCATTCTTTACCAAAACCTGGTTGGTCTCCGAAAGCCCCAGCTCCCAGGGAAGCCCCACGTGGCGTATACTGCTCTGGGGACTTGCGCCGGTACCACCGTCATAGCCGGAGATGAGGATGTTGTCCGCATGTGCCTTGGCGACCCCGGCAGCAACGGTACCCACCCCGCTTTCGGACACCAGCTTGACGCTGATCCGGGCTTGGGGGTTGGCGTTTTTCAGATCGAAGATAAGTTCAGCCAAATCTTCTATAGAATAAATATCGTGATGAGGGGGCGGGCTGATCAAGGTTAC
Organism: Treponema sp.; assembly: GCA_031283725.1. Lineage (GTDB taxonomy): Bacteria > Spirochaetota > Spirochaetia > Treponematales > Breznakiellaceae > Termitinema. The sequence continues at coordinate 4,068 of JAITBG010000022.1, read as the reverse complement.
CCCGGGGGTGGAATGCCGGACTTTGGCGATCATCACATCCACCTTATGCCCCGGAAGCTGGCCGCCTTCGCCGGGCTTGGCTCCCTGGGCAATCTTAATCTGGATCTCCTGGGCGTTGGCCAGATACTCACTGGTAACCCCAAACCGGGCGGAGGCAACCTGCTTGATGGCGCTCCGCAGCCAGGAACCGTCGCTCTTGACCGCAAAACGTTCCGGGCTTTCGCCACCCTCGCCGGAATTGGAACGGCCGTGGATGGAGTTCATCGCCTTGGCAATGGTTTCGTGGGCTTCCTTGGAGATGGAGCCAAAGGACATGGCTCCGGTGGTAAAACGCTTCATGATCTCGTCCACGGACTCCACTTGGTCAATAGGAATAGCCGAACCGGAGCTATCCGCTACGGACCCAGGGGCCGCAAAGTCCAGAAGGCCCCGGATCACATGGGGCGCCTGGTTCTGCTTATTAACCAGGGAGGAAAATTCCTTGAATTTCTTATAATTTCCGGTACGGGTAGCCCATTGAAGCAGGTAAATAGTTTCGGGGTTCCAGGCATGCCGTTCCCCGTACTTCCGCCACCGGTACTGACCGTCTCCGGCGAGGAGATAATCTGCACCCCGGGGATCGGAACCGGTCTTGTCCAGAAATTCCCCGGCCGCCCGGTAGTGGTCCAAAACCTCCGTTTCCAGTTCCCGGAAGCCCGCTCCGCCTATACGGCTGGGGGTACCCCGGAAACACTTGCCTATCACTTCCTGTCCGAGCCCTATGGCTTCAAAAATCTGAGCGCCCCGGTAGGACCGGAGGGTACTGGTGCCCATCTTGGACATAACCTTGAGCATGGCCTTGTTGAGGCCCTTGATATAGTGCTTCTTCGCCTCCGGGAAGCTTCCGGCCCGGTTTCCGTCGGGCCCCGCACAGATGGCGGCGATGGAGGCCAAGGCGCCGTAGGGAACCACCAGGTCCGCCCCATAGCCAAAGAGCAGGGCGAAGTGCATGGGCTCCCGGGGTTCCGCAGACTCCAGGATAATCGACAGGTTTATCCGCAGGCCCCTTTCGATAAGGCCATGGTGTACCGCCCCGGCTGCCAGCAGGGCCGGTATGGCGCAACGGCTGCCATTTAGGCTGGCCCGGTCAGAGAGGATCAACAGGGTAACGCCGTCTTTGACTGCCGCAACCGCGCCAGCAATAAGGGTTTCCAAAGCCGCTTCCAAGGCGCCGGAGGTATTGTCTTTCACTTCAAAGACGGCGTCCAGGGTACGAGATTTAAAATCATCACCGGCTTTTTTGAGGGTTTCCAGGTCGGCCGGGGTTAGGATAGGGTTAAGCACCTTGATCCGGCGGCAATGCGCTTCGGTTTCGTCCAGAAGATTTTTCTGGGAACCGACAAAACTGGTCAAGGTCATGACCAAGTCCTCCCGAATGGAATCTATAGGCGGGTTAGTCACCTGGGCAAAGACCTGTTTGAAATAAGAATAGATCCGCTGGCTCCGGTCCGAGAAAACCGCAATGGGGGTATCGGTTCCCATGGAACTAGTAGGCTCCTGGCCGGTTTCCGCCATTACCAGGAGCAGTTTTTCCTGATCTTCCCGGGAATACCCGAAGGCCCTTTCCATATAGAGGAGCTTTCCATCGGTGTCCAGTTGGGTGTCCACAAAGGCTTCCGCCGTACCCCCGTCCCCCAGTTCCTGCTTTAGGGTGATAACCTGTTTAGCCACCCAGTCGGCGTATGGTTTAGCCTGAAAAACCTGGCGCTTCACCTCATTATCGGGGATGATCCGGCCTTCGGACATATCCACCAGGAGGAGTTTCCCCGGGCGAAGCCGGCCCTTATAGACAATTTCTTCGGGCTTAAAGTCCTGAACCCCGGTTTCAGACGCCATAACAACGAGATCGTCCTTGGTGATGGTATACCGGGATGGACGGAGGCCGTTACGGTCCAGAGTCCCCCCTACAAAGCGGCCGTCACAGAAAACCACGGAGGCGGGACCATCCCAGGGCTCCATGATACAGGCGTGATATTCGTAAAAAGCCTTTAGGTCCTGGGGTATGGGGTTCTTATCATTCCATGATTCGGGGATGAGCATCATCAGGGCATGGGGGAGGCTTCGACCGGACATGACCAGCAGTTCCAGAGCATTGTCGAAGCTGGCGGAGTCGCTTTGATCCGGTTCTATCACCGGAAGTATATCTTTCAGGGCTTCGCCAAACCGGGGATGGGAGAACAAGGTTTCCCTGGCGGCCATCCAAAAACGGTTTCCCTTGACCGTGTTGATTTCGCCGTTGTGGGAAACCATGCGGAAAGGCTGGGCCAGGGGCCAGTTGGGAAAGGTGTTGGTGGAGAACCGGGAATGGATCAGGGCCACCGCAGTCTTTACTTCCTCATCCCGAAGTTCCGGGTAGTAATCCTTGAGCTGGGACGACATGAGCATGCCCTTATAGACGATGGTCCGGGAGGAAAGGGACGGCATATAACCCCTGGCCCCGGCGTTCTCCAGAGACGCGTCAAGACGGATGCGTTTTTCCAACTTTTTTCTGAAAATATAGAGGGCGACTTCCAGATCCGGCGCCCCCCCTAGGAAGATCTGCCGTATCACGGGTTCTGCGGCCCGTGCAATGGCGCCGATAGCTTCGCTATTGGTAGGCACATCCCTCCAGCCCAGAACCGAAAGCCCCAGACCGGCGGCGGTTTCTTCTATATATTTAAGGATGGTGGAACGGTTTACCTCGGCCTTTTTATCAGCCGCCGGGCCGGGAAGAAATACCAGGCCCGTGCCGTAGGTTCCGGCGGGGGGAAGGCTGGGGATAAAGCGCTTATAGAAATCGTGGGGTATCTGCAAAAGCACCCCGGAACCGTCGCCGGTCTTATTGTCCGCGCTCTCCGCGCCCCGGTGTTCCATCCGTTCCAGGACCTCCAGGCCCCGTTTCAAAATATCATGGGAGACGCGGCCCTTAATATCCGCTACAAAACCTATGCCGCAGGCATCATGCTCGTCTTCTTTCCGATACAAACCATATTCGCCCATGACGGCTCCTTAAAAAAAGCGATTCCCATATTTATACAAAAAAAGGAATTTTTATGCAATAAGCAATAAAAAAACCGCCGCCGAAAGGAGGAAAACGGCGGCGGAAAAAAAATATATGGAAGAGTTCTAATTGTAAAAGGCACAAATAGGGGATAAGGTTACAAAAAAATGAGAAATTATAGTTCCCTACGGCAAGATACCGGCCTCGTGGTTCACCTAGTTCCCGGAACTAGGGTTCCTTGGTTTTCAGCACCGCCAGAAAGGCGCTCTGGGGAAGCTCCACATCGCCTACCATCTTCATGCGTTTTTTTCCTTCTTTCTGCTTCTCCAGCAGTTTCCGTTTACGGGTGATGTCCCCGCCGTAACACTTGGCCAACACGTCCTTCCGTAACGCGTTCACCGTTTCACGGGCGATTATCTGACTGCCAATGGAACCCTGGATGGCTATCTTGAACTGCTGCCGGGATATTTCGTCCCGGAGCCGCTGGCAGACTATCCGGGCCCTGTCGTATGCGTTACCCTTAAAGACCAACTGGGACAGGGCGTCTACTCCCTTGCCGTTGAGGAGTATATCCAGTTTTACTAATTCTGTGGGCTTGTAATCGGTAACATCATAATCAAATGAGGCGTAACCCCGGCTGATACTCTTGAGGCGGTCGTAGAAATCGAAGAGCACCTCCGAAAGAGGCATGTCATAGACCATCTCCACCCGCTTTTCGTCCAGGTAGGTCATGTTGGTCTGGACACCCCGCTTCTCCATACACAGGGTCATGATGTTTCCCAAGTAGGCCGTGGGGGTGATGATCGCCGCCCGTATGTAGGGTTCCTCCGCCCCTTCGACGCGGCCTTCATCGGGGTACTCCGTGGGATTGTCCACCATAAGCTCCTCACCGGGATGGCCGGCGCTGCCCCGGAGATGAACCCGGTACTTCACCGAAGGGGCAGTAAAGATAACCGACTGATCGAATTCCCGTTCCAGCCGTTCCTGGATAACCTCCAGATGGAGGAGCCCTAAAAAGCCGCAGCGGAAACCGAAACCTAAGGCGGCGG
>JAITBG010000001.1 GCA_031283725.1 Treponema sp. | reverse complement strand
AAATCCGCCCTCCGCGGCGGATTTTTAGCCAATGAGCGCGCCGTCCATGGCGCGGGTTGGTTACTGCGGCATCCATGCCGCGATTGATTAGGGTTTTACGAGGGACGATGTCCCTCTTTTGACTAAGAGGAACCCCGCGGGCGGTTTTCCGACAAGAAGACACCGTCCACGGGGCTGATAGATACGAAGGAAGCATAGCGCATTTTTCATGTTTAGTCCTCTTTTCCCCCGCGAGGGGGGCACATATTTTTTTTGAGGAGGACTTTTATGAAAAAGTTCTATTTGGGCGATGGCGATGACGGTGATAGCCCCGGCAGCGGAAGTGATAAACCCGATTCGGCTCTTGTTGCGTCGTGGTATCGTACACAGTTTGATGCAAACGCGGAGATTGGTGATGCTTTAGAGTATGTGTTTACATCAGACGGGAAGGTGCTTACACGCCACTGGCCAGGGTTAATTTATTCCACGTCAGGTGGAACCATCACAATTAAATCTAATTGTTACGATGCGTTAACCGCAAATTCCAGTGTCTTTGAGCGGATCAACCTTGCACTCATCAAGGCCAAGACCAAATCTGCTTATTACGATATGGGAACCTCTATCTACAAAATCACGGGGACAGCGCTTACTCTTTCTTATGCGTTTACTCTTTCTACTGCTGAACGCAGTATTCTGTTTGCTGGCACCTATTACAAAAAGGCCTAAGGAACCGGCGGCAACGACGTCAACAACTACGTGAAGTTAGTCACTACTACCCCTGAAAACAGCTACGAACTTCAGGTGGAAAATGGCGGCAAATTGAAGGCTATGGTAACGTTTGAGGGCGGCAGGCACGGATCGACAGAGGCCGGCACATCGCCGGAGGCCGCGATCACGGCCGTCGAATAACAATAAAGCGGCATAGCCGGCGCCCGGCGGCGGGGTTTCCCCGCCGCCGGGTTTTTTTGGAGGAACAATGGTTTTACAGCAAGGACAGTCCTACACTAAAGAAGATTTCGGCATGGGAAGCTATGAACGGCGGTATTTCCCCGCCCAAAACAAAGTTTTCCGGTAAACCCCCGCTAAAAGGCGCATGGCTCCGCCGGGCGGCTAATTGCGCATAAGCGCTTCAGCGATATTGTAACAGTAATCCCCTACCTTTTCTATTCGGCGAACCACGTCGATAAACAGTAATTCTGTTTTAACGTCCTCCCCGGCTTCTATCCGCTTACGGCCAAGCTTCCGGAGCTTGTTTCGGGATTTATCAATAGTGTTTTCCAGCCTTTCCGCAAAAACCGCCTGTTCCCCGGTAATACTGCGGCCCAGGTGGCTTTTCACAAAGACGAGAAAATCCTCCACCTGGGCAACGTACGGGGCCAGGGCTTCCATTTCCTTGTTCTTAAAGAGCAGGGCCTTCTTTACACTCCGTTCCAGGAGAAGGCTGACACTAAAACAATCATCAGTCATATCCTCCAGATCGGAAATAATCCGCAGAAGCTGGTACACCTTTTTTTCCGACTGGTAGCCTAACTGCTGGCGGGTGCACTCCAGAAGGAACCGGGTCAGCTCCACCCGCATTTCATCGGCATATTCCTCCTTGCCCTTCATCTCTCCCGCCAGGGTTTCCACAATGGCCGTCTTATCCCCCTGTTCCCGGAATTTCCCCAGGGTCTCGCTCACCCCGGCGAACATGGAAGAGGCAAGGGCGGCCATGTCCCGGATTTCCTTTTCCGCCCGGATGATATTCAATTCCGGGGTACTGTGGACCGAGTGCTGATACTCCAACCGGTAGGACTTCGGCATCCCCTGCTTTTGATCCGTATCTTTATCCTTAATAAGAAAGGAAACCAGGGCGGCAAACTGCTGTACAAAGGGAAGGAATATCAGGGTGCCTAAAATATTGAAGACCGTATGAAACATGGCCAGGTGGGCAGCGATACTCGTCCCCAGGGGGTCCCCGGGAATCAAAAAATCCACCAGCCGTATGAGGGGGGTAAAGAATAGTATGGCAATGACGCTTCCCACCACATTGAAAAGCACATGGACCAGGGCGGTTTGTTTCGCCGCGGTCTTGGTCCCGATAGCGGCCATGATGGCGTCGATGGTGGTACCGATATTGGCCCCCAGGATCATGGCGGCGGCGATCTCAAAGTTGATGACCCCGCTCCAGGCCAGGGTAATAACCAGGGTGATGGTAGCTGCGGAGGAGTGCATCAGCAGGGTAACCACCGCACCGATCCCCACCCCGATAAGCACGGACAGGAAACCGAGATTGGAGATATGCCGGATAAACACCAGGGATTCGGGGTTCACCGCGGGCAGGGCATCGGTAAGGAACTGGAGCCCCAGGAAAAGAAACCCAAAGCCCATGAAAGCCCCCCCAAGGTCCTGGTGTTTCCACTTGGCGGACCCCATAATAAAACCAACGCCAACCGCCGGTAAGGCCAAGGCGGAAATATTGATCTCAAAACCGATGAGGGACACTATCCAGGCGGTGGTGGTGGTACCGATATTGGCGCCCATGATCACCCCAATGGACTGGGTTAGGGTAAGAAGCCCCGCATTCACAAAGGATACCAGCATAACCGACACTGCCGAGGATGACTGGACCAGCGCGGTAACCGTCACGCCGGTCAAAACCCCGATGAACCGGTTCTTGGTCATAAAGTTCAGCGCCCGCTGCATCCGGTCTCCGGCGGCATGCTGAACCCCGTCGCTCATCACCTTCATCCCGTAAAGAAAGAGACAGAGCCCGCCGATTAACTTGAACACAATACTAATAAAATCCATGGCAAGAGCCTACTATATCTCGGGCTATTAAAAAAGACGGGGGGGCGCTTCATATTGTCTTAGTTTGCGGTTAAACTCTGTTGTAATAGCGTTGTTCGGAAATCTCAAGTTTCCACAACGCTGATGATTCGTGTATAAAAACCGATGAATTTCAAGATGTACGATATGATCACCGGTTACGGCTGCTCGGCGGCATTGGACGAAGGATGGAAACACAAACACAGCGGATCGGCCCGGGTTGTGCTGCAGGGTTTTGGTTGTGTGGGCGCGTCCATGGCGTGGAATCTGAATCAGCTTGGATATAAGGTGGTTGGTATTTACTCCCAATTCGGTCCAGGAATCGGCGGATCTGATAGCCCTCGCTTTTGACAAGGCTGAGGAATACCGAAATCCCGTCATCATCCTTTCCGATGCCTCAATCAGCCAGATGATGGAATCGGTGGAATTTCCCGAGATGCGGGAGCATGATCCCGACAGCCTTGCCTGGGCGCTGAAGGGTAAAGGCGCCGGGCACAACAAACGGCATACCAGTATCATGTACTACCGGGCCGACTACGATGCCTACCGCAAGGCCAAATACGACCGGATTATCGCCAACGAACAGCGGTGGGAAGAATTTCAAACCGCCGATGCCGAATATATCCTGGTTGCCTACGGTATTTCCGCGCGAATTTGTGAAGAAGCGGCGGAATTGGCCCGGAACCAAGGGCGAAAAGTCGGGCTTATACGGCCCGTTGGAGGATCGTTATTATTTTATCAATCCCAAGAGGACCGGGGTTTTAGGGAAGCCCTGTTATCCCGGCATAAGCGCCCTGCCGGAACAGGTTGATCTGATAATCATCTGTACGCCGGAACATACCGTGGAGGCCCTTTTGCGGGAAGGCGCCGCCTATGGGGTAAAGGCCGCGGTGGTTTATGCATCAGGTTACGGCGAGATCGGTACCGAAGAAGGCCGTGCCAAAGAAGCCGCCCTTAAAGCCCTTTGCGAAGAGCTGGATATTGCCCTGATGGGGCCTAATTGCGGGGGGTTCGTGAACTGTCCCGATAAGATATATCCCTTTGCGTTTATCTCCGAAGATCGGGACCGGAGCGGCGCCGTGGGGGTTATCTCCCAAAGCGGGCAGCTGGTGTTGACCATGATGGACAGCCCGGTTCTTAAATTTTCATACGCGATTTCCGCCGGTAACAGTAAAATTGTTACCACTCGGAAAGCCGAGCCCTTATCGCCGGGGCCGGGATCGAGTGCGGCCGGTTTGCGGTGGCTTCCTCCCAGGAAGAAGCCGCCGCCCTGTTCAGGGAATTTGGAAGTAGGGCCGTCACCGTCAAGATCGACAGCCCGGACATACCTCATAAAACCGACGCCGGATGTGTACGGTTGAATATTTCCGGTGAGGCTCAAGTGATGGACGCCTATGACGAGGTCATGGCGAACGGCCGGCAGAACTGCCCGGAGGCGAAGATCTCCGGTGTCCTGATCAGTGTAATGGCCCCTGAAGGGGTAGAGATGATCCTGGGGGTTAAGAAGGACGGCGCTTTTGGCCCTTGTATCCTCTGTGGGCTGGGAGGCGTTTTTGTAGAGATTTTCCGGGATACCGCCTTGGGTTTAGCGCCTCTTTCCCGCATTGAGGCGGAGCGAATGCTCTTATCCCTGAAAGGGATCAAGATGCTACAGGGGTACCGGGGGAAGCCCCGGGGTGATATAGACGCTCTAGTGGATGTGATGGAAAAACTGTCAAAACTGGCGTGTGAACACAAGGATGATTTACAGGAACTGGATATCAATCCGGTTTTTGTCTATGAAAAGGGTGTATGGGCGGTGGACGCGCTTTATATACAGCAAATGTAATTTATAGATTACCAGTAAGGAGGTTTCGAGATGAGTCAAGAGAGTAAAATGATGAAGTATCTGCAAATACTCGCCTTGGGTATTGCGGGAGGTTCCATCTATCTGATGCCCTACATCAGGTATGTCTTTTATGACTGGCAGATTGAGGCTATGGGGATTACCAACGCCCAACTCGGGTTGCTCCTATGTTTCGTGTCAAGGGAAATTCTTAATTTTTTCCCCTGACTGCTCCTGGTCCCGGAATTACGCCGTTAATGCCTGTTGGGCCAAGTCTTCCACCGATACCGGTTTATTGCCGGAAAAATGCCGTACCTCATAGTCTGT
>JAITBG010000210.1 GCA_031283725.1 Treponema sp. | reverse complement strand
AGATAGTCAAAAACCATAAAAAGGGCCTTGCCGAACTTGCCAAAGGCTACTGCGCCGTGGTGGGGGAAACGCTTTTCCACCAGTACATGGCGATAAAACCGCGCCATTTCGGGAATTGCGAACACCCCGATACCCCCGAAAGAATTGGTGGACGACGGAAGGACCTCCCCCTGGGCTATATAGGCCTGAAGGGCGCCGTCGGGATTGGCATGCAGCCGGAAGAAGGTAATATCCCCCGCTTCAATATCTCCCTCCAAGGTTCCCCTGGTGAAATCGGGTTTTCCTCCTTGTTCCATCAGCCGGTTCTGGATTAGCTGAAACTTGAGGGCGGTGTTGTTTTCGTTCCGCAGCTTGCATCGCGGGGTATTACCGCAGTGGAAGCCCATGAATACGTCGTTTAGCCCATATTGATGTTTCCCCTTGATCGCCCCATCATACAGATCCTGGGGAACGGTGTTATTGATATCCAACAGGGTGACCGCGTCATGGCTAATACAGGCGCCTATGTATTCGCTTAAAGCGCCATAGATATCCACCTCGCAGCTCACGGGGATACCCCGGGCAGCCAGCCGGGAATTTACATAACAGGGTTCAAAGCCAAATTCTTTGGGGAAAGCAGGCCAGCATTTATTGGCGAAGGCCACATAATCCCTGGAACCCCGGTGATCCTCAGCCCAGTCCAGCAGAGTAAGCTCAAACTGGGCAAGCCGGGGCAGGATATCAGGATACTGGTTGCCGGGTCCCAGTTCATCCACCATGGACTTGACCACATCGCCTATGCGTTTATCGTCCTTATGGGCCCGGTAGGCCACCAGAAGGTCCAACTCGGAATTTTCTTCTATCTCCACCCCTATATCATAGAGACCCTTGATAGGGGCGTTACAGGCAAAGAAATCCTGGGGCCGGGGACCAAAGCTGATGATTTTGAGGGAAGCAAGGCCCAGGATAGCCCTGGCTACGGGGACAAAATCCGCCGCCATAAGGGCAATGTCATCCGCCGTACCTATGGGATATTCGGGGATTACCGCCTTGAGTTTCCGTATTCCCAGGTTGTAGGAACAGTTGAGCATACCGCAATAGGCGTCGCCCCGGCCATTGATAAGGTCCTTGCCGGTCTCCTCCGCAGCGGCGGCGTACATCACCGGACCGGGGAAAAACCGGGCGATAAGGGTCTCCGGTGTTTCGGGGCCAAAATTCCCCAAAAAAACGATAAGAGCGTTACAGCCGGAATTTCTGACTTCCTCCACCGCCCGGAGTGCGTCCTTTTCATTTTCAACGGTGGTTTTAGCCTCGTAAACTGAAATGCCCCGCTTTGCACAGGCCGCGACAAGGGCCTTCCGGCGATTCTCGGAAAGGGAAAGCACAAAACAATCCCGGGATACTGCGATTAACCCAAGTTTTACTTCAGGATAATTCTGACTCATAATTACCTCTCTAATAACTCTAATAATATGTATAGAATTGAACTAAGCAATTGTGTCCCCCCAGGCGCAATCTGTCAAGCTTGATAGGTATGGTTTGTTTTTCGGAGCGGGAGGCGCTACATTTTGAATTCGCTGCCCAAGTAGACTTCCCGTACCATCTCATTCGCCAGGATGGCTTCCCGGTCTCCCCGGGCAACTATGGTGCCATCGGCTATGATAAAGGCTTCTGTGGTGATTTCCAGGGTGTCCCGTACGTTGTGATCCGTGATGAGAATGCCTATGCCCTTTTCCGCCAGCCGCCGGATTATCTGCTTAATTTCGTAGACCGCTATGGGGTCGATCCCCGCAAAGGGTTCGTCCAGGAGCAGAAACTTTGGCTCCGTCGCCAGAGCCCGGGCGATCTCGGTACGGCGCCGTTCACCGCCGGAAAGGGTATAGCCGAACTGGGTACGGATACGGGCGATACCAAATTCATCCAACAGAGCTTCCAGACGGGCCTTTTTTTGTTCCTTATCAATATCCTTGCGGCTTTCCAGGATGGCCCGGATATTTTGCTCCACCGTAAGTTTACGGAAAATCGATGCCTCCTGGGGAAGATAGGCAATGCCCTGCCGGGCACGGCGGTACATAGCCTTTTCGGTGATATTATCCCCGTTTAACGTTACCGTTCCCTGGGTAGGCTTATAGAAGCCAACGATCATGTAAAATATTGTTGTTTTCCCCGCGCCGTTCGGCCCCAGCAGTCCCGCAACTTCCCCGTTGTGCATAGAAAAATTGACTCCCCGAACCACTTCCTTGGCGCCGAACTTTTTGTGAAGATTAGAAACGCTCAAAACATGGGTTGTTTCGGTATCCATGGACGCTATTCACCGTCCTTTTCTTCGGCCGCTTCTTCTACGCCTATTACTTCTTCTTCTTTCTCTTTCTCTTTTATCGAGCCGGAAACCGAACCTTCCATAGTCACGTCGTCGGTATCAAGATCTACCCGGATTCTATCAGCCCTGAATTCATCACTTTTCTTAAAAACCACCGGGAATCCCGAAAGATCCAGCAGTTTTGCCTTCCGGCGGTACACCGCGTATTCGGACCGGCATACCATTTCATCTTTAAAGAGCCGCACTGAAATTTGGAATACCGTAATCTCGTTCTGGTCATCGTATTCGATAAAGCGGCCCTTGGCGACGATCTCGTTTTCCTTATCCTCCAGGGTAGAGTTACCCTCCAGCCGCGCAATCTTGAGTTTCCGGTCATAACGCAGGCGATCGGTCTGAAAGAGGATGTTCTTCTCCTCCTCAATACCCCAGACATCGCCGGAACAATCAATAAATTGATTATCCTCCCCCTGAAGCTCTATCCGGTTGGCCTTGAGGACCAGATTGTCGGACCGGACTTCGGCGTTTCCCGTAAGCATAGTAATTTCCTTACCCGCCGCTCGGCCTCCTGACATACGATCCGCCTTAAAAGTAAACGTATCGGCCTCGGCGGAGAGGATGATTGCCGCCGACACAAACAGTACCAGTACCGCCGTTTTTATACTCAAGGGGCTTCTCCGGCGATATCGAGGCCTTCTTCGGTCAATTCACCGGGAAGCTCCCCGGAAAGTTCATCAGGAAGTTCCCCTTCAGATTCCTCGGCCATTTCTTCCGCCGGTTCCTCCTCCTCCGTATCGATATAGGTTCCATTCACTCCGCCGGTAAAGGCCCAGGTTCTACTCCGGGCATCGGCGGTAAAACCCCAGCCGGAAAAGACAGTGCCGTCGGAGCGCTGTATATCCACCGTACTTTCTTCTTTACCGGCAAGCACTCTTTTTTCATCCTCCCAGGAAAGATTGTCTGTTTCTATGGTGATATCTTCGGAGTCCACAGAAATAATAATACCCTCTTCCAGCTGTATGTTCCCCGATTCAAGCTCTACCAAGGCGCTCCCCGCCCTGCCCGTGGCGTTTACTTCATCGCCATGGGCATAAAACTGTTCGAAGGAAAAATTTTGCAGTTCCATGGTCTGCCGGTTTTCGTACCGCTCCGCCAGTTGTGCCCGGAAGCGTACCACCGGGTCCCCATCCCGGACCCGGACATACTCCACGTTTCCCATGACAATATCCGGCTGATCCGCATTCTCCGAGGCCTCATCGCCGTAGTCGAAGGAACAGGAGCCGAGAAAAAAGAGAACGATGAGTATAGGGAAAACATAACCACAGAGGGAAGAGTACAGAGGGGAATAAAAATGTATATCCTTTCTCTGTATAGATTTTCTGTGGCTATTTCCTGTTTTCCCGCTTATCACTGGTAACTCCTAATTCCCCTTCACTCTCTTCACCGCGGCGATAAAATCCCGAAACAGGGGGCTTGCGGCGGTGGGCTTGGACTTGAACTCCGGGTGGAACTGGACACCCAAACCCCAGGGGTGGTCCGGCCATTCCACCGCTTCCACCAAACTCCTGTCTTCGGTAAAGCCCGTGAGCCGGAGCCCCGAATCGATCATTTCCTTGCGGAACGTGTTGGCAAACTCATAACGGTGCCGGTGACGTTCGGAAACGGCATTCTCCTTATAGGCCTCGAAAAACTTGGAATTAGGCTCCGGCACGGACACCCATTTCCCCAGCCGCATGGTGCCGCCGTAGTTCTTCACATCCACCTGATCCTCCAGAAGGCTCACCACCGGATGTTTGGTATCCTGGTTGAATTCCGTGGAATCCGCATCTTCCCAGCCCCGGACATTCCGCGCCCAGTCTATTACCATGATCTGCATCCCCAAGCATATACCGAAATAGGGAAACTTATGGGTCCGGGCCCAGCCGGCGGCCTTAACCATGCCGTTGATACCCCTCTGGCCGAAGCCCCCGGGTACCAGGATTCCGTCTACCCCGGCAGCGGAGGCCCCAAAAACGGTATCGGCATCCTCGGTTTCCTCCAGCCGGGAGGAGTCTATCTTAATCAACTCCACCTCAACCCGGTTTTCGAGGCCCGCATGGAACAGGGCTTCAAACACTGATTTATAGGAATCGTGGAGGTCCATGTACTTACCCACAATGCCGATCCGGACTTTACCGCTTCGGGAATCAAAACGCTCCATCATGGAGTACCAGGGTTTCAGGTTGGCGTGTCTGCTTTCCACCCCCAGCTTTTTGAGCACCACCTGATCCAGCTTCTGATCGAAGAAAACCAGGGGCACCTCGTAAATTGTAGTATCCACATTATAGGAAGTAAATACCGCCTCGCTTTCCACGTTGGTAAAAAGGGCAATCTTCCGGCGGGTGGCCTCGTCCAGCAGCACCGGAGCCCTGCAGATCAGCATGTCCGGCTGAATTCCCTGTTCCTGCATGGCCTTAACCGAATGTTGGGTGGGCTTGGTCTTCAGTTCCCCTTCTCCCACCTCGGGGATCAGGGTCAGGTGCACCGAAAGGGCGTTGGCCCGGCCCATTTCATGAATAAGCTGCCGGGCCGCTTCCAGGAAGGGGATGGATTCAATATCCCCCACGGTACCGCCGATCTCCACAATCACCACATCAGTATCGGCATCTTCTTTGGAAACCGCCAAAATTCGGCTCTTTATTTCGTCGGTGATGTGGGGGATAACCTGGACACAGCGTCCCAGATAGCGGCCTTCCCGCTCCTTGCGGATTACCGACTCATAGACCTGGCCGGTGGTGATGGAATTAGCCCGGGAAAGAGGCCCCGAGGTAAAACGGGCATAGTTTCCCAGATCAAGATCTGTCTCCCCGCCGTCATCGGTTACGTAGACCTCTCCGTGTTGATAGGGACTCATGGTTCCGGCGTCCACATTGATATAGGGATCGCACTTGATCATCCGGACATTAAGCCCCCGCCCCTCAAGCAAGGCCCCCAGGGAAGAGGCGGCAACCCCCTTTCCCAGGCTTGAACACACGCCGCCGGTGACAAAAATATACTTATTCATGTAAAACTATTATTCCCAGACACCCCAATTTAGTCAACGGATATCCAAATTAGTACATTATTCAGATAAATTTCGAATGATAATTGACACTATTTCATACAGTCCTTACTATTGGAAGTATGGCAGCTGAGATTGTTTTGACAGACACCGAATTTGAGCGGTACCGCGATCTTATTTATAATGAAAGCGGTATCAACTTCACCAAAACCAACCGTTCAATTCTGGAAGGCAGGCTCAAAGAACGGCTTAGAAATACCACTGGGGTAACGCTGGCATCTTATTTTACTTCTATTTCCCAGAACAAGGAAGAACTTAAAAGCTTTCTTGATTCGGTTACCACCAACCTGACCCGGTTTTTCCGCAATCAGGCCCATTTTGAAGCCCTGGAACGCCATGTTATCCCGGAACTGATGAATATTAAGAAGGCTACCGGGAATACTACCATCAAAATCTGGAGCGCCGGGTGTTCCACCGGTGAGGAACCCTATACCATTGCCATGCTTTTAAGTGAAATTCTGCCCCCGCCCTGGAAATTTGAGATTGTCGCCAGCGATATCAGCCTAAAATGCCTCATGACCGGCAAGGAAGGCTTCTACACCGATACCCGGATAGAGGGCATCCCCGAAAGTTACCTGAAAAAGTACTTTGACAAAGTTACCGGGGGGTATAAGATCAAGACGGCTATTATGTCTAAAATACGCTTTGACTACCATAACCTCAAAAACGATTCGGGTCTGCGTAATCTGGACATCGTATTCTGCCGGAACGTAATTATCTACTTTGACGAGATTACCCAAGCCGGAGTGGTGAACCGGTTCTGGGATTCCATGGCCGGCAAGTCCTTCCTCTTCATCGGTCATTCGGAGTCCCTCTTCGGAATGGACACTAAATTTGAATTTGTAAAGACCCAATGGGCAACCCTGTACCGGAAATGGATCTAGGGACGAAGGAGTAGAATAGTGGCTGAGGATATTGCGGTATTGATTGTTGATGATTCGGCGCTGATGCGTAACCTCATTGGCAGAATGATAGAGGCCACACCGGGGTTGGTAATTGCCGAAAAAGCCATGAACGGGATCTTCGCCCTGCAAAAAATACCCCGGGTTAATCCGGATATTATTGTTTTAGACCTGGAAATGCCGGAGATGAACGGCATCGAATTCCTCAAGGAACGGAAAAGACTGGGGATCACCATCCCGGTGGTGATTCTTTCCTCTATTGCCGCCCGGGGCGCAGAAATCACCATGGAAGCTCTCGCCCTGGGGGCCAGTGACTTTATCCAGAAACCTTCGGGATCGGTGTCTGAGGATATCCATACCGTAAAGGATACCCTGGTGGGGATGCTCCTAGGCTATGGCGGCCAGTACCGGCGGAGCCAGGGCAGGAAGGTGTTTCCCACCATCGATTTCACCGCCAAAACCGTTACCCCCCTGACCAGCGCCAAACCCGATTCTGTGAGCGCCATCCTGGGGGTCTCCGGATCGGCGGAACCGCACAAGCCGCCGGTTCCGGTACGAAAACCCGCAAAGACAGAATGTATCGCCATAGGTGTTTCCACCGGCGGACCCGATGCCCTGCGGGTAGTTTTTGCAAACCTGGATAAGGACCTCAAGGTACCCATTGTGGTGGTTCAACATATGCCCCAGGGTTTTACCAACGAATTCGCCAAGAGCCTTGACCGGCTTTGTCCCCTGGATGTAAAGGAAGCCGAGGAAGGGGACGCCATATTACCCGGCCGCATCCTCATTGCCCAGGGGAATAAGCACCTGGAAATGGAACGCCGGAACGGCGCCGTGATTGCCCACCTTTCCGACGCGCCTCTGGTAAGCGGGCACCGGCCTTCGGCGGATGTGCTCTTCGCTTCGGTGGCGTTGGTGTACCAAAACCACGCCTTGGGGGTGATCATGACCGGCATGGGCCGGGACGGCGCGGCGCAGCTGGGAACCATCTATAAGGAAGGGGGAATAACCTTGGGCCAGGATGAGGGTTCAGCCGTGGTCTACGGCATGCCCCGGGTAGCCTTTGAACTGGGCCATGTGCAAGAACAGGTTCCCCTGGGGAAAATGGCCAGGAAGATCTGCGATATCGCTAAGGCACAACGTTAAAAACGGGTTAGTTTCGCAGCAGAGATTTCTAAAAAACGCATAGTGAAGAGTATGGAAAATAGTTATGATGATTTGCTTGAATACTACGACGAGCTGTTTCCGGTAGAAAAAAAGCGCATTGATTTTATCGAATCCCTGGCCGCTCTTAAGAGCGGAGGATCAGAGTCCAAGCCCCTCCGGGCCCTGGACATAGGCTGCGCCACCGGCGCCACCGCACTGCATTTAGCCCGGCGAGGGATGGATCTGGTAGGTATAGACTGTAATGAAGCCATGATACGGAGCGCCAACCGCCGCAACCACGGACCCAAAAGCAACGCCCGGTTTTTCTGCATGGATATGTTAGAGTGCCGTTCCTACTTTCCTCCGGAAAGTTTTGACATAATCCTCTGCCTGGGAAACAGCCTGGCCTATCTTCGCGGCTGTAATGAGGTTCACTCATTGTTCTGTCAAATCCGCGAACTTTTGGTAAAGGACGGTATCTTTGTGTTTGAACTCTTGAACTATGATCACGCCGTCTTTAGAAAAAGCGGTGAAATGCCCCTCAGGGAAACGGAGCGGGTCAACCTTACGCAAAAATACAATACCGTTCCGGACGGTC
Source organism: Treponema sp. (assembly GCA_031283725.1). GTDB lineage: Bacteria > Spirochaetota > Spirochaetia > Treponematales > Breznakiellaceae > Termitinema. The sequence continues at coordinate 1,005 of JAITBG010000210.1, read as the reverse complement.
ATATACGCCTCTGTACCGCAATCCTCTCCCTTAAAGGATGCCCGGTCTTTTCCGAGGAAACCCTCCTCTACCCCATAGGTTCCGACGAACTTGCCGCCCTGCTCCGGGACGCGCCGCTGCGGAGAGAGCCCTTCTACCGGGACTTTAACAGGAACCCGTTGGATCGGGAGGCGCTTACCATGGTGGGAACCGCTAAAAAAGAATAGACTTGAGGCTGTTCCAAAACTTCAGCTTTTGGAACAAGCTTAACTATATGCAGTGTTAGGAAATAATAGTACACCACTATATAAGAAAACCCGGTGAGTAGTGTCAGGCGCCCCTGCGCCAGCCGACTTAAGCGGATTGTGTCTACAAAAACAGGGGTTGCCCATACTTTTTGGACAGCCCCTTGCCAAACGGTGCCAGGCACGCTTGCGCTCCCTTAGTTGCTGTATTTTATTAGAATGGGCATGGAGGCGATAAGGCGGCGTTTTGACAGTTCGGCGGGCGACACCGGAAAACGCCGCTGGTGATGTTAGCCGCCCGCGCGGATGCGAGCGGCGCATTATCTATGCTGTCTGTGTTACTCCATAAAAATCAATGATAGTTTTAACTGCCTTGCATACCTTTAACGCCGCAGCCTTTCCTCCGGGGATGCTCAAGGTAACGTATGCCGCTTTTTCCACCCGCGCCGCGGCGTCTTCCGCGCTTGCCTTCCCCATTGCAACCGCCACCGCCGCAGGAACGGTAACGTTGATAATGATGTTGCTTGCAAGGAGTATTTCATCCAACACTCCCACCACAAAAACGGAAAATTGTGGGTGAAGTGAGCAGTGGGAAGGAGCATGGCGACTGACCTAGGCGAACGGAACCCGGGAGGGCCGAAGGCCCGGAACGCATACCGGCCTGTTGAGACTGTCGGAAAAGCAGACAAACCACAAAAACTGTGGCATGCTTAGCCTATCATGCCGAGATACAAATACTTTGACCGGTCCCCGGGCCTGTTCCTGACCGTCCGCCTTGGCG
>JAITBG010000170.1 GCA_031283725.1 Treponema sp. | reverse complement strand
GGTATCGAAATCCGCGTCTTTCTTAGGGATGTAATCAGCCATATACAACTCCTTTTAGTGAGATAATGTTCCCTAAAGGACGCGCCGGGCGCCCTTTGGGGTGTTCTTACGCCGAAGCGCAGAATCCCTGGATTTCTATGAAACGTACGCAGACAGGGGTGAACATTTTCCGGATACCCATAATTAAGCCCCGGGTTTCTACGATAAAAACTCGGGTTTCCATGATGAAAACACATGCCTTCATGATGAAGCCCTGGATGGGAATAAAGATTAGGGAACCTCTAAAAACTTCAGTTTTTAGAGGTTTTCTTCCCATTATTTAGACGGAAATGAACGATACCTAAGCCGGAATACGGGTTTTTGCGGGCGGCGGGAACAGGGGCGTTACAGCCGGACCGTGGGGGGGTAAAATAAAAAAATGAAGAGAAACGGGCTGTGTTCATTAAAGGCCCTCCCAAGGTCTGTCAAACGTACGTGAGCCGTAGATCGGCCAATCACGAGCCCCCCCCTTGTCAATGTGGTCCACCGGGGCCATAATTCCCCTATGCGTTTTTTTGAGGTGGTTTCCTCATTTAGCCCCGCGGGGGATCAGGGCGAGGCAATCGCCGCTTTGGCGGAGGGTATTACGGGGGGGGACCAATTCCAGGTGCTTCAGGGAGTTACGGGTTCCGGGAAGACGTTTACCATGGCAAAGATTATCGAGGCGGTGCAGATGCCTACCCTGGTTATCAGCCATAACAAGACCTTGGCGGCCCAGCTTTTCCGGGAATTCAAGGGATTCTTCCCCCATAATGCGGTGGAATACTATGTCTCTTATTACGATTACTACCAGCCCGAGGCCTATGTTGCCAGCCGGGACCTCTATATCGAAAAAGACGCTTCCATAAATCAGGAAATTGAACGGCTCCGTCTTTCCGCCACCCGGAGCCTTATGGAACGGGAGGACGTGATCATCGTGGCTACGGTTTCCTGTATTTACGGGTTGGCTACCCCGGAGATATACCGGAAGATGATCGCTACCTTTTCTGTGGGGGAGACGATAGACGTGGACGCGCTGATGCGGCGTTTCATCGAGCTTCAGTACGAGCGGAACGACGCGGTTCTGGAGCGGGGCCGTTTCCGCCGCCGAGGGGATACCCTGGACATCTACCCCGCCTACCTGGAAGACGCCTACCGGGTGGATCTGGACTGGGACCAGGTTAAGCGGATACGGCGCTTTAACCCTGTTTCCGGGGAGGTCTTTGAGGATCTGGACAGGGCGATGATCTACCCCGCCAAGCAGTTCGTTATGCCCGCGGAGATGATCCACGGCGCCCTTGGCCGTATCAAGGATGAATTGGCGGACCGCTACGAATTTTTGAAAAGCAGCGGCAAGCTTATGGAGGCGGAGCGTCTCAAAACACGGGTGGAGTATGATATTGAGATGCTTACCGAGATGGGGTACTGTCCGGGGATAGAAAACTACTCCGCTCCCCTGGCGGGCCGCAAAAGCGGGGAAGCGCCTGATACCTTGATCGATTATTTTCCGAAAAAACACCTCACCTTTATTGACGAAAGCCACGTTACCCTCCCGCAGATCGGGGCTATGTATGCCGGGGACCGGAGCCGAAAAACGAGCCTGGTGGAGTATGGGTTCCGGCTCCCTTGCGCCCTGGACAACCGGCCGCTGCGTTTTGACGAATTCACCGAGCGGCTGGACAAAACGGTCTACGTTTCGGCAACACCAGGCAAGGCCGAGCTGGAACAATCCAAACAGGTGGTTCAGCAGGTACTGCGTCCCACGGGGCTTTTGGATCCCATAATCGAGGTCCGCCCAAGCGACGGGCAGATGGAGGATATCTACGGCGAGATACGCGGCCGCATCGCCGCCGGGGAGCGGTCCCTCATATTAACCCTGACGAAAAAGATGGCCGAAGATTTGACGGACTATCTTACCGGTCTGGGTCTTAAGGTCCGGTACATCCACAGTGAAATTGAAACTATTGAGCGGGTAGAAATACTAACCCAGCTCCGTCAGGGTACTTTCGATGTCCTGGTGGGGATCAACCTCCTTCGGGAAGGGATAGATCTGCCGGAAGTCTCCCTTATCGCAATACTGGACGCGGACAAAATTGGTTTTCTGCGTTCCCTCACCAGCCTAGTCCAGATAATTGGCCGGGCAGCCCGGAACGCCGCAGGAAAGGTGATCATGTACGCCGACCGTATGAGTGATGCTATGGCGGCTGCCATTGCCGAGACGGAGCGCCGCCGGAAAATTCAGACGGAATACAACGAGGCCCACGGCATTACCCCCACCACGGTAAAGAAGGCCATCAAGGATATCCTGATACGCCACGCGGAGGAGGAACAGGACGCCGCCGCCACTGCCGTAGAGGTCCTCAAGAAGTCCTACAACATACTTATCCCCGCCCAGCGGAAACAGCTTATCCGCGCCCTGGAAGGGGAGATGCTGGAACACGCTAAAAACCTGGAGTTTGAACTGGCTGCGGCTATCCGGGACGAGATTGCCCGGGTGAAAGAAGTGGGGAAGTGAGGGGCGTAAATTTCGCTTGACGTAGGGGTGGTGAGAAGGAGTATACTTAGGTATCTTCCCCATTAAAGGAGTTTTTCTCATGAAAACATTTACAAATTTCTCGTTTAACCTGTATACCGATATTCTTTTCGGTAAGGGTACGGAAACTGAAGTCGCTTCTTTAGTTAAAAAACATGGCGGGACCAAGGTGTTGTTGGTTTACGGCGGAGGTTCTATTAAAAAACCCGGTCTCTATGACCGGGTTGTGAAATCCCTCAAAGACGGGGGTGTCCCTTTTGTGGAACTTAGCGGTGTGCAGCCTAATCCCCGCCGGACCCTGGTGGAGAAGGGCATCAAGATTGCCAAGGATGAGAAAGTTGATTTCTTTCTGGGTGTTGGGGGGGGCAGTACTATCGATACCGCCAAGGCTATTGCCCTGGCCATGGCGAATGACGGTGAATATTGGAAGTTCTATAACGGTACCCCGGCGACAAAAATGGCCAAGGTGGGAACTATTCATACCATTTCTGCTGCGGGTAGCGAAACCAGCCGATCCAGCGTTCTGGTGGATGATATTGACGGTACCGGTAAACACGGTTTCATGTGGGAGCCCTGCCGGCCGGTGTTCGCCATTATGAACCCCGAACTCACCTATTCGGTATCCGCCTATCAGACCGGGGCCGGAACTGCGGACATCCTTGCCCATTCGGTGATGCGGTACTTTATGCGGGCCGACAGTTATCTGGGGGACGAATATGCCGAAGCCACTATGCGCACGGTGGTGAAGTACGGTCCCCTTGCCCTGGCAAACCCAAATGATTATGAAGCCCGCTCAGAGTTGATGCTGTCCGGTTCCTGCAGCCATAACGATATAACCGGTATTGGCCGTCAAGCGCCCTACGGCGGTGAACACGGCCTGGAAGAGCAGCTTTCCGGGCACTACGATACTGCCCATGGCGCGGGGCTTTCGGTGGTAATGCCCTCCTGGCTTCAGTACATCGCCGACCACGGTAAACCGAATGAGGTAGCCCGGGTAGCCAAGTTCGGGATTAAGGTATTTGGCGCCGATCCGGACCCGGCGGATATAAAAGCCACCGCCGACGATGGGTTACGGCGTTTCCGGGCCTGGCTCAAGTCCATCGGTATGCCCATCACCCTTAAAGAGCTGGGTGTACCTAAGGCGGATCTACAGGCGGTTATCGATCGCTGTGTAAAGTCCCAGAAGGGAACGATCCACGGGTATGTGGATCTGGGGCAGGATGCCATAACGGCCATATTTACCGCCGTGGTGGAATAGAGGCGTTCATCAAGGAAAAATTTGATAAGAACAAGGGCTGTCCGGATCAATTGAAGTTCCGGGCAGCCCTTTTTTATCCGGTGCCGCTACTTAATCAGCAGGAATTCAACCCGCCGGTTTTTCCACCAGTTATCCCGGTTGGGCCGTCCTTGCTCGTCCGCGTAAGGTACGATGGTCCGGGCGCCGCCGACGCCGGTAGCGCTAAGCCGGCTGCGCTCTACCCCGAGATCTACCAGGTAGTTCACCATCGTTTGGGCTCTTTGGGTGCTTAAAAGCTGATCTGTTACTTGTTCTCTCTGTTTTTCCCGTTCGGTCTGGGCTACAGGGTTGGTGTGTCCTTCCACTTGAACCTTGTAGGTTCCAAACTTGTTCAACACCGCGGCAATGCGGGCAAGGATATACATATTGTTTTCAACAACATCGCTTGCAAGCCCGTCAAAACCGCCGGAATTGGATCCGAAAACAATGGACGGCACCTGCACCCGGAGCCGGTCTCCTTCGCGTATGACCAGAATGTCAATCTGTACAACCCCCTGTATGGTTGATACATTGCCCGCAGTGTCTGTGGCGCTGAAGGAACAGGTATAGTCCGAAGCGGATTGTACCAGCTCCCCGGTGATATTGCTGCGCCCGTCCCATGTAAGTATTGCGGGGGGCGTCCCGGTGCCGCTCATCTCATAAAAAAGATGATCCGTAGAATTGGGCTCGTAAATTCGTACCATCCAGCTGTATATGCCCGCTTCGTCTTCGGCGCCTAAGGTGATGTACATTACATCATTTTCGCCGTCTCCATCGGGGCTGAAAAAATCGGCAGAAAAGGCAGCGCTCAGCACGGGGCCTGTTGTATCAGGCTCGGCCTGCGGTTCCGGTGGGGGCGGGGGCGGCGTCACAACCGGCCGGGGCTGCGGCGCTTCCACAGGCGCAGGGGCTGCGGCACAGGCAGCGATAAACAACACAACCAAAAATGCTGAAATAATAAAAAACAACTTTTTCATTTTTACTCCTACTTTGCAGTTTATTCCAATAAATATACACTAGACAATTGAACTAATTTCAAAATCAATTATTTTGAAATTGCCTCAACTTATAGTTTCGGTGGTATTTAGGATTTAGCAAATAAGGGCGGCAGTGGTTTTGTATAATATTTTGATACGTGTTAGTATATTCCCATGAATACCCAAGTCGCCATTGCCCGTTGTGAAACCTATGAGAGCGAGGCGGTATATGCCGCCCTCCGCCTGGCGGTAGAAGCCGCCGCACCCCCTGATGTCTTGGGCAGAACCGTCCTCTTAAAGCCGAATATTGTCTTCGATTCGCCTCCAGAAAAAGCCATAGTTACCCATCCGGTGTTTTTGGAAGCTGCAATTCGACTGATCCGGGATTTGGGCGCTTCCCGGATCCTGGTAGGGGACAGTCCCGGCCTGCAAAAGCTAAACTTTACCGCAAAACTCTCCGGCCTTGGGGCTGTAACTAAACGAATGGGGGCCGAATGGGTAGACTTTACCCGGGAAAAGGCCGATATCCCCTGCCCGGCGGGCAAGACGGTAAAGCAATTTTTTCTGACCGCCGCGGTCAAAGAGGCGGACTGTCTGATCAGTCTCCCCAAGCTCAAAACCCATCAACTTATGTACTACACCGGCGCCATGAAGAACCTTTTCGGCCTCGTCCCTTCGGTGGCGAAGAGCCCCATGCACGTCCGTTTTCCCAGCCGAGAAGCCTTTGCCTCGATGATTGTAGACCTGAACCTGGCGGTGATGGCCCATTACGCACTGATGGATGCCATAATAGGCATGGAAGGCCCCGGTCCCGGCTCAGGGGATCCCCGCCGCATTGGCTTAATCCTGGCCTCCTCTAATCTCCTTGCCTTGGATGCCGCCGCCAGTGAAATAGTAGGCTATCCCCCTCAGGAAATTCCGGTCAGCCGGGAAGCCCTAAGCCGCGGCCTCTGGCTCAAGTCTTTTTCGGAAATCGAATAACCCCTGCTTTCCCCTGCCAAGCTCCGTATCCCGGATTTTAAGAAGATCCCCTTTAAAAAAACAGGCGGCCAACTCACGGAATTCCTCCTTCCCCGTTCCTTTCGCAAATTCCAGGAACGCCTAACCCCCCGCCCTGAAATCGACCGGTCGATCTGCCTCCGCTGCGGGGACTGTACCCGCATCTGCGGTTCCAAGGCTATGACCCTGACAGGAGAAGGCCCCGGTAAGCAAGTCCGTATCGACTATACCACCTGCATCCGTTGCTACTGCTGCCATGAAATTTGTCCGGTCAATGCCATCAATATAAAAAAAGTCCCTTTAAGGGAAAGCCTTTTCCCCCGCAGTTCCAATGCCGATCCGTAAATTTGATAACGAGCAAAGAGACAAAGAATCTTGTTTTTTGTCTCTTCTGGTTATTGTTTTGTTTCCATATAGCGCTACTTTAATATACATATAGAGAGGAGTATATGATGGACGCTAATATTAAACATTTTTCTATGGATTATTTTTCTTTGAAAGGTAAAGTAGCAATAGTTACCGGTGGTAATACTAACCTGGGTATGTCTTATGCCATAGCCTTTGCCAAGGCCGGCGCTGACCTTTTTATCCCTTATTTTCTCGATGATCTCTCCGATACCCGTCAGGCTATTGAAGCCGAAGGCCGGCAGGTAGTTTTTTTAAAAGGCGATTTAACCGATAAGCAATACCGGAAAGACGTAGTGGAAACCTGTCTTAAAGAATACGGTAAAATAGATATTTTGGTGAATAATGCGGGGATGGGTGTTTTTGAGGATTTCCTTAATTATCCTGACGAGGCCTACGAAAAAGTAATAAATTTGAATCTCAATGCTGTTTATTATCTTGGTCATGAAGTCAGCAAAGTAATGGTTAAACAGGGGTATGGCAAGATCATCAATATCGGCTCAGCCCTGTCGTATACAGCCGATGGTCAATGCCCTCCCTATGTTATCAGCAAACACGGCGTTATCGGTATTACCAGGGATTTTGCCAATGAATTAGGTAAATACAACATCCAGACCAATGCCATCTGCCCGGGTTTTTTTGCCACCGACGTAAATAAATCAGTCCAGGACAATAAACCGCTCTTCAAAAAAATTTCTAGTAGGCTTCCCGGAGGGAAGTGGGGTACCCTTGATTCCCTTATGGGAACCGCCGTTTTTTTAGCCAGTAAAGCTTCGGATTATATTAATGGCTGGAATATTAGTGTCGATGGAGGTTTCTCAACAATACTGTAAAAAACCGCAAAAAATCGCAGGATAATGTAAAATCCGCGAATATATTTTTTTGAGATAATGATGGTTTTCCCAAAACTTGATTATTTTTGGGAAAGCCTCTGTGATAAAATACTTTTTTTCGTTGCTATAGTATGGTATAATTATGTATCATGGGTCAAAATGATACAATTACTTCCTTTATTTATGATCATATTGTCAGTATCAGATTCGATAGCTATGAATTCACCTTGGGTTACGCAGATGTTCTTGACAATAAAACGGCGGAATTTCCCCATGAGCATCCCTTCAATGAGATATATTATTCCTTGGAGGCGCCCATACAGATCAAAGTAAAGAATGAGATAATACAATTGAGGAAGCATGAACTGCTGATCATTAATAAACATATTGAACACTGTGTTTTGTTTGACCCAAACCGAAATTCCCCTTATTTTGTCTTAATATGGGATCTGTTTCCTCTTACGCCCCAGCTTTACCGAGGCCCGGAGGGAGTCCGCGAATGGGATGACCTGAAACAAGCAATAGAAAAAATTGAAGAGCAACGGTTTATTTATTCTGAAATTCCCTTCGACGGGCATAAAATTTTAAGTGTCATTGAGGATGAATGGAATCATAAACAGCTGGCCTGGAATAGTTCTGTGGTTTTTAAAATGTATGAATTTTTAGTTAAAGCCCTTCGTCATACGGTCAAGATCCGGGTAACGGACCAGAATCTCGCGGGTACTCTGAACCTGGGAATTGCCGCCAGCAAGTATCTCCATGCCCATTTTGCCGAGCCTATTACCCTGGAAGATGTGGCGAAACACTTGAATTATTCATCCCGGCATGTAAACCGGGCATATATGCAAATCTTTCATACTTCAATCATGCGGAATCTGAATCTAATACGCATAGAATACGCCAAAAGGTACCTTTGCTATACCGATTATTCAATAGACAAGATTTCCGAAATCATCGGTTTTTCATGTTCCGGAACCTTGTATAAGCTCTTTAAAAAATACGAGGGAATCACTATTTCCCAATTCCGGGATATGAAACGAAAATCCGTCAATGCCGGGGAAACTCAGCCGATCGCAGGCGTAAATAAAATAGTCAAATTAGACAAATAATCCTTTTTCGTGTCTTAATCATTTATTGCTTTATATCCAGCCTGATGTACCATGATAAAAGGTGTTGGGAATTTAGCATATTTTACCCCAAAGGGGTATATATTTCTGGTAATGTCAATATTCTTTCGCAAAAAAGATTTGCAGTCATATGAATAATTAAGCGGCAGAAACAAACTTAAGATGTTTCATGCTCATGTACTTCTTGTTTCCCCATTGGCTGTTGGCAATATACCGCAGCCGGGCACATACCAGCATGAGCGCCGAATTACCGTCGGGAAAACAACCGACTACCCTCGCCCTCCTCCGTATCTCCCGGTTTACCCGCTCAATCCCGTTATTGGTCCGTATCTTAAGCCAATG
>JAITBG010000055.1 GCA_031283725.1 Treponema sp. | reverse complement strand
AAAAACCAGTGGGTGAAATTAAGCGAATCATCAGTGGACGAAAGAAACAGGAAATTGTCATGAAGCGGGCGCGTCGCGCCAATATATTTTTTTGAGGAGGTAAATTATGAACCTGACCATGGAGAACAGGAAACCGACCTGGACGGCCGGTCTTGTCGTGGCCTGGGTTGTTCCGGACCGGGGGGAGGAAGGGGCGGCGGCCGAACCCGGCAGGCCGTCCTTTCAGGCGGCTCTGCTGGGGAATGCGGTGATGCATCCCGACTGCGCGGCGGTTCCCGACGTGATGTAACAACCCGGGGAGGGGGCCGCGGGCCTCCTCCCCACCCCAGGAGCATTATGATGAACAAGGTATCGCAATACTCGGATCTCAGCAATGAGGATCTGCGGGCGCTTCACTCAGAACTGACGGTCAGGTACGGCCGGTTTTTATCCGATTATTCCCTCCCTTCCGCCGAACGGCGGATCGAAAAACTGATCCCCTCGGCAGCCGGGGAGGAGGAACGGGCGGAGGAACTGAGTAAGGCACGTGAGGCCGTCAAGGAAGTGCTGTTCCGGCAGCTCAAGGATTGGAGTCTGCTTATTTTTCTGGCGATGGAAAAAACCGAAGCGTACGGGCATATTGGGGAACAGCGGGTTGCTCTTTCGCTGTGCCGGAACATTTTATCCGTTCCCAATGACCGCGAAGTTACCCAATATGACGCCGACAGGTTCCGGCGCATGCTTGATGAATGTGACAACCGCAACGGGAAAAAAGACGGGGGCGGCGGTCTTGATTTTATAAACAGCTATCATGTAGATGTCCTGGGGATGAGGTTTCGCAACTACGAATTGGCCGGCATCAACGATGTGCTTGACCTTTTGGGGGCAGACTATTATCTGTTCAGCAAAAACGACCCCTATGGCAGCAGATTTATCTTCGGCGAAAAGGAGGAGATGGAGATTGATGGGGGGAAGGCAATCCTGCTGGGCAGGGAATTTATCCGGTCGCCTCAGTTCGTGTTAAGCATAGCAGCGGAGATTATGGACGACACAACTGTCATCCGGCACGAATCCTGCGGAGTGATATTCTTTAACAAGTACCAGCAATTCTTCCGCCAAAGCAGGGCGGAATTGAGGCGCGCCGCCCGGCATGCCAACAGCGCCCTGCGTGAGAAATTCAAGGAAAAGGCGCTGGGGTGGTACAATATTCACGGAGAGGAAGATATCACGGGGGCCGTTAAAGAGGCGTTTATCCGGGAGCTGATGCTGGACGGCATAGTCTTCCATGAAATGGGGCACCATCGCAGTTTTGCCGATCTCAATCCGGTTCATGCCGCGTTCCACAACGTACTCTCTTCCGCAGAACATGCGGGAGGCGTCCTACTTGAGGCATTGGCTGACTGGGCACCCGCAAAAGGGAAGCGCAGGGGCGCGTTCGCCCGGTTTGTGGAACTCTCCAAAACCGACGCCGGCCGGGCGAACGCCGCAGTTTACGCCTACATGAGCGACTCCTGGTTTGTGGACGAACATGACGAGTTCATGGCCCTGATGAGCGATGTGCTGGTCAGCCTGGCCATATATACCCTAAAACCCGACGGGTCGGTTGATTTTGATCGGATTGAGCGGGAACAGCGCGGCATCTATGATATGCTGCTTAACCGCTATTCCGATCTTGCCGGCAGGCTGCTGAACATCATATACCGGGCCCGCTATACCATCCTTGCTGATGACGGAAAAATGTACGAGGTCGATTACGCGACTGTGGAACTGGAGGTATACCACATGTACCGGAACAGCGTTAATTACCGGCCCCTGGAACAGCTCCGTCTGTTCCCGCCATTTTGGATAAACATCGCCGGGTATCTGAAGAAATACAGCCCGGAAGGATGGAAACAGTACCAGGCGGCTTTGGAAGCGGAGGCCGCCGGGTTGGAACAGGCCGTTTTGGGCCTTGTAACCCAAAGCGCTATACCAGCATAAGGAGCAATTATGGTTTCTATGTATGGCTCGATGAAGGACGAGGAACTGGACGCTTTGCACGCCCATTTTACCAGAAAATACGGCGGGCAGATGCTTGACGAGTCCCGGCCCGTGGAAGAACGGCATCTTGGTGTTTTGGTGGATCAAAACTACCGGCCCCGGCTTGCCGGTTCGGAAGGGCCGCCCCCGCCGGCAAACGGAGGATCTTCCGCCAAAACGGTTGCCGGCATGTCTTCTTCCCTGTGCCCCTCAGCGGCAGCAGAGCTGCGCTCCGCCCAGGAGTGCGCCAAAGAGGTTCTTTACCGGCAGCTTAAAAACCTCTCCCTGGCCATGTATCTGTGCATGGATAAAAACAAGGACTGGGGAAGCATGGGCAAACAACGGGTAAGCCTTTCCCTCTGCCGGAATATTCTGAAGATTCCGAATAACCGTGAAGTAATTCAATTAGATGCCGACAGATTCTTCCGAATCGTGGACGAACAAGACGCGTGGCTGGGTAGGAAATCCGGGGATGAAATGGCACGGTACTGCAAGGAAAAGACGGTCAGCCTGTTCGGCAAGGATTTTTATTGGTTCTCTGAACTCCGGGAATTCGTAAAACTGTTTGATGCCGAGTATTATTTCTATTCGTACGCCGGTTCTTACGGCGCAGAATTTATCTTCGGGGCGGTGAGCTGGACGCAGATTGACGACACCCCCATCTATACCTTCCTGGATGAATACACTCGGTCCCCCAGTAATTGCCTGTCCATCGCCGGAAGGTCCCCCAGCCCCATGCAGATCCGCAAGGTTTCCCTGGAAGTCATTTTTTTCAATAAATGGGAGGGGTTCTTTAGAAGGACAAAGGCGGCGCAGAGGCGTTGTTTGCGCCACCCCAACTCCGCAATCCGGGAGAGTCTCAAAGAGAGAGCCCTGACATGGTACGAAATTACCGATCCCGCAGATCTTCTGAGATTCAAGGACAAGGTGCTTAATAACATGGGCGATGGGGTAATTTGGCACGAATTCGGCCATCAGATCTCTCAGCGGGATATGATTCCGGTGCATTGGGCCTTACGGGGGAACATCAGGGATGACGAAACGGTAAGCTGCGCCCTGGAGGAACTGCTGGCCGAATGGGCGCCGGTACGGGGCGGGAAAAAAGGAGCCGTTATCCGGTTTTTGGAAATAGCCGATTCCGACAGCAAAGCCGCGTCCGGGCTGTTTTACACATTCCTATCGGACAACTGGTATGTGGACGAAGAGGAGGAATTTTTAAGCCTGCGTAGCAACTCATACCTGGGCCTGGGCCTTTACTTTATAGAGCCCGATGGATCCGTCAACTTTGATCGGATGGCCAGGGAGCACGGACGTATCTACGGCTTTCTCTTAGACAAATTCCGCCGCGTTATGGAAAGGTTGCTTGATTTCCTATCCCACGCGACCTTCGTAAAAGACGGCCGCCTCCTTTGTTACGATGAGGTGGAAGCCGAAAACCTCAAATCCCGGCAGGAAAAAAACGCGGAACTTACCGTAGAAAAAATAAAAGAATATGACAACTACTGGAAAGATGTTCTGGCCTGCCTCAAGGCGTCGGAAAGCGAATGGAAACGGTTTCAGGACCTTATCGCCCAGGAGTCGGCATTGCTGGAACATGACATTCTGGCTCTGGTTACAGGAGGGAATACGATGCAATATATAAACTCGCTCAGGAGTTTTATCATCGACCGCTGCAGGAAAATAGGGATTTACAACCCTCCAAATCCTACAAATATTAAAAAGGCGGTGCAAAAAGCGTCTGAGAAACTTGGTGTCCCGCAGAAAAAAATCACACAGATTTATAATCGTTTTGACCGTATCATGAACGGCGAGGTGTATGAGGCCGACATAAAGTACGATGGCCCGCCCGATCCGTTCATTTATGTCCTCCAGGAGATGATGCTTGAGACCGGCATGGGGGCAATTCTCTCGGGCATGTTTCTTGGGAAGTGGTGTGAACCGGAGGAACGCCGATCTCTTAGGAGGTATATCAAAAACGAGCTGGAGGACCTGCGCAATCAGATTGAAAACGAAATGTATCAGCAGGTTGATTTATTGCGGGTAAATAAGCGGTATGCCGACCCCTCTCTGGTCAAAGGGATATTGAAGGGCATAAAATTTTATGACGGCGGCAGTCTGGAAGATAAAATCAAAGCCGTTGAGCCTGCGTCCTTTGACAATGAAGCGCTTCTCGAAGCGTTTATCCCCCTGCGGCGCGGTTATATGGACTGGGACACGATTGAAGCGGTGTGGCGAATCAATCAGGATCTGCGGCCCGATGAATTCATGCTGCAGTGGTCGATAGACCGGAATTTTTTGGAAGCGTTGGTTGAGGTATACGCGGAATAAAAGACGTGAGATGCTTTCCGTGATTTAATAGGCTTGGGGCCAACCAACCGGGTTGTCTTACAAGCCCAATAAAACCAATTTATTTGAAGGGAGTAACCAGCAATGAATTTTCTTGATGAATGTGAGTTAACAAAAAATTTGGCCAATCCGGAGTATAGCCATTCAAATACTGCCGTACCCGTAACCGGATGGCAGGATGTACTCTTGAATTTACCTGTCGGGGTTAATAACCAGTCCGGCGATCCTTTCCAGTCGAACCAGATCAAAAACACGCTGGAAAAGCTTCGCTCCCTCGAAGATTCAAAACACAGGGGACCGATAGGGTTATTGACAAAAAGCTGTATTCCCGGCAAACTGCTTTATCACCTAAAGAGCTTAAATCTTGATATTTTCTTGTTTTTTTCTATTACCGGTTTGCGGGAATCCAAAGTTTGCTCCCAGGAACAAATACTACAAAGCTATATTGACGCATGCCGGATGTTTCCTGCTGGACGGGTTGCGACAGTGATACGTCCCATTATTCCCGGGAAGAATGACAGCATTGAAGTATTACGCCCTATATTGGAAACGGCCAGGGAGGGGCAGAAAATCCTTGTCGCCCGCGGATACCGTGATACCACATGGCGATTGATTGAAAACCATGATTTTATGAACAGCCTCGGACACGAATCCGGGGAAATGGGATTACGGGTGTTTCGCCGTACGGCATGTCTGGTAGCCGCCATGCAGGGAACGGCCTGTATATTGCATAAAAACAAAAGAAGCAACCAGGCTGGATTATCTTTAGCCGTTGAACTTGGGTATGGCGCCGCACCACGCCATGAAAACGGATACGATGTCATCGCTCTTGATTCCGGTTGTGAACATTTGACAGTGGGGGATGTTCATTTTGTACAAATACTTACAGGCGTTAAAGTAATCTATAAGACCCCTGAATCCGGTAACATTCTGGGCTTTTTAAGAACCCGGGACAATATTCCGATAGATTGTTCGTCCTCCTGGTTTTCTTATGCCCGTACCACCTCATGCCAAATAAAATGTTTTTATTGTGAAGATGCCTATAATTCACATTCGTGGGGAGAAATTGGATGTGTTCCGATTCATATATATGACAATCTAGAATTCAAAAGGAGGTAGGCTGATGTGTAACAAAACGGAAAAAATTTTGAATTTTTATAAAGGCATTGACCGGGGGAATTATGGGCCTGACGCACGTTGCAAACCTTTTTGGCATCGTGAAAATTTCAACCATTTTCTCCGGGGCGAAGACTTTTTGGTTAAGCCGGTCACTGTTGAATACTGGCCTTCTCTTTTGTGTAATTCCCGGTGCCCTCTTTGTCCTTACCGCCGGAACGGAGCACGCACGGAAGCTGACCTGGCTGAATATGGGACAAGCGATCTGAAACGGTTTTTTCCTGATACTAGTAAAACCAGGCAAATAGCATCGGAATGTAAAAAAATGGGAGTTCTTTCCGTGTTGATCACGGGAGGTGGAGAACCATTTTTTAATCCCGATATCGATAAAATAGCGCGGATGTTTGTGGAAAACGGTATATCCATAGGAATATACTCAAATGGCACCGTGGCTGCCAGGGAACAATCCATTCGGGCCGTTTCTGACTTAAACCCGCGTTTTGTCCGCCTGTCGGTAAACGTGGGCAGTTCCATGGAACACCGCAGGGAATATAATGTACCATCCGGCTGGGACATATTATGCCAAAATTCAAGATTCTGGGCGCAAGTACTGCCGGAAAACATTCCCCTCTCGTTCAGCTGGGTTTTTACGGGAGATGAGCCGCCTGATACTTATAAAGGTGCCGGTAAATTTCTGTTGGATTTGCATCATGATACAAATCGTAATGTTTCAGGGCATTTTCGCCCAAAATACATATACTACAATAGGGACGGCAGCGTGTATTACCCCGCATCCGTCAATTTTGATTCCATTGTTAAAAATGTTAACGAATTTGTTCGCCCTATGATACAGAATGAACCTGGCATAGATGTGCAAATCAATACATATGCCATTAATATCAGCAGGATCGAACCCAGGCCGCAGGCAAGTTTCGCCACGGGCTGGGCCACCTCGCTTACGCATTGCGGAGACGGATATATTACGAGTGAGTTAAACGGGAGTACATGGCCCAATACATGCTGGGGAAGGATAGGCTGCGGGGTTTCTTTTGAGGATCTATGGTTTGGAAAAGAACGTTACCGGCTTTGGCGGCTTTATTCCCAAGAGGCCCGTCTTCCTGTATATCACAAACTGACAGGCCTTTCGAATGTCCTTAAAGCTCTTCGCGAATTATGCCCGGAGCCGTTCTCTGTGGAGGAAACAGATGATTTTTGGAATAAATTTAACAGTGAAGGATTCAAAAGGCCGCCTAATTGGGACTTTATATGATGATTAACGATAAACCTGTCTTTTCCGAATTTCCTTTCTTCCAAGGGCTTTGGCGTCCCAGATTGATAAAAGATTGTAAGGAAACGCTTGATTTTATCAGAGCTAACAATGAAGTACCTATTGGTACTCTTTTTCTATGCTTAATTGGAACGCGTGATATTGAAAACTGGTTTGCCACCGGGTTTAATAGACCGCAGATAAAATGTACCATTGTAAACCTTGATCAGCCCCAGAGTTGCGTCAATGGTTCGGAAATGCTGTATGCAATAAATGGTTTTCTGAATCTAAACAATAATGATATTAAAATATATAATTGGGTTCAACTGTGCGCCCTGATTTTATTGTCAGAGCTATGCGGGGCAGAAGTTTTATGCCTCTGGACGAATCGGGCTATCAAGGCGCTGTACCAGGCTGAAAAACCTGAAGCATGGTTCGTTCCTTGGGGATCTCCCGCCTGGACCCATAATGTAAAACAAGAACAATGTGACGTATTGGGATTTGATCCGTATGACACGGTTTTAAAACGCGGACTTAATCCCGCACTGATCCGCAGATCAACCAATGACATCCAAGCCTGTAATAAATTGAACGCGTCTCATTTTTTGTATGCCCGTAACCTGCTAAAAAAATTTAGAAGCATAAGGTCATATGATGACTATTGGAAACTGGATAGGTATTTCGGTTTTGACGCCATAAGCAGCTCTCTCGGTGTCGTATTGGAAACAGGGCGCTTCCGTTACAACCTCTTTAGGTGGATGCATGATTCTGGTTATAATACCGATGAACAGTTTTTGATTGCCGATGCTCTTTTACACCTGCGTGAACCGACTCTTTTTTCAGCGGTATCTTGTAACAGCTTTATGTTTCGCTGGCGTACCCGTAATCCGTTCACCTATCAAAAATATACGCTTGGTGAATTATATCAAATATTAACACTGATTGGATCGAAAGAAAATCAATGCAGGACTTCTCTCTTGTCAAATTTTCCGAGATGGGAAACCAGGTCGGCTGTAGTTATAACCAATTTAAAAAATCGAACGGTTGTTGAGACGAAATTATTTCAAGTTAGTTTGAATGACGGTCGAATTGCTTCCGGCACAATTTTTAAACTTCCCGCGAAATCAAGCGGTCTTATCTATCCTGATATCTATAAAGCCGCCGAATTAAGCCCTCTTACTTCAATTGTTAAAGAATATGAATATAAAACAACTAAAAAAATTCTTGTTGCCATTAACGGCGGTTATTTTATAGACAATCGCACGGTGCAGAGAGATCTTAAGAAAAGACTTGGAATGCCTGTTGGTCTCTTGAAATATAATGAGAATATTTTTTCCGGACCGTTTTATTCGAATCGTCCTGTTCTGTGTATTGATTACGACAACAATATTTTTATTCAATCGGTAGCAAGGGGTGTTATGTCGCAAGAAACCGGAACTCTCGATCAAGTCTACGGATGGCGTGATGAAAATGAAGAGTATTTAGATTATCGAGCCGTTCTTGAGGCCGGACCGTTTCTGATAAAGAAAGGGGAAATCTCTATTGATCTTAGAGGTGAAAGGTGGGAAGATGCCTTGGCTCGAAAAATGCAGGCGGCTCCTATTGAAATGACGGATCTCCGAACAATGAGGTCATCGGTTGCCATATCAGAATCTGGTGATATTTATTTAACCACGGTTCATGGACGCATTCCGGAAAGCGTTGGTATGACCCATGAAGAATTGGCGTTGTTTCTTAAGCGCGAAATTAAAGATGTGAAATTTGCAATGGAGATGGATGCGGGCGGAAGTGTAACCGCATGGCATATAAACCTGGGGGTAACAACAATTGGTTCATGTGTTAGCGGCCATGAAAGGGCAATTTCAACATGCCTATTGTTTTGTGTGCCTGATGATGATTTGTGAAAATGGTTATAGCATAATTTGACTTAGGGTATGTTTGTATCGTAATTTCAAAATGTGATAATTTATAACATAGTATCCCGACAACAAAGAAAATGCAGTTTCATCTCCTATAGCCTGAAATCGCATGGAAGAACGAATAACCTGTTTCCGCCCGCTAATTAGAGTCTGTCTATAAAGTCAGTTACTTTGCGGACAGACCGCAGACTTTTAATCCCTTTTGGGTTTAATTTCCCGCCCCTCTGGGGCTTAAAACTGGGGGTGCGGATGATATGTTCCCCCGCATACACAATGCTTCCAAGGTGGAATCTTCAGTATAGTGCTTCTACTTGTAAAACACCAATATGCTGGTGGCGTTGCGGAGGCAGCGCCACCGCAAGAGGGGGTAGCGTAAGCCACGCTTGCGGGGCTGGAGCGAGGGGTCGGCAACTTTCGTTGCCGCGACTTCCCCCTCCTTATACTTTTCTAAGTAGAAATACTATATTCCGCCGATCTGCGGCGGGTTTTTTTTATTCGCATTGGGGTCTAATACCCCGCCCTTTAGGGCGAGAGAGAATTGGTAACGTCAACAAAAAATGGTAGTAGACGGATTTGCTATGCAAATCTCCACAGTTAAATAATTTCCTT
>JAITBG010000095.1 GCA_031283725.1 Treponema sp. | reverse complement strand
TCAATACGGTGAGCGCCATTGAATCATCAAAAATTTGATAAAAAATTCCGTATTTTCAGGTGCGTTCCGGCAATGCTCGGTTTCCGCCCCCCGCAAGGCTTCCGCCGCCGGGCCTCCGGAAAACCCCGTCCCGGTCTTTTCCGGCCAGGGTACCATCGCGGGCAATTAAATGCCAGCCGTAAAAAGGATACGCGCTGTTCGCCTGGTAGTTCAGCTGAAACGGTACGCCCTGTTTAATGACGGAAAGCGTACCCCGCGGGCCCGCCGTGCCCATGCCCCCCTCGTCCACTTCCACCTTCAATACCGGCGCGTTGGCTATCCGCACGGCCCCGTCAACCGCCTTTTCCACGTCTATGTCCGGCTTGTTGGAAAGCAAATCACAAGCCCCCATGAAAAAAACGGCAAAAACCGCCGCGGCCGGCGCCAGCCCGAAAATACCCGCTTTACGCATATCCGCCCCCCTCAAAAAATCCAGGGAAGCCGCCGTTTTAGAACAGCCTCAAGGGATAACCGCTTCCTCTATAGCGCCGGGGGGGCCCTTCTCCCCTTCCCGCCCAATCTCCCAGAGGCCCATCAGGTAGATGTGCTTCCCCCGGTCCTCCTCGTCAAACACCAGGGTCAGGGGCGGGTTGGTATCGAAAGAGGAATAGATGAGTTCCTTCCCGCTCGCCGGGTAATGATCCAGGATAGCCCAGCGCACCTCGATGCCGTGGACCCCCTTGGGCTTGCCCCGGTGAGGGCTGGCCTCGTCCCGGTAATACACGATGATGCGCCGGCGGGTGCCGGTATCGATGGTGAGCCGGGGGCTGGTCTCGGGGACCACTACGGGGCTGTGGGTGCTTTTATGGTTCGGAATCCCCATAGCCGTGCGATCCTCGTTGGTAACAGGCGGGAAGCGCAGGTACTGGTTCACAAACGGCCTGGCCACCCCCTCCGCCGCCTTTTTCGCCTCGTTCTTGGCCTCGGTTTCCACCGGGGTATGGGGCCCGACGGCGGCGCCGTACGCCGCCTTCCACGCGGTATGTATTTCCGCCACGTCCATGAGCGCCGCCTGGGGAATGTGGGTCCATTCCGGCGGCTGCCCGGCGCATTTTTGGGACACGTACTGGTACATAAAACTGAACCAGGTGTCAAAGTCCGCGTCCTTACCGGGAATATAATCTGCCATAAAAAACTCCTTTTCGTGCGATAATTTCGTATGCCTCCAAAGGGCGTACAAGACGTCTTATAGAATATCTTATCACGCCGAAGCGCAAAATTTCCAGGTTTCCATAAAAAAATTTGAGCCCGGAGCGAAAATTCCCCCGATGCGGGCGATTCACTTCCGGGAGCGGGCCCTTCACTTCCGGGAGCGAGCCCCTCATTTCCGGGAGCGGGCGGCTCACTTCCGGGAGCGGGCGGCTCACTTCCGGGAGCGGGCGGCTCACTTCCGGGAGCGAGCGGCTCACTTCCGGGAGCGGGCCCCTCACTTCCGGGAGCGAGCGACTCACTTCCGGGAGCGAGCGACTCACTTCCGGGAGCGGGCGACTCACTTCCGGGAGCGAGCGGCTCACTTCCGGGAGCGAGCGACTCACTTCCGGGAGCGGGCCCCGCACTTCCGGGAGCGAGCGACTCACTTTCGGGAGCGAGCGGCTCACTTCCGGGAGCGAGCCCCTCACTTCCGGGAGCGGGCCGCTTATTTCCGGATGGGGTCGGCTCCTTCCCGGCCGGGCAAACGGGCCGATCTTTCGGGGATAATCCCGAAGATCGCCGTACGGCGCGCCTCGTCCGCGCTATTGCATTTATATAGATAAATTTATAGTATCAATACGTATCGTTCTCCGGAGGCCGGAGAACAGATTCAAAAACACACGGAGGATCTATGACTATACTTGAAATGCTGGAACAGAGCAGCGTCCTAACCCTGCTGGGTATGGGTATCGTAGTTTCGTTCCTGGTTATCCTGATTATTTGCGTATCCCTGGCGGGAAAGCTTATTCACGCTATTGGGGCGGATAAGGATTTGCAGCAGCCTGCCAAAGCCCCTTCGGGCGGCCCCGCGCCGGCGGGAAACGCCAACGCGGCGGTTACCGCGGCTATTTCGGCGGCGGTTACCGAATATCGCAAAAGCAACGCTTAATACGTAAAAGGAGAAATGTATGCCTAAAGTAAAACTTACCGATCTGGTCCTCCGGGACGCCCATCAATCCCTTTTTGCCACCCGGATGGTCACCGCCGATATGCTGCCCATTTGCGGCAAGCTCGACAAAATCGGCTTTTTTGCCCTGGAAGCCTGGGGCGGGGCCACGTTTGACTCCTGTATCCGCTTCTTGAACGAGGACCCCTGGGAACGGCTCAAGAAACTCAAGAAAGCCCTGCCCAATACGAAAATTATGATGCTCCTCCGGGGCCAGAACCTTCTGGGCTACCGGCACTACGCCGACGACGTGGTGGCTAAGTTCGTGGAATACGCCGCCAAGGACGGGGTGGATATTTTCCGTATTTTTGACGCGGTGAACGATCCCCGGAACTTTCAGGCCGCCACCAACGCCGCCAAAAAGACCGGTAAGCACATCCAGGCCGCTATTTCCTATGCGGTAACCCCCTTTCACACCATCGAAAAATATGTGGAACTTGCCAAGGAATACGCCGGCATCGGAGCGGACTCCCTCTGTATCAAGGATATGTCCGGCCTTCTCAAGCCCTACGAGGCGTACGACCTGGTGAAAGCTATCAAAAAGGCGGTGGACCTTCCCATAGAGATTCATTCCCACGCCACTACGGGTATGTCGGTGGCGACCCTTACCAAGTCCGCCGAAGCGGGGGCGGATATTCTCGATACGGTCATCTCTTCCCTCTCCATGGGCACGAGCCACAGCCCCACGGAAACCATGGCGGAGATTTTCCACGGTACCGAGTATGACACGGGGCTGGACATCAACCTCCTGCTGGAAATTGCCACGTACTTCCGGGAGGTGCGGAAAAATTACAAACAGTTTGAGTCCAGCTTCCTCGGCGCGGATACGCGGATTCTCGTATCCCAGGTTCCCGGGGGGATGCTCTCCAATCTGGAAAGCCAGCTTAAGGAACAGGGCGCGTCCGACAAGATCGACGCGGTGCTGAAAGAAATCGCGGTGGTGCAGAAAGATTCGGGCTATCCGCCCCTTGTTACCCCCACGAGCCAGATTGTGGGAACCCAGGCGGTGTTTAACGTGCTTTTCGGCCGCTACAACCGGCTTTCCGGGGAATTCCAGGACCTTATGGCGGGAAAATACGGCGCCTGTCCTGCCCCGAAAAACGCCGACGTGGTGAAAAAGGCTTTGGAGGGCCTCAAAATAGAGAAAGAAATTACCCACCGCCCGGCGGATGATATTCCCCCGGAATACAGCAGCCTGGAAGCGGAAGCCAAAAAACTTTTGGGTACCGACGCGGTCAGCGTGGAGGACGTGCTCACCCTGGCGATGTTCCCCAAGGTGGCCCCGAATTTCTTCAAAAAACGCGCCGAGGGCCCGGTGGTGTTCAAGCCTGAAACCGAGGCTCCCAAGGCGGCCGCGTCCGGCGGAACCGCTCCCGGCCAGGCCGCCCGGTACTCGGTGAACGTGAACGGGACCAACTACAACGTGGTGGTGGCCCCTGCCGGAACGGTGGCGGTTGCCGCGCCCGCGCAGGCAGGTTCTTCAGGCGGGAAGGCGGCTGCGGTTTCCGGGGGCGGGGCAACGATCCCTGCCCCGGTGGCGGGTACCGTACTTCGCTATTCGGCCGGCGAGGGAGATACCGTAAAGTCCGGAGACACGGTGCTGATCATGGAGTCCATGAAGATGGAGCTGGAAATCAAAGCCACCTCCACCGGGCCGGTTCACTTCCTGGTTCCCACGGGGACTCAGGTGGCGGCCCAACAGCCGCTGGCGGAGATTGGCGGGGGAGCGGCCGCTCCGGCTGCCGCGGCTCCCGCAGCCGCCCCTGAAGCGGCGGCCCCGGTTTCCGGGGGCGGGGCAACGATCCCTGCCCCGGTGGCGGGTACCGTGCTTCGCTATTCGGCCGGCGAAGGAGATACCGTAAAGTCAGGAGACACGGTGCTGATCATGGAGTCCATGAAGATGGAACTGGAAATCAAGGCCACCTCCGCGGGTTCGGTTCACTTCCTGGTTTCCACGGGAACCCAGGTCGCATCCCAGCAGCCAATAGCTGAAATAAATTAAAACCCCAGGGCTTTCAGTTTATTTCTTGGGGTTTGCCGTTTGGCAAACCCCGTATATACAAATTAGGACGGTATTATGTTAAATCTTAAACGAGACCCCGTGCTGGTTACGAAGATATGTCTGCTCATCGTAGCCGGCGCTTTTGCGATTTCTTTCCTTGGCGCCGCTTTTTCGCCCCGGGCCCAGGCGCAGTCCGCTTCTTCAAGAGACAACGTCCCTTCCATTTATAATATGGATGGAATCATTAAGGACAGTGAAAACCTGCCGCGGGTTTCCATAGGCAGTTTCCTGAAAAACATCGCGGAAACCACCGGTATTTACGCCTTTATCAATGACCATATTGAAAAAGAGACCACGGTGATTGATGAGGCCACCGGGAAAAATGAAACCATCACCGTCTTTGGCTGGATGGAATTGCTCATGGTGGCCGTGGGCTTCCTCATCATCTACCTGGGGGCGGTCAAGAATTTTGAACCCCTGCTCCTCATCCCCATCGGATTCGGAACGGTTTTTGTGAACATCCCCTTTGCCGGTATGGGGGCTACGGAGCTTATTCAGCGTGTTGTCGAAAACGGGGCGGTGGTGGAGACCATAGTCCGGCATCCGGGATTCCTTGACATCATCTATGAAAGCGGGGTGGGGAACGAATTTTTCCCCCTGATCATCTTTATGGGCATAGGGGCTATGACCGACTTCGGCCCCCTTATCGCCAACCCTAAAACCGCCATCCTTGGGGCGGCCGCACAGTTCGGCGTCTTCGCGACCCTGTTATTCGTCAGTATCGCCAATTTCTTGCCGGGGGTGGCCTTTAACCTCAAGGAAGCCTGCGCTGTGGCGATCATAGGCGGCGCGGACGGCCCCACCACGATTTACATTGCGGCGAAACTGGCCCCGCAGCTTTTGGCAACGGTGGCGGTGGCGGCTTATTCTTACATGGCCCTGGTGCCCATGATCCAGCCTCCCATTATGAAGCTCCTCACCACCAAGCATGAACGGCTTATCAAGATGAGACAGCTCCGCCCGGTTTCCAAGGTGGAAAAAATCGCCTTCCCCCTGGTGGTATTTACCCTTTCCATCCTCCTCCTCCCTTCGGCAGCCCCCCTTATCGGCTGCCTCATGTTCGGTAACTTTATCCGGGAGTGCGGCGTGGTGGAACGGCTTTCCAAGACCCTGCAGAATGAGTTGATCAACATCGTGTCGATCTTCCTCTCCCTGGGCGTGGGAAGCCAGATGACCCCGGAGAAATTCCTCAACCCCTCGTCGCTGATCATCGTGCTCATGGGCCTTGTGGCCTTTGCCATCGCCACCGCTACCGGTGTGTTGGTCGCCAAGTTTATGAATCTTTTCCTCAAGGAAAAGATTAATCCCCTCATCGGTTCCGCCGGTGTGTCCGCGGTGCCTATGGCCGCCCGGGTTTCCAACAAGGTGGGTCTGGAATACGATCCGGGGAACTTCCTCCTCATGCACGCCATGGGACCCAATGTGGCCGGCGTTATCGGTACCGCCATCGCGGCGGGTGTCATGATCGCAGTGTATGGAGGCTGATAGTGAAGATAAAACGATCAGGCAGCTCTTTCAATTCCTTGAGCTCAAAACGGAAATTAGAATCGGTGTTTCTTTTTACCACGGGGAAATGTAACGCGAAATGCGCCATGTGTTTTTATGCCAATGATATGGAACAAAAAGCGCCGGATTTAACCTTTGGGGAGATCAAAAAACTGTCCGAGACCGCGGGGGAATTTAACCGCCTGTGGCTGTCCGGCGGGGAACCCACCCTCCGGGAAGATCTGCCTGAAATCATCGAAATGTTCTATAAAAATAACCATATTAAAGATGTCAATATGCCCTCAAACGGTATAAAAACCAAACGGGTCATAGAATGGCTCAAGCGGATACGGGAAAGCTGCCCGGATCTCAATATCTCTATCAGCATATCCTTTGACGGTTTCGGCGCCACCCACGATACCCAGCGGGGGGTAGCCAGCTTTTACCAGGCAGCGGAAACCCTCAAGCAGCTTGACGACAATTTCAGGGATGACGGCCATGTCATCAAGGGCTGCGCCACGGTTATTACCAAGTACAATGTGGAAGAGGTCCAGGATTTTGTGGCCTGGGTTTACGGCCGGTTCAACCTGACCACCCATACCATTGAAGCCGCCCGGGGCATGACCCGGGAAAACGGGGTGAAGATCCTGAACGAACAATCCCTGCGGAGGATTCAGGATGATATTGCTCCCTATTACATCTTATACGCCAAGCGTGTCGGGGACGGGATGAGCGGCATTGCCCGGAGCATCACCAAGTTCTTCTATGTGGGGCTTATGCGGACCTTGTACAATATCCGCGCGACAAACCTGGACAAGCCCACTCCCTGGGGCATGGACTGCACCGCCGGGGAAACCACCTTGGTCATTGATTACGACGGACGCTTCCGTTCATGTGAACTGCGGGATCCCATTGGCAACGTTAAAGATTATAACTGCAATATCCAAGATATAATGAACAGCCCGGCTATGAAAGAAGAAGTTGAGACCATCGGTTACGGGTACAAGGCCAACTGCTGGTGTACCCACGGGTGCTGGATCATGTCCTCCCTTAACTTTAACCCCGCCAAGATGATTTCCAAGATCATTAAGAGCAACAAGGAAACCAGAAAACTGAACAGGCCCATATCGGTGGACGAAAAAATGCTTCAGGACCTGGAAACGAAGTACAACCTGGACACCGATAAGCTGACGGAAATCGGCCTTATCCGGGGCGCGGTTTCCGCAAACTCCGATGTCGGTGTAGCGTGAGCGCAGTGTGAAAATACTATTAGTAACACGGGGTTCCCAGGGTGATATCTATCCCTATCTGAGTTTGGCGGTTGAATTAGTAAACCGGGGCCACGAAATTACCCTTAGTGTCCCCCGTATATTTGAGGAGCATGCAAAGGCTCTAGGGGTGAACTATTTTCTCCAGTCTTTTGATGATATCACCGGCATGGTGGAGGGAAGTCCCGGCACAAAGGACCTGCTGGAATGGACTGTCCGGGTGGTGGACAGCCAATTTGACGAGATAATTCCCCTGCTGGAAGATCATGATCTTTTGATATGCAGTAATACTGAATTTGCCGCCTCCCATGTAACGGAATACTGCGAAAAGCCCCATATCAGGACCTGCTATGCGCCGCTGGTACCGGGTAAACGAATACCCCCCGCGGTCTTTCCATTTCTTAACCCGCCTCGTTTTTTAATCGGCTTCCAGTGGAAGCTTCTGAACGCGGGCCTCAATATGATGGTCAAAAAGGTGTTGAATAAGAACCGGGTCAGGCTGAATATGGAACCCATCAAAGATCAAGGGGAATATGCCCCCGCAAATGCCCATAACTATATGATGTTCAGCCGCTATCTGGGGGAAACTGATCCGGACTGGAAATACGCCTGGAGCATCGGAGGGTATTGTTTTAACGACATTTTCCCTTACAATGAAATCGCCTACAAAAATTTTATGGAATTTGTTAAGAAAAATGAGTGGCCCACGGTATTTTTTACCCTGGGAAGCTGCAATGCCGCTGAGCGGGATAGTTTCTGCGAACGGCTCTTTGAAATTTGCTGCAAACATAACTATAAGTTGGTTGTAGGCTGCGGATGGTGGAAGGTGGGTACCCATCTGCACAACCAGGATAATCTGTTCCTCCTGGACACTGCCATTCCCCATTGCCTGATTTTGCCCGAATGTGACGCGATTATCCATCACGGCGGAAGCGGGACAACCCACAGCGCCGCCCGTTCGGGGAAGCCCCAGATGGTAATCCCCCTGCTAATCGATCAGTTTTACTGGGGTTCACGGGTAAAGGATATGGGCGTTGGTCCCGGGAGCATTAAGATTCGTATAGGGAAAAAAGCCCTGGAGAAAAAAGTTTTGGATCTGGTGAACAACCTTGTGTACAAAGAAAATGCCGCGGCCCTGGGTAAAAAAGTCAACGGCGAAGGGGGCGTTCGGAGTATGTGCGAGTTTATTGAACAGTTTGCCCTGGAAAATCACGTGGGGTTAAAAACGGTTAATCTATCCGGCTAGCGGCAAGGATAGTCATTGGAGAGAAGAAGGATCATGGATAGGATCTACAAAGACGCCGATACGCTCATTAAGCGGTCCATAGAGGCGAACCTGCCCGGGTCCGCGGTGCGCAAGGCCCTGAAAGCCCGGACCTTCTCCGGGAAGCTTTCGGTAGTGTCCATAGGGAAAGCGGCCTGGACTATGGCCCAAGCCGCCCATGAGGAACTTAAGGACCGCGTTAAAACGGGAATTGTTATCACCAAATACGGGCATTCCCGAGGGGCGATTCCCGGTATGGAAATCATTGAGGCCGGGCATCCCCTGCCGGATGAAAACACCATCAAGGGTACGGAAAAAGCCCTGGCCCTGGCGGAAACCCTTGGGGCGGGGGATGAGTTGCTCTTCCTGATCTCCGGGGGCGGTTCCGCCCTTTTTGAGAAACCCCTCCCCGGAATAAACATGGCCGACATTGTTGATGTGAACAGCCAACTCCTGGCCTCGGGGGCGGATATCGTGGAAATCAACATGATCCGCAAACGGCTCTCCGGCGTAAAGGGCGGACGCTTTGCCCAGGCATGCGCCCCTGCCAGGGTTTTTACGGTGGTATTGTCCGATGTGCTGGGAGACCGGCTGGACTCCATCGCCTCCGGACCTGCCGCGCCGGATATGTCTACCGCGGAGGACGCCCTGGCGGTGGTTAAAAAGTATAAACTTAAGTTAAAAGATTCCGTTAAAGACCACCTTAGCAAAGAGACGCCGAAGAAGCTGGATAACGTGGAAGCCGAGATCACCGGCAGCGTCCGTACCCTCTGTACCAGTGCGGCGAATATTGCCGGGGAGCTTGGCTATACCCCCTACATTCTCTGCTCCGACATGAACGGCGAAGCCCGGGAGACCGGGCTGCTTATGGCCGCTATTGCCCGGCAGATTAACAAGAGGCTTGCAAAACAAGCTTCTGGCTCTTACACTCCGGCTCGTCCCTGCGCGATCATCCTGGGGGGTGAAACCATTGTACGCCTAAAGGGTACGGGCAAGGGCGGACGTAACCAGGAAATTGCTCTGGCCGCTGCGGAAGGTATAGCCGGCATAGATAATCTGGTGGTATTTTCCATAGGTTCCGACGGAACCGATGGGCCCACTGACGCAGCGGGGGGGATTGTGGACGGCTTCACCGCCGCCAGGCTCAAAGCTAAGGGACTAAAGCCGGAGGATATTCTGGACAACAACGATGCGTACAACGGCCTTAAAGCGGTGGACGGCCTTTTAATAACCGGCCCCACAGGTACCAATGTTAACGATGTGGCGGTAATACTGGCGCTTTGATTAATCCACGGCTTTCATGGATTCTGCCATTGGAATTTTTCTGATCTTCCCCAGCATCATAATATCTACCAGTACGGAAAAGAACAGGGTTATAACTCCGGAAAAGGCAAAACTCGGCGGGGCGATTTTCCGGCCAAACATGAGGTCCGTAGTTTCCGCCACGGAGATAATGAACCGGTGCAGGGGTATACCCAAAACCAGCCCCGCGGCGACGCCAACAATGCTGAGTATGGTGATCTCCCGGAAAATATAGGCCGCCGCCTCTTCCCGATGGAAACCCAGCACCCTGAGGGTAGCCAACTCCCGGCTGCGCTCGTTAATATTAATGTAGGTAAGATTGTAGAGGACAATCATGGCAAGGCCGCCTGCGGCGGCAATGAGGATCAGTACCACAAGGCTGATGCTTGAAAGAAGGCTATTGTAGGAAATCTGTACATGGGAGGTGAACTCCGCTCCCAGAACAAGATCGCTCTCCAGAATACGGGTTATAATGGCATCCTGGGCGGAGGGTTCTTCAACACCGGTTTTTACCAGAAGGGTATTGTAATGTAAACTGTCGGCAAAAACATCCCGGTACGCATCCGCCCCAAGATAAACATAATTGCCCACGTAATTTTCGGTGATCCCCGTAAGAATAAACTCCCCCCGCCGCCCGTCGGTGTTTTCCAGGGTAAAACGGTCCCCCACGGCAATGCCCATAGTGTCGGCAATCTTTTCGGTAACCACCGCCGAATCAACAGTAAAGCTAATCGATGTGTTAGTATTCCTGTTCCATAGATTGATAAAATCAGAGAGGGTTTCCGCTTTTCCGGGAATATACATTGAAACACCGATCCGTTCATCGGCGTGAATGATATAGGCGTTGCTGATCTGGAGCTCCGTATATCCCCCGCTTTGGATCGCCCGGGTATTGGACAAATAGGTATGAATAATTTCTTCCCGGGCGTCAAATCCATCCTTTTCCAATTCAATGCGAAGATCGTATTTCAGGATATTTTCAAACTGAGTACGGGCTACATAGACCAGGGAATCCCGCAGACCAAAACCGACAAGCATCAAGGCGGTACAGCCCGCAATTCCGGTAACGGTCATGAAAAAATGTTTTTTGTACCGTAGAAGGTTACGGGCGGTAACCTTGTAGGTAAATTTCAAGGGCGCCCAGATAAGGGGGATGTATTCCAGAAAGATACGCTTCCCCGCCCGGGGAGGCCGGGGCCGCATAAGGGCTGCGGGTTTTTCCCAAAGGGAACTGTAGGAAGCATAGACCGTGGCGCCCATGGTACAGAGGAGTACCGTACCGCAGGCTATAAGACCGAAGGACCAGTTGAATTCCAAAACCAGCGGGGGAAGCCGGTATCTGGTTCCGAAGGCATTATAGATGATCAGCGGGAGCCCCCAAAATCCCGATACCATTCCCGCGGCGGAACCCAGGACCCCGGTGATTCCGCAATATGTCAGGTACTTTGCGGCAATAATCCGTTTTTGATAGCCCAGAGCTTTGAGGATTCCTATTTGTCCCCGCTCTTCCTCCACCATTCTGGTCATGGTGGTTAGTACCACCAGCACCGCCACCAACAAAAAAAATACCGGAAACACCCTGGCAAGGTCGGCGATTTTTTCGACATTGGTCCGGTAGTTTGCACAGCCCACATTGGCGTTACGATCCAGTACGTACCACCGGGGGCTGTCGATAGCGATATTCCCGATTTTTCGCTGGGCATCCAGCAAATCTTCTTCCCCCTGCAGGAGCATCCTCTCCGCATCAATGCGGGCCGTGGCATACTCCGCTTCTCCCCTGGAAAGCTCCTGCCGTCCTTCCGACAATTCCAGCCGTCCGGCGGCAATTTCCGCCTCCGCCGCGTCAAGCTCCGCTTCCGCCCGTTCGAATTCTGCCGCCGCCTGGGAACGGCCCTGTTCCAGCAATGCCCACCCCCGGCGTAATTCCCGTTCACTTTCCGCAAGGGTATTCATCCCCTCTTCCCAGGCCTTTAACCCCGCGTCGTACTGCGCCACGCCTTCCCGCCCCCGGGCTGTGACCATCCTGAACCGGGATGCGCGGGTTTTCTCCACTTCATCCCGGGCGGTATCGAGCCGGGCTTTGCTTTCTGCCAAGATACGTCTGCCTGCGGCAATTTCGTCCTCGCCCTTTCTCAGCCGGTTTTCGTTGTCCCGCAGTTCCTTCTTTACCCGCTCCTGTTCTTCCGCTAGGGTCATACGGCCCTTGGCAACACGTTCTTCGGCTTCTTTCAGGTCAGCCTCTCCCCGTTCAAGTTCCCGTATCCCGTCGTCCAGCTTTTGCCTGCCCGCCGCCAGCTCTTCCTGGGCAGTAATCCTGGCGCGCTCGTACTCCTCGGTTCCCCTGTCAATCTCAACCCATCCCCGGGCACGGGCTTCCAGGAGTATGTCCTCCTCCCGGAAACGGGAACGTTCCTCTCCCAGGGCTTCTATTTTCACCAGGGCCTCATCCACAAATTTCTGATAGGGATCTGTAAAGGCGGTAAGACGCTGTCCTCCGGCCAGGATAAGATAGACATCGGTGTAGACCGGAAGCGCAAAACTGCTGTCCCGGACATAGAGGGCTGTCCCCAAACGGCCATTGCCAATTCCCGCAGGTTCCCTGTCGAAGGATATAAAAAGAGGGCTCTTCACAATCCCGGTGACGGTATAACTGCTTACCCGGTAGATTTCCTGTTCTTCCGCTGCGGAGGGTTCAAGAAAAAACACATCCCCAATCGCGAATTCCCCGAAGTACCCCCCGCCCTGCTGGACCAGACATTCACCGTCCTTTTCGGGGAACCGGCCTACCGTAAGTTTCATTTTGTTTACAAACCCGCTGTCCCCCACGTTGTCCAGGGGCAGGCCGTAGATCCGGGCGACAAGGATCTCCTCTAAACTGGTTCTGACCAGGGAGTCCATCACATAGGCCGGGAGAACCAATGCGGTTTCGTCCATGGATTCCAGAGCCGTAACGTCTTCAGCGGTGATACCCATTGTTGACTTGATGAAAATATCCATCATATTGGTTTCTCTGAAATACCGGTTCATGGATTGTTTCATATCCGGGGTGGTTGCCAGAAGCCCGGCGAGAAACCCTACTCCCAGGGCTGCGATGGCGAAAATTGCCACAAAGCGGTTAAGGCTGCCCCGAATCTCCCGGAGTATGGTCTTTATATAGGTTTTCCCAAAGAGTACGGCCTTACTCATTACCACTCAATCTGTTCAACAGGCAGGGGGTTCGTTATCGTTTGAATTTTTACGATCCCCCCGTTTTTCAGCTGAATCACCCGGTCGGCCATGCCGGCGATTGCATGATTATGGGTAATGACGATCACGGCCTTCCCTGTCTGTCTGCAGCTCTCCTGTAAAAGTCTAAGTATATTTTTCCCCGTTTCGTAGTCCAGGGCGCCTGTAGGTTCATCGCAGAGCAGTATCTTGGGGTTTTTTGCCAGAGCGCGGGCTATGGCCACCCGCTGCTGTTCCCCCCCGGAAAGCTGGCTGGGAAAGTTGTCCATCCGTTCCGCCAAACCCACCGAAGCCAGGGTTTCCCGGGGATCTCGGCTTTTATCGCAAATTTCCGAGGCAAGTTCCACGTTTTCCAGGGTGGTAAGGTTCTGGATCAGGTTGTAAAACTGAAACACAAAGCCTACATCATGTCGGCGATAGTCCGTAAGCTGCCGTTCGTTAAGGGAACTGATCTTCCGTCCATCTACGGAAATGATTCCTTCGTCACAGGAATCCATACCCCCAAGCATGTTGAGGAGGGTAGTTTTTCCCGCACCGCTGGGTCCCAGGATCACGGTAAATTCATTTTTGTCAATTTCAAAATTCAGATGATCCGCCGCATGTATCCGGTTTTCCCCGGCATGGTAATACTTACAAACCCCGCAAAATTCGATATATCCCACCATATTTTATCGGCAAAATCCCGTTTTTTCTGTATTGCCACAACACGCCCTAATGGTACAGAATAGGTACAATGAAGGGTCTACGTATTATCGGCTTCCTGATTTTTCTCCTGCTGGTAAATATCTTTTCCCTCCCTGCCCAGAGCCCTTGGCCGGAAAGTGATAACGATGAGCTCACCGTCAGGATCAGCGTTATGGGGCCCGGAGATGAACTTTACTTTTGGTGGGGGCATATCGCCCTGATTATCGAAACGCGTTCCAGCGGGGAAAAAAGACTCTACGATTACGGCCTTTTCTCTTTTGAAAATGATAATTTTTTTGCCAATTTCGCATTTGGAAGGCTTCTTTACAGTTGCGGGGCTTCCCGGGCGGAGTATGGTATCGCCGAATACGTACTGACAAACCGGGATGTAACCTTCTATACCCTGGACCTAAACCGGGAAACAAAGGAAAAAATACGTCAATTTGCGGAAAAGAACGTCCTTCCGGAAAACAGAGACTACTGGTACCACCATTTCCGGGATAACTGCGCCACCCGCATTCGGGACATCATTGATTTGGCAACCGAAGGCCAGTTCTCCGAAGCCTACCTAACCGAAAGCGGCCGTTTTACCCTGCGCCAGCACGTACGCCGGCATACCTGGTTCAACCCCTTTATGGACTGGTTCCTCAATTTCGCCATGGGCCAGGATATCGACGTCCCCATCACGGTTTGGCAGGAGATGTTCCTCCCCGCGGAGATAGGCGCCCGTATCACCAACTTCCGTTATATCGACAGCTCCGGCCGGGAGCGGAATCTGGTAAAATCCGTAGATGTAATTAACCGTTCCATAGACCGGCCGCTGCCCCTGGACGTGCCCCGAAAACAATGGCCCCGGGAACTGCTCCTCAGTCTCTGTATCGCCGCTTTTCTGGGCCTCCTTTTAAGGCATAGCGAAAAACCCGGTATCAGGGTTGTCCTTGGACTAAGCCAAAGCGTACTGGGGTTTATTTTCGGCATCTCCGGCCTCCTTGCCTTTTTTATGTCTTTCTTTACCAACCATGATTACACCTGGCACAATATGAACCTCCTCTTTGTTAATCCCCTGCTGCTGGCCGCGGTTCCTTTGGGCGTACTTTACGCCTTTCCCCGGGATATTTTCCGTGGAAGATTTTGGGGCTTCCTGTTAAAGATCCTCTGGTCCTATGTCTTTCTGGGTGGAATTTTTTCCATGGCCCTTTGGATTATGCCTCGGCTCTGGCAGCAGAACCAGGTAACCCTGGCCCTGGTCCTCCCCTTTGCGGCGGTCCTGAGCTTTATTCCGGATTGTATCCTCCTTTTCAAACAGCAGTATCTCTGGCGGCAATT
>JAITBG010000086.1 GCA_031283725.1 Treponema sp. | reverse complement strand
AGGCGGTGTTCGAGGAGGTGAAGGGGATACTCCTCAACATGGGATCTACCGCAGTGTACTGCGGGGCCATTGGCGCGGGGAACACCACCAAACTGGCCAATCAGATTGTGGTGGGCCTCAACATTGCTGCTGTGGCCGAAGCCTTTACCCTGGTAAAAAAAGCCGGCGTGGACCCCCAACTGGTTTTTGAGGCCGTCAAAAGCGGGCTGGCAGGTTCCACGGTCCTCAACGCCAAGGCCCCCATGATGATTGAAAGCAATTTCAAACCGGGGTTTAAAATCGATCTTCATATCAAAGACCTGGCCAATGCACTGGATACCGCTCACGACGTGGGTTCACCGCTTCCACTCACCGCTTTGGTACGGGAAATGATGGAGACCCTTCACGCCGACGGTTTTGGCCAGGATGATCACAGCGCCCTTGCCCGGTATTATGCCAAAGTATCGGGTACAAAAATAGGAAACTAACATCAGAATTATGAATACCGATTTTATTAAGGGGATTATCCCTCCTATTGTTACCCCCGTCGGACCGGATGAAAAACCGAATGAACAAGTTTTAAGGAATCATATTGATTATATGATCGCCGCCGGCATATCCGGTATTTTGGCCTTTGGTTCCAACGGAGAATTTTATATGCTTGAGGAAGACGAGATGGAAAGCCTCCTCAAGATCATCGTTGATCAGACGGGAGGCCGGGTCCCGGTATATATGGGTGTGGGGGCTATCAGGACCAGCAAATGTATCCGCCTTGCCCGGCTGGGGCAGCGCTTGGGCGCCCGGGGCGTATCGGTATTACAGCCCATGTTTATCAAACCAACGGAAGATGAATTGCGGGATCATTTTACCGCCATTGCCCGAGCGGTTCCTGAGGTCCCGGTACTGTTATACAACAACCCTGGTAAAACCGGATACCCCATAAGCCAGACGGTGGTAGAGGATCTTGCTCACCGGATTCCTAACCTGATAGGAATGAAAGATTCAAGCGGTGACCTGACCGAAACTATGGAATTTATCCGCCGGAACCGGGACGTAGGGTTTAAGGTATTGGTTGGGAAGGATACCCTGATCTACCCCGGCCTGGAAGTGGGCGCCGTAGGAGCGGTCTGTTCTACGGCAAACTATATGCCCGAACTGGTTTGTTCCGTGTATGACCTTTTTATGGCGGGGAAAAAGCGGGAAGCCCTGGAAGCCCAGTACCGGCTGAACCCGGTCCGGCTCATGATGGATAAATCCAGCTTTCCCGTGGCCACCAAGGACTACGGTAATCTGCGGGGAAGAGACGTGGGTGATCCTTATCTGCCGAACAAGTCTTCTCCACCTGCGCAAATGGAAAATCTGCGGCAGGAGTTAATCAGGGCAGGGCTGCTTGATCGATAAATAGGGATGTTCGGAAACCTCAGATTTCCGAACGGCTTCCGCATTATATTGCAAATTGAAGGGCGGTGTAAGATAATGCTGCCATGAGATCGAGGTTTCTCCGGTATACCCCCTCGGGGCATATCATGATGCTTTCCCGGGACGATCCCGATGCCGTCGTCGATGCCATGCTGGCGGTAGACTACGACGAGGAATTCTGTCTGGCCGTGGAATTTGATCCCCCCTTTGTGGCCCGGCTTATGAAGGCGGGTTTTCTGGTTATGTCCGCCGCTCTGGATGAGGACTCTTCGGACCAAAGTTCGCCGAACCAGGGCCCGCAGTACATATTGCTTCCCAAGCTCCACTTGGAACGCTCAGTATTGCTTTTTCCGGAGCTGCATGTCAAAAAATCCCTCCGCTCGTTTCTGTCCCGGTATGAACTGCGGGTGAACGGGGTTCCCGCATCGGAACTAAGGGACACGGAAACCCTGTTTTCTCTGCCGCCGGATTCGGTTTCGGACTTTAACTTTATTATGGAGCGCTGTGTGGAGGTCCACGACGACGCGTGGCTCACGTTCCCCTTGCGCCAGGTCATACGGCAAATCTACGCCGAACCGAATCTCCCGGTACGGCCCGTTTCCTTTGGGGTATACCGGGAGGGGGCGCTCAAGGCGGGAGAATTCGGTATCCTCGCAGGCAAGGTGTATACCAGCTATTCCGGCTACTACGATGAAGATAACGCCGGGATGGTTCAAATAGTTCTTACCGCAAAATACCTCGAGAAACTGGGATCGCCCTTCTGGGATTTGGGCATGCCCCTGGACTATAAGGACGATCTGGGGGCGCGGAATATCAAGCCCTTTCAGTTTGTTGAGCTATTCCGAAACGGACAAATATGATATATTACGAAAATGGGATTTGAATATAGGCGTGCAGAAATAGGTAAAGCCCTTCCCCTGGGCGCGGGACTGACCGAGACCGGGGTAAACTTTTCAATCTTTTCCCGGAATGCCACGGCGGTAACCCTGATCCTTTTTGAATCCGCCGACCCCGACAGCGCGTATGAAGAGATACTCCTGGATAAGCGCAAAAACCGGACCGGTGATATCTGGCACTGTCATATCCGGGGACTTACTGCCGGGACCCAGTACCTGTACCGGGTGGATGGTCCTTATATTCCGGAAAAAGGGTTCCGCTTCAATTCTTATAAAGCCCTGCTGGATCCCTATGCCAAGGCTCTGACGGATCTTTCCAACTGGGATCTTGCGGCGTGTGTGGCGTACAACGCCGACGGGATTTCCAACGATCTGTCCTTCTCTTACAAAGATGATATTCGTACCATGCCGCGGTGTATCGTCATTGACGATGCCTTTGACTGGCAGGGCGATATCCCCCTTAACTATCCCCTGCGGTTCAGCGTCCTGTACGAAACCCATGTCCGGGGTCTGACCGCCCATCCCAGTTCAGGGGCAAAGTATCCGGGAACCTACCGGGGAGTCATCGAAAAGATACCCTTCCTGAAAGAATTGGGCATAACCAGTCTGGAATTTCTTCCTATTCAGGAATTTTGCGAAGGTGAACTTTCCCGGAAGAACCCCCGGACCGGTCAGCCCCTGGTAAACTACTGGGGTTATTCCACCATAGCCTTCTTCGCCCCCAAGGGTTCCTACGCCTGGGATAAAAGCCCCGGAGGGCAGGTCCGGGAATTCAAGGAAATGGTCAGGGAACTTCACAAGGCGGGTATTGAGGTGATCCTGGATATCGTGTTCAACCATACCGCCGAGGGTAACGAGTGGGGGCCAAGCTATTCCTTCCGCGGCCTGGATAACACGCTCTACTATATGCTGGACGACAACAAACGATATTACAAAAATTATTCCGGCTGCGGCAATACCGTAAACTGTAACCACCCGGTGGTGCGCACCTTTATTATCAGCTGCCTCCAATACTGGGTGATGGAGATGCACGTGGACGGCTTCCGCTTCGACCTGGGGTCTATCCTGGGGCGGGATCAGCACGGGCGGCTCATGGAGAACCCCCCTCTTCTGGAACGCATTGCCGAAGAACCGGTCCTGAGCAGCACTAAAATTATCGCCGAAGCCTGGGATGCCGGCGGCGCATATCAGGTAGGCTGGTTCCCCGGCGGCCGCTGGGCGGAATGGAACGACCGCTATCGGGATGAGGTGCGCCGTTACTGGCGGGGGGACCCCCGCCATGTGCGTCATCTGGCCACCCGGATTTCCGGCAGTTCCGACCTGTATCTTCGGGACGGGAGAAAGCCCTTCCATTCGGTAAATTTCCTCACCAGCCATGATGGTTTTACCCTGTGGGATATGGTGTCATACAATAATAAGCACAATGAAGAAAACGGCGAGGACAACCGGGATGGGGGGAACGATAATTTCAGTTACAATTACGGAGTCGAAGGCCCTTCCAAGGATCGGAACATAGAAAATATACGGAAACGGCAGCTAAAAAATTTCGTGGCTACCATGATGATCTCCCTGGGGACCCCCATGCTTTTAGGAGGCGATGAATTTGCCCGGACCCAGCGGGGCAACAACAACGCCTACTGCCAGGATAATGAGATTTCCTGGTACGACTGGACCCTGAAGGAAAAAAACAGCGACTTCTTCCGTTTTGTCAAAGAAATGATAGCCTTCCGCCTGCGTCACCACGGGTTTATGCGTCCCGAATTTTATACCGGCCGGGACGGCAACTACAACGCCATTCCGGATATCATGTGGTTTGACGAGAAAGGCGAAAGCGTTGATTGGGAAAAACCCGATTCCTGTCTGGCGCTGCGCATGGACGGCAGCCGCGCGGAAATTCTGG
The DNA here is from genome assembly GCA_031283725.1 of Treponema sp. Taxonomy (GTDB): domain Bacteria; phylum Spirochaetota; class Spirochaetia; order Treponematales; family Breznakiellaceae; genus Termitinema. The sequence goes on along the minus strand of JAITBG010000086.1, from coordinate 3,234 downwards.
CGGACCGGGACGACAACGATTTTTTCATCATGTTCAATTCCGGAACCAGACAGGTCAAGTTTAAAGTCTGCGAACCCATGGCAGGGAAAAAATGGTACCTTGCGGTTGATACCAGCCTGCCCAGCCCGGACGATTTTTTCAGCCTGGGCCAGGAAAGGATACTGCCCGATCAGGATGAATACTTTATGCAGAGCCGCAGTATGGTGATCCTCCTTTCCAAGGTAATAAAGGTAATATAAGAGGTTTTCTGATATTTTTATGGATGAAAGTAGTTTTATTATAGGGGTTGATCTTGACGGCGTGGTGGGCGATTTCTACGGCGCCATGCGCCGTATCGCTGCGGAATGGCTTGACAGGCCGCTGGATTCTTTGACAGAAGAAGTAAACTACGGCCTGGACCAGTGGGGTATCGCCGAATTCGGCGGTTATGACAAGCTCCATCGTTTCGCCGTAACCCAGCGCAATATTTTTCGGGACATGCCCCCCATTAAGGATGCCCCGGCGGTATTACGGAAACTTTCCATGCACGGCATCCGGATACGCATCATCACCCACCGGCTTTTCCTCAAGTATTTTCACCGCACCTCCATTACCCAGACCGTGGACTGGCTGGACTCTTACGACATCCCCTATTGGGATATCTGTTTCATGGCCGACAAGGGCGCTGTGGGCGCCCATGTCTACATCGACGACTCCCCGGACAATGTGAAGCGCCTGCGGGAACAGGGCTGCCATACCATAGTTTTTACCAACTCCACCAACCGGTTTCTAAGCGGCCCCCGCGCCGGCACCTGGCAGGACGTGGAGCGCCTGGTACTGGACGCCAAAGAAGAATGGACCACCGGCACCCTGGACCTCTTTGGCGCCGCGGGTTTTAGATCGGGGTAGTGGACTTGTTCAAGTGTAACTACGAGTCTAACGATGCTGAATAACTGCGCACGTAACTTCGCCGCAAAATGCCCGGCATAATCCTCGCCGCAATTAACGCCAAATGGATACACCCGTCCCTTGCCCTGCGTCTCCTCAAAGCCAACCTGGGTGATCTGGAGCCAAGCTGCGAAATCCTGGAATTCGCCCTGCGCCAGCCCCTGGCGGAAAAGACCGGGCCCATCCTGGCAGCCCGTCCCCGTATCTTAGGCCTGTCCGTTTCCATCTGGAACCATACCGCCACGGTAGAACTGCTGGAAGCCCTGACGGAAGAGTGGAATTCCGGCCAAAAGCCCCAGGGTTCCGCTTCTAAACCCGTCGTCGTTTTGGGCGGGCCGGAGGCGTCCTATTTGCCGCCGGAGGCGGAACTGTTCCGTTACGCGGATTATGTGATCCGCGGTGAGGGCGAAACCGCTTTCCGCCGGCTGTGTACACAGATACCGGACCCGGCGTCCGGCGCAGGTTCAGTACGGGATGGTAAATTTATCGACGCCCCCGCGGCAGATCTTACGGCTGTCGATTCGGGGTACCGCCTCTACACCGCGGAGGACCTGGAGCGGAAGCTCTGCTATGTGGAAGCATCCCGTGGTTGTCCCTATGGCTGCGAGTTCTGCCTAAGCGGCGCAGCCGTAGGCCGCCCGGATCGGCGGGTGCGGGAATTCCCGCTGGATACATTTTTGGAGGAGATGGAAACCCTTATTGCACGGGGGGCGCGGGGTTTCAAGTTTCTGGACCGGACGTTTAACCTGGATATAGGGCGGGCAGGGCGGATTCTGGAGTTTTTTCTGGATCGCCTAAAACCCCCGATGTACGTCCACTTCGAGATGGTCCCCTCACGGTTCCCCCGGGAATTGCGGGATTTGCTTACCCGGTTTCCTCCGGGAAGCCTCCGGTTGGAGCTGGGGATACAGACCCTGAACAGGGAAACCGCGGCCCGTATCGGCAGGCCGGTCAATCCAGAGAGGGAACTGGAGGTCCTGGATTTTTTACGCCGGGAGACCCAGGCCATAGTCCACGCCGATCTTATCGCGGGCCTTCCGGGGGAGGATATGGTTTCCTTCGCCCGGGGTTTCGACCGGCTCTGGAACGTTCAGCCCGCGGAAATCCAGCCGGGCATACTAAAATGCCTTCCCGGAACCGCCATAAACCGGCATACCGGCCCCTTTGGTATGCGCTTTAACCCCAAACCACCCTACGAGGTTCTGGAAACCGCGGCGATGTCCTCCGGAGATCTGGATCGGATCAAGAATTTTGCCCGGTTTTGGGAACTCATCGTCAACCGCGGTACATTTGCCCCAATTATTAACGTTCTTTTCCCCCGGGATGCCCCGGTATTTGCCCCCTTCATGGCTCTTTCGGATCGGCTTTTAGACCGCTTTGGCCGAAACTGGGGCATAGATCGCCGGGACCTCCAAAACGCCCTGCCGGTGAAGCCGGGCGCCCTTTGACCGGATTTGCGGAAGCCCGGGCGGCTGCATTATACTTCTTACATTATGGAGAAAAAAACCGCAAAGGAAGGAATGGCCTTGGGGAGCGCCTTGGATTCCCCGGGGAAACAGCCCAGGCTCCGCGGGGATCGCCGTCCGCGCCGCCCCGGGGATTTTCAGCCGGTTTCCTGCCCATCACACCGTAATCCGGTTACCGGCCAGGGCCTGTTGCCCTTCCCCCCCTTCCGGGGAACCTGTTCCGGGTTCCTTGGGGAACACCCCGGGCTCCTTGGGGAACACCCCGGGCTCCTTGGGGAACACCCCGCGCTCCTTGGGGAACACCCCGCGCTCTCCGGGGAACACCCCGCGCTCTCCGGGGAACACCCCGCGCTCCCCGGGGAACACCCCGCGCTCCTTGGGGAACACCCCGCGCTCCCCGGGGAACACCCCGCGCTCCTCGGGGAACACCCCGCGCTCCTTGGGGAACACCCCGCGCACTCCGGGGAACACCCCGCGCTCCCCGGAGTGCGGCGCGGATTCCGGGGAATCCAAGGCGCTCCCCGGGGCCCAAACCGTTCCGTCCTTTGTGCGCCTTCCTTTTTTTGTGGTTTTTTTCCCCCTAATAAGAGGTATAACGCGGCTGCCCTGGAAGCGGGGGATTGATTTTCGTGAAAGGCGTGATACATTAATTATGGTAAGGAGTTTCCCAAATGAGAAAAACCGCGGCCAATTTTGCCGTTTTTGCGATGTTCGTATTTTCATGCTTTTCCTGCGGCATCCCCACAATTCCCTCCAAAGTGGCGGTAAAGGCGAACCCAACCTTCAATCTTCCCATAAGCGGCGATTATTTTGACAACTACCTGAATGACAATGTATTTAA
>JAITBG010000052.1 GCA_031283725.1 Treponema sp. | reverse complement strand
TGCCAATGGGCGGGCCGATCCTGCCAACGGACGGGTTGATCCTGCCAACGGCCGAGCCGATCTTGCCAACGGACGGGCCGATCGTGCCAACGGCCGGGCCGATCCTGCCAACGGCCGGGCTGATCGTGCCAACGGCCGGGCCGATCTTGCCAACGGGCGGGTTGATCTTGCCAACGGCCGAGCCGATCTTGCCAACGGCCGAGTTGATTTTGCCAACGGACGGGCCGATCTTGCCAACGGACGGGTCGATCTTGCCAACGGCCGAGCCGATCTTGCCAACGGGCGGGTTGATCTTGCCAACGGGCGGGCCGATCTTGCCAACGGGCGCCGCGAATCTGCCCCCGATTAGAGTGAATCTGCCAATAGGCGGGGTATGGTTGTTTTTTACCGGAAAGCATACTTTCCCGCGTCATCACGGAACCGGCTTTACCATTTATCACGCAGAACGATAACGCGGGTTTCGTTGTTGTTGGTGATGCAATGACTTACGGTACAACGTTTGAACGCATAACAACTTTATTCAAGCTGACAGAACAGACACAGATCCGCTGTGGCGGGGATAGTCAAAACCGGCAGGAATGTTGTTAGTAAAAAAGCTAATCCCAAGCGTCAGGCGTTGGCGGCAAAACACTTTCTGGATTTAGGCCCGGATCAAATTACCTCACCTGCCAATGGACCTGCACACCAATCCGGTTGGTTGCCGAACAATTTTACTGTCAGAGAATTCCGATTATAGTTGTTTGGCAAACTCGAACCTATGGAGTATAAACAGATTTATTGTTCATTTAAGCGCTGATACTTCTTGTTCTAATTGATATGGCAAAAACGCAGGATGATAAAAGAGCAATAGAGTGAAGATACAATTACTAAACTAATAAACATATTTTTTAGCGGAAGTTGTTCAGGACCTAAAGTTTCGGGACAACCTTATCTAAATAGTTAGATACAAAAATTTGTGCGGAGCATGTTTATCATTATCAATACTAATGATGATTTCATTTTTTATGCAAAGCTGTGCGGTACAACAAAAGATATTTATCGCAAATTGATGATGGACCTGTGCGACAACCCGGCCGGCTGCCGCGGGCTTTAGCCCGGCACAAGTCTTGGCAAAGGGTTCCGCATTTTGCGGTTTTCATAAGGCATTAAGCAGGATGAAGAAACCGTCACGTTAAATCATTGCTGCAAAAGGAATTAGGGCATGATCAGGCATAACACGGTTTTTGAACAAATACTAGTGTTCGGGCAGCAGTGAAAGTGTGGGTTCCCCAAAAGGCAGCCGGTCCCAAACACAAAACCGCGCAAGGGATAGGAGCGGAAATCCCGCAAGCCCCCCAGGGGGGCTGAGGAATTGGAGCGGATAGCCCGGTCCGGCGCCTGCAGCGCGGGCGCCGGATGCGCCCAAATTCACAAGCAAAATTCACCGGTTTAATTGTGTCCGGATACTAACCCTGATTTCGAGATCGCGTTTGAAAAAAGGGAGTAAAAATAATTCACGGCGGCTACGGTAAAATGCTCGAATATGCGTATGGCGTATTGGATAACACAAAAGCTGCTCGCCATAAGTGAACCGGGCATGAGGATAATGAATCTCCCCCCGGCTTGAAGGCCGGAGTATCTCGTAAGCGCTGCGCCATTTACGAGGTTCGTTCTGCAAGGAAATTATTCAGCGAATCGAAATAAGGGAAACAATTTTCTGAAAGGCCTCGCCCTGTTTCTTTTCGATAAAACGCCTTCTCGAAGGTATCGGGATAGGTTTTAATTTTACGCTGCCCCTGTCCCGGCCGCCGCCAACGGTTTGCCCGGTCATCGCTTTCGCCACCGTCTTTAGCGTAACTTCGCCTGTTGTAAGTTCTTGTCCCCGGCCAGGGCGGCCTTTCCACGCCAATAAGGCTCAAAAAACGTTGGTTTCTATGAAACAGACCGGTGGATCCGGTCCTCGTGATTAATCCCCGGGTCTCGCGATAGAACCCCGGGTCCTTATAAAAGGTATAATGCGGTTTCCCTGGGGGCCAAGGGGATAGTATCGGAGTTTTTTAGAAAAAGTTAAGAAATTTGTAGGCAAAACGACGATTGTTGACGATAATTATGGTAAACTATAATTAGGATGGATTGGATACAAATGAAGAAACTCATGTGTCTTATGATTCTTTTATCCTCGGCAAGCTTGGTGTTTTCTCAAAACAGGGCGGATACAACATTGTTCCTCGAGCCCATAAGCGGTGGATCTTCAGCGGACCGAGCCTTCTTTGAAGATAATCTAGAGATGGAAATTTCCGCCGCAGGGTACACGATGATTGATGATGTATTAGACGCAATATATTCGATAAACGCTTCCATAGCCCCCGAAGATGATGGCTTTGTCCTGAGTATAACCCTGAATAATGTAAAAGAAAGCCGGGAGGTAGTTACCCAGGAATTGTTCTATACACAAGTGGAGGAATCCTATGAAATGCTCCCCTTTCTGGTCTGGCAGATGCTCGCCAATGCTCCCTTCCTTGTTAACGATATACCGCCTCCGCCCCCTCCCCAGATATACAATACCGATACGGAAAGCACTAATAACTCCGGCAGAATGACTCCTATCGTTAACCTTGTTAATGCCGTTCCGGATGACGATTCCTGGAAAAACAAGTGGATATATTTAGGCGCAAAATTTGGGGTATCCCCCCGGTTTTATACGGCCGTCGGAAAGGAGCCCAATACGGAAAGCATAACTATTGAATTAGGGGTGGAATCAAGTATTCAGGCGGTAGATTTTTTAAGCGTCCAGATGGAAGCGAATTTCAGCCTGGATACTGTGGACTATCAGAATGAAACGTATAGAACCCCTATATTTACCTTCCCCCTTTTATTGAAAGTTGTATTAAAACCCGGGAGATCATTTCTTGTGGAACCCTATGGCGGCGCCTATCTCAACCTTCCCCTTACTGCGGAAATTCAGCCGCCCGTTGGCGGATGGACCGCCGGGTTCGATTTTGGGGTTAAAACCGGGAGCGGGGTCATATTTTTTGACTTCCGATATTCCACTGATTTTGGGAGTATCAAGGTCCATGGCGGGGAGGGTGAATTTAACAGGAATATTGTCAGTGTAACCGCTGGATATAAAGTAGGTTTCCTTAATCGAAAACAAAGCGCCAGTCGTTTCAGGGGTGCACGATATTAAAAGAGGTATAAATAAATGAAACGCTTAGTAACGCTGCTTCTGCTGGGTATAGCCGCCGCTACTTTTTGTGCGGCCCAAGCCCAGGTCCGGAATTTCAGACAGCGGGGCGCCGCCACGGGAACCCTGGCGTCCGATGGGCTGACCGCGGCGCATCCCAGTTTGCCTATCGGTACGTTGATAAAGGTAACCAATACGACGAGCAATCAGGAGGTTACCGCAACCGTTACGGGCCGTATATCTGCCTCGGTTGAACGGATCGTGGATCTTTCCCCCGCCGCCGCCGCCGCCATTGGGGTGCCCAGTGACGGATCTGCCCAGATAATCCTTGAACGGGTGAACGCGCTGCCCCAGCCGGAGCCGGTGGCTATCGTGGAAGCGAAACCCGAACCGGAGCCTGAGCCTCTGCCGGTCCCGCCGCCGGTTGTTGTTGCAGCGGAAGCTCCGCCGCCGGTTGTTGTGGAGGCTCCTCCTCCTCCTCCTCCCCCACCGCCTAAGCCGGTTGCGGCTAATAAGGCCCCCGCGCGGATCATTCCCCGCATGCCTGATCCAGGGAGTACCACGATTTTCCGGGTACAGGCAGGATCGTACCTGCTGCCCCTGCACGCCAGGGATGCGTTTGAACGCCTCGTAGCGGCGGGTTTCCACCCCTACTTTGAACGGTTCGAGAGTTATATCCGGGTGGTTATTCCCGGGGTTCCTGCCGCATATATCTCATGGATAGCTCAACGTTTGGGCAATCTGGATGTTACGGAGGCATGGATTAGGCCGGAGAGCTATTAAGCAGAAGGGGATTTTTGTCTTTTTTGTAGTTTATTGCTTTAACAATCAACTATTTTTCTTATTCCCTTGACCCCAAGGTCTAAATATTATATCTTTAGAAATGGATGGTACGGTTATTTAGACAAGTATTGCATCAATAGTTTATCAATCTGTCTAAAGTTTGTTAGGCTTCATTGTGAGACAGTAACCGTGTTGTCTTTGCCTCCCGGGTTTCTTCACCTCCTTTTCCCGGGAGGTTTTTTGTTGTGTTAATTATGACAATATAACAAAATATGTCATCTTGACTTTATATTTTAGATAAAATATACTGCCAACGGAGTAATTTACTTATGGAACAAACCCTTCCGCTTATGTTTCGGGAACGGGCCCGGACTATACCTACTGTTGTTGCCCAGTATGCGAAAGACGCCGCCGGGCATTTCCAGCTCAAGACATATCAGCAGTTTTATAATGAGATTCTTGATGCCGCTTCGGGGTTTCTGGAACTGGGGGTTAAAAGAGCGGATCATATCGGTATTATTTCGGATAATCGTCAGGAATGGATAATTACCGATTTTGCGATACTTTCTATCGGAGCCTTGGACATACCTCGGGGTTGTGATTCTACGGAACAGGAAATCGCCTATATCTTTGGGTTTACCGAATGCGGCCTGTGTGTTGTGGAAAATCAGAAACAGATTCGCAAAATCATTTCCCGCCGGGAGGACCTGCCCCAGCTCAGTACATTGGTCTCCTTTGATCCCGTTGATGAGTCTACCCTGGCAGCGGCAAAGGATGCTGGAATCGGGGTGATACTGTTTGGCGAAATGGTAGAGATGGGTAAACGGCGGCGTTCCCAAAACCCCTTGGAGATTGAAACGGAGATGGAGAAGGGCCGGGAGGAGGATCTGGCGACCATCATATTTACCTCCGGCACCACCGGGGAGCCCAAGGGGGTTATGCTGACCCATAAGAATTTTCTCGTTCAGCTGCCTTCATTTCGCCTGGTTTTTGAGGTTAAGACCGGGGATGTCTGGCTTTCGGTGCTGCCGGTATGGCACGTGTTTGAGCGGTGTATTGAATACATTATTTTTTATCTAAACAGCGGCATCGCCTATTCCAAACCGATTTCCTCGATGCTGCTTTTGGACTTCCAAAATATCCGCCCCCATTGGATGGTCAGCGTTCCCCGGGTTTGGGAATCCATCATGGACTGGTCTAACCGCCATGTGAAATCCCAGGGTTGGTTTTTCAAGAACGGGTTTGAATTTTTTATGACCGTGGGGATCATGTATAATTATTTTTTCGACCTGACCTTTGGGCGCATCCCCAATTTCCATGGCCGGATCCGTTTTTTCGATTTTCTCATGGGATGTATCCCCCTGCTGCTGCTCAGTCCCATCCAATGCCTTACCTGGCTTATCGTGTTCCGGCCCATAAAAAAGCGGTTGGGGGGGCGTTTTAAGGCGGGGCTTTCCGGCGGAGGAAGCCTGCCCCTCAAGGTAGATCTGTTTTTTAACGCTATTGGAATGCGGCTCCAGGAGGGCTATGGTCTTACGGAAGCGGCGCCCCTTGTATCCGCCCGCCGGTACAGGACGCCCCGGCGTACCACCGTGGGGCAGTTGCTGCTTGATACCGAAGTGCGGATTGTGGACGACAACGGCGTTCCGCAGCCGCCGGGCCGTAACGGGCATTTACAGGTTAGGGGCGGCCAGGTGATGCAGGGCTATTACCGGAAGCCGGAACTCACCGCCGCGGCGGTATCCCCCGACGGCTGGCTTAAAACCGGAGACATCGCTATGACGACCTACGATAACGAGATACGGATCACCGGCCGGGCAAAAGATACCATCGTACTCCGGGGGGGCGAGAATATCGAACCGGTGCCCATTGAGCTGAAAATTCGGGAAAGCCCCTGGGTTTCCCACTGCATGGTGGTAGGTCAGGACCAGAAGTACATCGCCGCCCTGATCGTTCCGGTCCAGGAAGCTCTGATGAGCTTTGCGGAGGAAAATAACATCCCCATCGTGGACTACGAATTGCTCCTGCAGCAAGCGGAGATCAATGAGCTGATTTCAAACGAAGTTTCCCGTCTGGTAAGCGCCCAGGCGGGATTCAAGACCTATGAACGGATCTTTAAGGTAAAACTCATTCCAAAACCCTTTGAAGTGGAGGAGGAGCTTACCGCAAAAATGGAACTCCGGCGTCCCAGGGTTCTCGCGAAATACGGGAAGGAAATCGGGAGTTTGTTTAAGAGCTAAGCAGCTTTTGCCGCTCCGCTTCGCCGGCGATGTGCATTTCTTCCAGTGTTTCCATAATGGTATCCACCACAGCCTGCTTTTTATCCTCGATCCCCGCGGCTTCAGCCTTAGCCCGGGCGGCGTTTCGGAATTCGGTACAGGATTGAACCGGTCCCGCGGTGAACCGTATCACATCCTCCTCGGTAAAATCGTCCATCATATCCCCTTGGCGGATATGGAGCAGTTCACCGTTTATGGCTACCATGCACATATAATCAAATGTCTTTACATACGAATCGATTTCCCGGACCCCCTTTTTTGTACTCGGGTCCCAGGGCCGGTACCGGGTTCCGGAGGGGAAAACCAGGATGAGCTTGCCCTTAACCTTGATATCCGTCAGGGCCTTCATGGCCGCCCGGTTTATACCGTTACTGCGGACTATTTCGGCCCGCTCTTTGACGGGGTCCAGGTGCGCCAGGGAACGGCTGGGGTAAATCACCAGCCGGGTATGGGCGCCGGTAAAGGCCGCTACCACGGGGTTTTCTTCGTTTAGCTTGATCCCCGCGATGGCTACCAGCGCCTTGGCGATATCCTTACCGGGATCGGGCTCTTTCCCCAAAAAATAGTGAAAAGCCGATAAATCCAAATTACTGTAGTGCTCCACAAACAGGAGACAGGAGCGCCCCGCCTTGGCCTTTTCCAGCAACTCCTTGAGATGCCCAAATCCGGATATCCCCGAACCGGGCAGGGCCAGGGTTTCGATTATTTTATGCAGCAAGGGCAGGACGTTTTCGTCCCCTTCCTGGTAAACATTCTGTTCGGTTACCACCGAATCGATTCTTGAACACCTCATTGCTTCCTGCACAAGGTTTTCAAATTTTCCGCCTAAGGTTTCCATTATGACACACTATAAAGTCACCTTAGCCAGGTGTCAATTATAAATCTTCACCCCAAAGGCGAATAAGCTCAATTACCAGTTTACAGGCCAAGATCATCTCCGAAACCGCCGCCCATTCGGTACGGCCATGCCAGTTACGGCCGCCGGTAAAGATATTGGGGGTGGGAATCCCCAGCTCCGTAAGCCGGGAGCCGTCGGTACCCCCCCGGATAGGCTTGAGGCAGGGTTCGATCCCCAAATTGGCGGCAGCCTTTTTCAGTATTTCCAGTACTTCCGGACGGGCGTCGATTTTTTCTTTCATGTTATAATACTGAGCCTTGGATTCCAGCATGACCTTTCCGCCGGGGAACTGGGCTTCCACCGCCCGGGCAAAGGCGTCCAGCGCCGCAAGCCGCCGCTCTATGCCGGTTTTCTCAAAATCCCGGATATATATTTCCAGGGAGCACAGTTCCGGAGTCCCCTTTATTTCCATAGCGTTGTAATAGCCGTAATACCCGTCGGTGGCCTCCGGGCTTTCCGACCGGGGGAACATCCCCGCAAAGGACGAGGCCATGAGGACGGCGTTTGCCATGATCCCCCGGGCATAACCGGGATGTATGGCCCTGCCCTGAAACCGGGCCGTTATTTCCCAGGCGTTGAAACATTCAACCTCAAGCTCCCCCAGGGGGCCTCCGTCCAGGGTATAACAGGCGGCGGATTTGATCCGCCCCAGGGGGAATTCCGGCAAACCCTTACCGGTTTCCTCATCCGGGGAAAAGACAATTTCCACCGGGCCGTGCTTTATTTCCGGATGCGCCAGGAGCCATTCCAGGGCCCCCATGATTTCGGCGATCCCCGCCTTGTCGTCCGCCCCCAGGAGCGTGGTCCCGTCGGTATGGATAATGGCCTTCCCCTTTTGGGCCGCCAGGGCCGCGTCCAGGGCCGGGTCCAGGGCCAGCCCGCCGGCAAGGCGTATTATCTTTCCGTCATAGCAGTCTACCATCCGGGGTTTCACGTCCTTCCCGGAAACGTCCGAGGCGGTATCCAGGTGCGCCAGGAACCCCACCGCCGGCCGGGATTCCGCCCCCGCGCCGGGAGGGAGCCGGGCGATGACATAGCAATGATCGGTTAACTCTACTTCGCCGACGCCCAGGCCCCGCAGTTCCTCCGCCAAAGCCTTGGCCAAATCCCACTGCCCGGGCGTAGAAGGGGTCGCTTCAACGTGGTGATCGCTGGCGGTCCAGCAGCGGACGTAGTTTAGGAACCGGGGGACTATCAAGCCGGCAAGCCGGGTATCGTCTATATCTCTAATCCGGGTTTGCATAGTATTGAGTATGGCGAAAACAGGCGCGCCGGTAAAGGTTCCTGAGGGGTTTCTGCGTGCCTGACGGCGCTGTCCGGGCCTTTACACACTTGCCGCGGATATACCAAAATAACCTATGGAACTTGCCATAGGGTTCAGTCCGGCAGCGTTCAAACACAATAGTTCGATTAACCAAGGCGGCGATACCGCGCCTTTTATGAGGAGTTATCATGCCAAGAATGACAGACGAAGAAGCGGACGCCCTGGACGAATATTACACCCAAAACACCATTATGCCCGACCCCGGCAAGCCGGGTTTTTTCGCGGG
>JAITBG010000184.1 GCA_031283725.1 Treponema sp. | reverse complement strand
CACGAATGTCCTCGTTCCGCCCATCGTCCCGCCGCTTTTGAGTTTTTTTCTGGATATTCGTGTAACGAACTCCAGCGCGTCCTCTTCTTCAACTTCCATCATTTTTAATTGGCAGATAGGGTCATCTTTGATATGGCACTCATATTCTTTTTTATACCCTTTCAGCGTCGCAACAGAGTACGGCCGATTTTCCGCGGCATTTATTCCGGACCGGGGGCTCGTTTCGATTGCGGTAAATTTTTCAAGCCACGCCCCGACCGTTATATCTTCGGTCTGGATGCGCATGGCGCCTTCTGTTTCCTGTTTCTTTTTCAGGAAAGCAATAAGCGCCTGGACGCTTATTTTGGCATTTGACATTGATTTGGGATTACGGTAAATGGCGAGTTCTGCCGGCAGGGCATTGAAGCCCTTCCGGCGCCATTCGGAACAGACACGCCGCGGAAGTCCGCAGGTAAAATTAAGGGTAAACTGGAAAGTACCAGTTTCACGTTCTGAAATGTTATAAGGATTGGCAATTCGACCCATAACACCTATCTCCTTGAGGAAATAATTCCTGCACAATTTATGCACAGGGCTACGAATCTACTAAAACACAAAAAAGCTACGAAAGGAAAAAGTACCGTAACTCTATACAGGGTATAGAGTTACGGCTAGAAACTAAATCCTTTGGTCGGGCAACCCGGATTCGAACCGGGGACCCCAAGTCCCCCAGACTTGTACGCTAACCAACTGCGCTATTGCCCGAATAAAGAAATCTTAACTCCGTGGAAAAGACAATATCATAAAAATTTAGGGTGTGTCAACGCTAATTCTTACTCCGTTATTGTTGAAATTTCCCGCCTGCCCCCTGTTCCCAGGGCAATCCACCGGGTCTCCCAGGGTTTCAGGTCTATCCTGCCCAGAGGCACACCTGCCTCCCGGACATGCACTGTAACGGAGCTGCTCCCCAGGTTCTGGGCGCAGAGTACCCAACGCCTTTCAACCGGGCCCCGCAGAAGGGCGAATACTGAGCCATCGGTGTCCAGAACTTTCTGGGCAGAGGTAGGTGAAAAAGCCTCTTCGGATTGACGGAAACGAAGCAGGCGGTTTATGCCGCGGTATATCAGGGAACGGAGGGAGCGGAGGTCGTCTAATTCCTTTTCAACCCGGTCCATGGGGGGGCGCTCACGGTTTACCGCCCTGTTGTAACCCAGCAATTCCGGGCCTTCCTTCCAGGCCTCGGAGCCGATCCAACTGTGGAAGTATACCGCGGGAAGACCAGACAAGGAGAAGAGCACAGCCTGGGCGGCCAAGAAGGCCCGGACACGGATTTCCGTTGAACCTAGAGATGGAGGCGCAGTAATACTGAGGTAAGAGCAGTTCAGCTCATAGGGGATGGGACCGTCGGGGCTGTTCTTGTAATTTACCAGGGCGCCGCGCTTCTTGGCCTCCTCAACGGTGGCGGCGAAAGCGGCATCCTCCACCAGACCTTTTGCGGGGGTTACCCCTACCCCGTCGTGGCTTGCCAGGTAATTGAGGAAAATCCAACCCGTTTCGGGGGACGGCAGTGTTTTTGCCCAGCAGCGCAGGGGTCCGGCGTCACCGGAGAGCATACTGTGCAGGACCAGGGGCGGCAGGGCGAAATTATACACCATATGGGCCTCATCGCCTTCCCCAAAGTAGGCCACGTTCTGGGCATGGGGCACGTTGGTTTCCGTGAGGATAAGCACATCCAAGCCCAGGGCTTCCGCGATGGCCCGGAACAGTTTTACTACGGCGTGTGTTTTTGGATGATGAATGCAGGGGTGGCCGTCCTCCTTCCACAGATAGCCAATAGCGTCGAGCCGGACGATCTTGGCGCCGCGCCGGACAAATTCCAGGAAGATATTCACAAATTCCAAGAGCACCGCGGGGTTACTGAAATCATAATCAACCTGATCGGCGCTGAAGGTGGTCCATACGTATACTTCAGAACCATCATTGCGTATAAATGGGGTAAGCAGCGGACTAGTACGGGGGCGGACCACGGAGGAAGAATCGTAGTCCTTAGGCCGGGTGATATACCATCCCTCATGGGTCTTGTCCCCGGCAAGGAAGCTCTGAAACCATTCGCTTTGAACGGAGCCGTGATTCACCACAAAATCAAATACCAGCTTAAATTGACCGCCCAGGGCTGAAATATCATCCCAGGAACCAAAGCGCGGGTCCACCTGACCGTAATCCATTACGGAAAACCCATCATCCGAAGTATAGGGGTGGAAGGGAAGCAGGTGCAGATAGCTAAAGCTCCCCCGGTTACGGTGTTCCAGGAATTTTCGCAGCCGGGCAAGTCCCGTGCCCCCATCCCCGCTCTTGTCCGGCTTGTGCTCCGGAGGGGCAAGCATATCCCCGTAACTTATCAGAAAAGCGTCCTTATGGGTGAACATGCGGAGTCCCGGCCCCGGTTGAGCGCTATTCAATATGCTCAGTAGTTCGGTATAGGTTTCACTTCCCTTTTTCCCGCCGTAGATAAAAGTTAACAAGTTTTCCAAAACCTCTTTGCGAGCTGCCATCGGCCTTTCCCCCTGTTCTCCGGTGAATTGCTTATTTGCCGGTTGTTCTATAGTATAACTGATAGAAGGAAGTTATGAAATGAAAAAATCACATTTGATATATCTCCTGTTGGTAATTCTGCTGTTTTCATTGAACAGGGACGGTGTTTTTGCCCAGTCTATTCAGGACCGGAGCGGCGGGCAGACCGGGACGGAGACTTCGATTCCCCTCCGAAAAATATCGCTCTTTTCCTCCGGGGTAGCCTATTTTGAGCATGGGGGAGATGTTTCGGGTGACCAGATTGTCCGCCTGCCCTTCAACCAGAATGCGGTCAATGACGCCTTAAAATCCCTGGTGATAAACGATCCCGGCTCCGCCTCCCCTTCGGTGCGCTATGCCTCAGAGCAGACCCTGTACCGTACCCTGCGGAGCCTTAAGATCGATCTTTCGGGAAATCCCGGGGCTGCGGAAATACTGCAAAACCTGCGGGGCGCGGAGATTCGGGTGAATACCCCGTCCGCGGTAACCGGGCGTATTCTGGGGATCGAATACCGCCATTTGCAACAAAGTTCCCCCCGCAGGGCGGACGTTCAGGCCGGGGGCGGTAATTACAACGGCGAGCCGGCGCAGGAAGCATGGCTTTCCCTGGCTACCGAACAGGGTATACGGGTCATGGCGGTGAGGGATATCATCTCCTTTTCTTTTACGGATCCGCAAATCAACAGGGACCTGGAGCGGGCGCTGGACCTTCTCCTGACGTCCCGGGACATGGAAACCCGCTTACTGACCATTTCTCTGCCGGGCGCCGGGCGGCGCGCGGTCTCCCTAAGCTATGTTATCCCCGCGCCGGTATGGAAGGTTTCCTACCGCCTGGACATAAACCAGGAACAGCCGCGGACCAAAGGTTCGATGCTCCAGGGCTGGGCCATCGTGGATAACGATGGGGACACCGACTGGACCGATGTGGAGCTCTCTCTGGTTACGGGCCGCCCGGTTTCCTTTGTTCAAAATCTCTATCCGCCATACTACCTTTACCGGCCAACCCTGCCCCTGGCCATTGCGGGGATCGCCGAAGCGGAAACCTACGATTCCGGCTGGGAGGGAAATAATGATGTCAGGGCAGAGGAAGCCCTGGTTATGGACAGCCGGGAATATGAGCCCAGTGCAAAAATGCTGCGGGAAGCTCCGGCGCCGGCCTCCCCCTCCGCGGCCTACAACACCGTGCAGCAGAGCCTTGCCAGCGGAGCGGCCCAAACCGCCCTGGGGCAGGTCCTGGGGGATCAGTTTGAGTTTACCCTCCCCCGGCGTATTACCTTGGAACGCCAGCAAAGCGCCCTGCTTCCCCTGGTGGAGGGAACCCTGGACGCGGAAAAACTTTTGGTTTTCAGCGGAGCCCGGGCCGCCGGCGGGGGTTTAATCCACCCGGCTATAGCGGCGGAAATTACCAACACCACGGGGATGAAACTTCCCGCGGGGCCTATCACCGTTTTTGACGGCGGGTCCTATGCCGGGGATGCGCTGATAGAATTTTTTCCCCCAGGGGAAAAGCGGCTTATCTCCTACGGGGCCGACCTTTCTGTAACAGGAACGATGACCGGTTCCGGCTCACAATCCCTGCGTGGAGTGACCATCAGCGGCGGAGTCATGTCCATCACCCGACGGATCATCTACGAAAAGACATATACCTTTAATAACCCCTCTGGGGAGCGAAAACGGCTCATCCTAGAGCATCCCATTACCGGGGGAACCGAGCTGACCATGCCCGCGGACTTTGACGAACGCACCGATTCGGTGTACCGGTTCAGCATGACATTACCGGCGGAACGGGATCTCACTATCACGGTCCGGGAAGAAAGTCCCCGGAAAGAACGGATCACCCTGGCCCAGCTCCACCCCGAAACATTTGCCGCCTATGCCTCAACCCAGGAAATACCCGCTGAAGTCCGCACAGCATTACTGCGCGCTATTGAACTGAAAAAAGCCGCCGAAGAAGCCGGAACGGCTCAGGCGGAAATTGAAGAACAGCGGAACTATCGTATTTCCGAACAAGACCGCATACGGAGGAACCTGGAGGCCGCGGGCAGCCAGACTCCCCAGGGTCAGGAGTATCTCAAGCGGCTGGTAATCATGGACGGGGAAATCGACGCGCTTTCGGCAATGGCGGATACCGCCCGGAAGGACGCCCAGA
>JAITBG010000085.1 GCA_031283725.1 Treponema sp. | reverse complement strand
TGACCGCGGATTTTTCAATTATTGCGGCGGAAGGATATTCATGGGGAACCCTTTTTCCGGATATTATATAGGGATAAAAGAGCGGAGGGATAAAAACACGGAAATATGGTTCAATGATGTTTTGATGGGGGAGATGGACGAAACGACTGGACAAATTGTAGCATATACAGCTAAAATAAAGACGTAGAAACCTGACCGGAGTGTTACCTATGTGTCCGGTCAAAAGTGTTACCTATGTCATCGGGTTGCACCCGTAACGTAAACAGGAAGGAGTTATTAATGACAAAGATGGTATATGTTGGAACGGTTGTGACGGCGCTTTTGGCCGGGGTATGCGTTTTGGCAATGGGACAGAATACCGGCGGCGGAGATCGGGAAATGTCGGTGGAAGAATCGTACCGCCAGGCGGCGGTAATGATGATTATCCGGGAACAGAGCCGGGCGGACAGTATGGAAATGAAGTTCATTGCCCTTGAATACATCGGAAACGCCATCGAACGGGGTAATACGGGGCCGGAAATTCAGAGCGCCCTGGAATACCTGGCAACGGAAGGGAGCGTAAACATAATCAGGGAAAACAACCGGGTTATCAACAACTACCCCGAAGTGAGGGTCAAAGCGGCGGAATACCTTGGAGATATGGGTACGCCGGAAGCGAAAAACCTCCTTATACGGCTTATCCGTACCGAGAAGGAACCCATGATCCTTAAGGAGGTGGTGAAATCCCTGGGGAAGATCGGTACTAACGAAAACAACGAAACCGTTTACGCCATATCGGGGGTGATTGACCGGAAGCACTATCTTAACCAGCCGGACAACCTTCTTGCGTTTTCGGCCCTGAATGCTTACGACAAAATCGCCAAAGCAGGCGGCGGCCTCCAGGACCCCATGGTGATCCAGACCATCATCAACATTGCCGAGGGCAATTACTCGCCTACCGTAAGGAACCGGGCCAAACAGGTGCTGGCGAATCTGCGGGAATATGCTTCGTCCGGGAAGGGCGGCAATTAATGTCCGAACACGGGGCATACAGGTTTTTTTCCGTTCAGAGGGAAGGCTATCGTCTGTCCCGCTGTTTTTGTTGTATTTCGTTATTGAAGGCAGGGTTACATCGCCGTGATTTCTTACTTTTTTCTTCTCTACTTTACCTGTCCAAATACCAGCCGATTCTCCGTCGTCCACGCACTGACGATATGCAGCGATCCCCCCTGAACTGTCCCCGCACCGTCTTCCCGTCTATCGCGATAATTTCCCGTTCGTGTTCCTCGCCTTCCCGTATCGTTCGATGTCTTTCCATCTCTGAGCCATAGCAATAACGGTCAGAATGGTAATGACGATGACCTCGTGGAGCGGGTGCAGGTGGTTGGTATTCTTGTTCCATAGTTCCCCTCCCAGAAAACTATGCCAACCATACCTCTTCTTCCCGTTTCTTTATATGCGCTCGCCCTGGCAACGGACTATTGACAAAAATTTCATTTCAATCTTAAATAAAGCATATTATTCTTTATGGAAGTTAGCAAACCGGGGATATAGCTCAGTTGGTAGAGCGATAGGTTCGCAATCTATAGACCGGGGGTTCGAATCCCCCTATCTCCAAAATTCCATTTTGTTAATTGAGGCTGTTACCTTGGATTTATTGGCAAAACCGGGTTTTGACCGATTTTGCCAAGAGCCTGTCCCAAAACCGTGCGCGTTTAGCGTACAGTCAATTAGTTTTGGAACAGGCTCAATTCTTTATAATATAAGAAATTACGAAATTACTTAGAAACTTGTAATTCAGATTGGGTGGCGTCGGGCATTTATTTTTGGGCTTTATGCCTGGAGCTGGCAACATCGCAGTTTCCAGGATCTGCCGGATACTCTGGCCCCATACCGCTCTCCGAAGAACAAAACGGCGGCAGAAGCCGGGGCCCTGGTTCTCATCTAGTACCTGAAAAAGCAGATGGAACATAACGAGGCCCGGAGATCCTTCAATGAAACCGTTATCGTTGGGGAATGGGTAAATCGGTTTACCAATATTGAAACCAGTCCCAGGACAGGGAAAACGCCAACAAGAAGAGGCCCTATTCTCTGGGGACTCTTGACACCTATAAAGCATACTATAACAGCCATATTAAGGACGATCCTTTCGTGGAGATCCTCATGACCGAAGTGGACGAGGGCGATGTGATGACCTTTACCAATCGCCTATCTCTGAAAGATCTCCGGGGTGGGAACCTATGCGGCGGAAGCCGGACCTTTGCCAGAAAATGAATTCTTCAAAGTCTTTGAGCCAAGGGTATTGTATACCCCTATTATCAAATATGGGGTGCGGCAGGCAAAAATGGCGAAGCGTCACAGTTTGACCGCATTTTACGAGAATTGGTGTTGTCTGAGCGCGTTATGTGCGGGAGAGAACCGAAAACAAGCATGGTAATCAAGGATTCCAAAAGCGTGAAAAATACCGATAGTGCCGGGGAAAAGGGTTATGAGGCGGGAAAAAAACTTCAGGAAAAAAGCTTCACAGCGGCGTTGATACCAACGGGTTGCCTCATGAGGTTCGGGTAACGACCGCAGAGGTGACTGACAGCGATGGTGCAATTGAAACTCCAAACCTGTCGAAAGTCCTGCGCGATGGCGGTTACAGCGGGGAAAACTTCGCCAATGCCGTGAAGTCGCTTATAGGGGCTGAAGTAGAGGAGGTGAAACGCAACGAACTTCATACATTTGCGATACTGCCCAAACGGTGGGTAGTAGAGCGAACCTTGGGGTGGCTGGAAAAGTTTCGCCGTCTGTGGAAAAACTGCGAACGTAAGATTCATGCTACACTGCAAATGACGGTTCTTGCGTTTATCTCGCTGCTATTAGAGCCTGTCCCAAAACTAATTGACAGTACGCTAACACGCTCGGTTTTGGGGCAGGCTCTTGCAGTTTTTCAGACTTTCAGCCTTACAAAACTGCAAATTTCAAGGTTGCTTTCCCAAAACTTCAGTTTTGGGAAAGCCTCATTAACAAAGATATTAAACAGGCTCTTAGGAAATTAGGGAATTCAATCCTAAATTCTCTGGAAAGTTATAACCAGGCGAGGGGGGGGCGGTTTAAGCGCGCGGAGACGAATGTCGTCTCCGCGCTTACAGTTTTACGGGAGGACGTTAAAACTTGAAAAAGAATTTTGCCTGAAAGACAAGAATATGCCGGGCATCGGAACTGACGCCGGCAACGGGAATGTTGTAGCCCAATTGAAACTGTGTCGGCAGGGGCAGGTTGGTCAAAAACAGCGAGGCGTAAGGGTTGATGCTGAAGGATGAACTCTCCTCGGGGTCAATGGAACCAATTTTCGTACCGGGGCTGTACGAAAAGTTAAACGGCAGCCCCGCGCCAAATAGCAGCTTCTGTTTTTTATCCAGCGGTATGCCGTCTACGCTCACCTCAAATTCCAGGGTAAGGTCGTAACCAAAGGTAACGTCCTGATCGGCGATATCCTTTGGCAGCCGGTTGTACACATAATTGGTTGCCCAGGTCTGAAAAGCATCGGTA
>JAITBG010000054.1 GCA_031283725.1 Treponema sp. | reverse complement strand
GTGCCAAGAAGAGAATATCTGAAAAAACCTCATTTCCATCACAATCACAAATCAAACTGTTGATGGGGGAAGGGGAACAAATCCCTGCTGTCCTTGTTTCTTAACTTGTTGACAGTGGGGAGCGTACTCCCTGGTCAAAACCTGTTTTTCTTTCATCGTAAACCCCATCATGCCCTCCGATCCCTTCCCCGGATAAGCATAGATGGGTAAGATTTTTATTTTGAGGCATAGTCTCTTTTCGGTAACATTTTTTATGAGGCAACGCGGCCGCTTGCTTTTTCCTGCCATACCCGGTACTATGTAAAAGTCTCACAGCCAGGACCCATGTGAATAAACGCCGCCCAACTCCGCCAGGGTCGGAAGAAAGCAACGGCAAGCGGATGTTTATTGCGCCGTGGTTATCCTGGTTGTGGGGCTTTCCGGTGAAGCCATACACGTCACGGGGCTTTTTTAAGATCCGCTTTTCCGGATATAATAGATCATGGCTTATGAAGTTACCGCCACCAAGCGGCGTCCAAAAACCTTCGACGAATTGGCTGGTCAGGATTTTGTTGCCGCCACCCTGAAACGCTCCATCGAGACAGAACATATCGCCCATGCCTACCTTTTTTCCGGGCCCCGTGGCTGTGGGAAGACCAGCGCCGCTCGGATACTTGCCCGGTCCCTCAACTGCGAGAAGGGGCCTACGGTGAACCCCTGCGGGGAATGCCCCAGCTGCCGGGATATTACCCGGGGGGTGAGCCTGGACATTATCGAGATTGACGGGGCTTCCAATACCTCGGTAAACGATGTGCGGCAAATTAAGGATGAGGTCATTTTCCCGCCCCACGGAGGAAAGAAAAAAGTTTACATCATAGATGAAGTCCACATGCTTTCCAACAGCGCATTTAACGCCCTTCTCAAAACCATTGAGGAGCCGCCGGAGTATATCGTCTTTATTTTTGCCACCACCGAAGTCCATAAGGTGCCGGCCACCATCAGGAGCCGCTGCCAACAGTTCAATTTCAGGCTTATCCCCATAGAAACGATACAGAAGATCCTCAGGGATACCTGTACGGAGATGAGGATAGATGCCGAGGAAGAGGCGCTGTTCTGGATTGCCAAGGAATCCACCGGCAGTCTCCGGGACGCATATACCCTGTTTGATCAGGTGGCTTCCTTTTCCGATGGGCATATCCGCTCCCAGCTGATCCGGGACAAGCTTGGGTTGGTGGGGCTGGATAAACTCAACACCCTGGCGGAGACCTGTGCGGCCAACGATACCGCCGGAGCCTTCGCCCAGATCGACGGTATCCTCGATTCCGGGGTAGCTATAGAACAATTCATCATCGATCTGGCAGGGTATTACCGGAGCCTGCTGCTTCTGAAGAACGGGGTAACCAAGGAGTCCCTTCTGGGGTTTAGTCCCGACCGTTTCTCCGCCCTTGTTCAGGAAAAGCTTAATTCGATGCAGCTTGAACAGGCATTGTCCCTGCTTTTAGGCCTCTATCGGGATATACGATATTCGGTTTCTCCCCGGTTTGAGCTGGAAACGGTACTTTCAAAACTTTGTTGGCTGGACCGTTGGGTGTCCCCGCTGGAACTCAGGGCCGCCATTGCCGGCGCCCGGAGTATCCTGGAGCAAGGCGGCAAGGGAGGGATAGCCGGCCCTTTAGCCGGGCCGGGGTCGAAGCAGGCCCCAGCAGCTCAGGATAAGCCCCTTAACTTTAACCGCCCCGGCGCTTTTACCGAAGAGTTTAAACGGGTCATGGCCGCCCGGAAAGCTGCGGAAACATCGGCGGAAGCTCCGGCCGCCGGGACACAGCCCCAGCCGGTATCGCCCCGGGAGAAGGCGCCCGAAGAAAAGCCAAAGGATCTTTCGGAACTGCGGAAGATGCTTATCCGGAGCCTGCACCGGGACCGGGGGATACTTGCCTCGGGAATAGAAAAGTCCCTGCCCTGGGAATGGGCCGGTGTTTCCGCGGGAGAGAATTTGCTTATTCCGGTACGGGACCCCCTTACGGCGGAATTACTGAAAAAAGATTATCCTCTTATCCGGCAGATTCTGGAGGATCTTTGGGGAGAACCCCAGGAAAAACCCCTGACAATTGAGGTGATTGTGGCCCCTGACAGCGCCGGGGATGCCGGTGGTGAGGCGCCGTTACCGCCCCAGGCGGAGATGGTTAGGAGGATGTTCCGGGGGACGGTGGTGAAAAAAAGTACCTTGGAGAAAAACGATGCAAATTAATCCCTTTGATATTTTAAAAAATACCCAAAAAATTCAGGAACAGATGGGGGCCTTTCAGGAAAAGCTGGGAGGCATTACCGTAACCGGTTCTGCCGGAGGCGGTATGGTGGAGGTCGATATAAACGGCCGCATGGAAATTCTGGGGGTACGGATACTTCCGGAAGCGGCGGACGGCAAGGATATGGAAATGCTCCAGGATTTGGTTGCCGCGGCCTTTACCGGCGCTGTAGACAAGGTAAAGGAAGTCTTAAACCACGAAATGGGCTCCCTCATGGGCATACCAGGTATGCCCCCCGGTTTTCCTGGCGGGTTTCCCGGATTCGGCGCGCCGGGGGCCACATGATCAACGCCCTTGACCGGCTGGTAACCCTTCTTGCGAAACTCCCCGGGGTGGGCAAGAAAAGTGCCGGCCGCATGGCCTACCATATTCTGGAAACCAGCCCCGATTATGCCCGGGACTTAGCGAGGGAACTTGCGGGGCTTCATCAGTCAATTAAACACTGCTCTGTCTGTGGGTCCTTTACCGAAACCGATCCTTGTCCTATTTGTTCCGATTCCGGCAGGGATATTTCCATAATATGCGTAGTTGAAAGAGCCCAGGATGTGCGGGTCATCGATGAATCCCGGGAATTTCACGGACTTTTTCATGTTCTGGGCGGGCTCATAGCCCCCCTGGAAGGAGTAGGTCCAAATAATCTGACCATAGGACGGCTTCTCAGCCGAGTTCGGAAGGAGGGGATACGGGAGGTGATCCTGGCTATGAATCCAACCATGGAAGGGGACACTACCGCCCTTTATTTGCAGAAACTGCTTAAGGACACCGGCGCCGAAGTTACCCGCCTCGCCTCAGGCTTGCCCGTAGGGGGCGATCTGGAATACGCCGACAGGCTGACCCTTTCCCGGAGCTTCCGGGGCCGAGTAAAACTCTAGCCCCAGAGCTTTGTTTTGTGCTATGATTATTCCATGCGTATGTTAACACGATTGAATATTGGCAGCGTTCTCCTGGTGGTTTTTGTCACCGGAACCGCCGCCTGTGGTCCCTCGGGAGATACCGGTACCCGTACTTCCAGCGAAGCTTCCCGCGGTACTTCCGGAGAGGAAAGCAATCTGGGGGATGGGATTTTTGCCCGAATTCGTACCACCCGGGGGGACATCGTTCTGCGGCTGGAATACCGGCAGACTCCCCTTACGGTCTGTAACTTTGTCGCCCTGGCGGAAGGGAAGATGAGCGCCGCCGGGGGTAAGCCCTTCTATGACGGCCTTACCTTTCACCGGGTTATCGCGGATTTTATGATCCAGGGCGGTGATCCCCAGGGTACCGGCGCCGGTGGTCCGGGCTACCGGTTCCCCGATGAGATCGTTGCTTCCCTCAAGCATGACGGGCCGGGGGTCCTCTCCATGGCCAACGCTGGGCCGGATACCAACGGCAGCCAGTTCTTTATCACCCATAAGGAGACTCCCTGGCTGGACGGAAAGCACACTGTTTTCGGGAGGGTTGTTCAGGGGCAGGACGTGGTGAACGCCATCAGGCAGGGAGACAAGATCGAAACGGTAACAATTATCCGGAACGGACAGGCCGCCGCCGCTTTTAAGGCGGACCAGGCTGCCTTTGATGCCCTGCGGCGGGATGCCGTAACGGCGGACGCTGCCCGGGTCAAGGCCAAACGCGATGTGGACATTGCCCAAATCCAGCAGAAATACCCCGATGCCGGCATAACGCCTTCGGGAATCTACTATGTGATCCAAAAGGAAGGGACCGGCAACAAAGCCGGATCGGGAAAAGCAGTTGCGGTAAGTTACAAAAGTATGTTCCTTTCCGGCGAGGTCTTCGACAACTCCGACGTCCACGGCCCCCTGGAATTTCGGACCGGGTCAGGCGAGATCATACCGGGCTTTGACGAAGCGGTGGTAGACATGAAGCAGGGTGAAAAGCGAGTGGTAGTGCTCCCACCGGAGCTTGCCTACGGTGAACGCGGCGCCGGAAACGGAGCTATTCCCGGCAACAGCTTCCTGGTCTTTGAGTTGGAGCTGGTGGAGATCCGGTAAACATCGGGGCATGTTTCCTGCGTTACCGGGGATTCTTTTGTAAACCCGTTTTGTACGGCAAAGACCGCTAATTGGGTCCTGTTCCGGAGGGATGTTTTCTGGAGAATCACGGTTATATGGTTCCGTATGGTACCTATTTTTAGAGCCATTTTTTCCGCAATTTCCTGGTTTGAAAGTCCCTTACCTACAAGGCAAGTAATTTGCAGTTCTTTTTTGGTTAGATTTACCGGAGAAAACAGGTCCTGTACTGAAGGGCTTGCCTGCTGGGCAATCTGTGATGATACCCGGGGGAATATCTTCGCTGCAACATGAGGGGATATATGGCAGCCGCCCTCGTAGACATCCCGGATCGCCTCCACCAGCTTTTTCATATCCGTACTTTTCAAAAGATACCCCGAAACGCCGTTACATAGGGCGTTAAGCGCATAGGTATCATTATCCAACCAGGTAAGGATGATAATCGCCATACGGGGAAAGCGCCTTTTTAAGATGGAGGCTGCCTTTACGCCGTCTATATAAGACAAATTGATATCCAGCAGAAGGATATCGGGTTTGCAATTCTCCACGAGCCTTAGGGCATCGTAACCATCCTTTCCTATCCCGACAATTTTAAAGTCGCTTTGGGTTAATAGAACCGACTCCGACTGGCTCCTTTCTGAATCCTGAGCATCGATAATAACAACTTGTATCATGGTAAAAATACCGCCTTTGAGTGGATTCTATTTTATTTAATATGACAAAAATAATCAACAAATAATGCAAAAAAAATACTTTCATAGTGATATACATCATAATCTGACAGATTGGTCCACCGGTCCAATAGTTAAACATCTCTTTATTAAACGCAATTTCCGGATGTAATTTCATTGACCACCGAGGTTGTTTGTGTTATAATATAAAACATCCAGTTTGGAAAGACCTGATTACATTTCTTTGGACAAGCCATGCAGTATTTTGATACTCACGCCCATATAGGGCTCATTTGTGAGGACCCTATCGAACAGCTCATTGTTATTCAAGAAGCCCGCCATGCTTCTGTTTCAAGGCTTGTTTCGATATGTAATAGCCTTCACGACTTTGTGAAGGTTTATGACAACCTTAAATCTGCTTCCAATGTGTACCACGCTGTAGGGGTCTCCCCTTCGGAGGTCCAGAACCCCGGTAAAGACTGGGCACAGATAATTGAGCAGAATGTCCAGCTTCCCCGGGTTGTGGCCATAGGCGAGATCGGTCTGGATTATTATCGCAAATTTGGGGATAAAAAGTCCCAGATTGAGCTTTTTATTACCCAGCTGGATATAGCGGCTAAGCTGAACCTACCGGTGATCATCCACAACCGGGATGCGGGGAAGGATGTGTTGGACATACTCCGGGACCGGCTGCCCCTAAAGGGCGGGGTTCTCCACTGTTACTCCGAGGATGCCGAGTACGCCAAAAAAGCCCTGGATCAGAACCTCTACTTCTCCTTTGCGGGCAATTTAACCTACCGGAATGCCCGGAATCTCCACGAAACTATCGGGGTACTGCCCCTGGACCGAATCCTCCTCGAATCCGAAAGTCCCTTCATGGTTCCCGCGGACTTTCGGGGTAAGCGGAATATGCCGAAATATCTCCCCCTGACCGCCGGTTTCCTGGCGGATATGCTGGGAATAAACGATGAAGAACTGGCCGCAACCCTCTGGGAAAACTCGAACCGTTTTTTTGGTCTACCCAATGAGTAAATGGGCCTGTACCATCCGGTAAGCATCGGTCCTCTCACTATTCCCGGCAATCTCTTTCTCGCCCCCGTGGCGGGCTATTCAGACCGGGCCTTCCGGTCGGTTTGTATCGAGCCAAGGGTTGGCGAACAAGGGGCGGACTTTACCTGTACCGAAATGGTCTCCTCTGAAGCCTTAATCCGGAACGGTGTACGCACGGAACTAATGCTGCCCCGGGCGGAAAACGAAGCGCGGTATGCGGTACAGCTTTTCGGCGCGGACCCTGATGTGATGTATAGGGCGGCCCTGCTTTTGGCGCCCTGGCGGCCCGAGGCAGTGGATATCAACTGCGGCTGCCCGGTTCCTAAAGTGGTAAAGACCGGGGCCGGTTCTGCCCTGATGCGGAGTCCGGAAAGGCTGGGCCATATCGTGGAAGCGGTGGTCAAGGCCTCGAAGGAAACGCTTGGGGATGTCCCGGTTACGGTAAAGCTCCGTTCCGGCTGGGACGCGGCTTCCCTCAATTACCGGGAATGCGGACGGATAGCCGTTGAAGCCGGGGCGGCGTTAGTGGGCCTTCACCCCCGGACCCGATCCCAGGGCTACGCCGGAAAGAGTGATTGGTCCAGGATAAGCGACATGGCTTCCCGGCTGGCGGTTCCTGTAGCGGGTTCCGGGGATCTGTTTAGCCCTGAAGACGCCGAGAAGATGCTCCGGGAAACCGGTTGTGCCGCGGTGATGTTTGCCCGGGGAGCCCTGGGGAATCCCTTCATCTTTTCCGCAACCCGGGCGCTCCTTAAAGGCGAAGCCTGGCAGGGGCCAACTCCGCGGGAACGGCTCGAAACCGCCTTTCGCCAACTGATCCTCCTAAGCCGGGATATGGGGGAAAGCCCCGCCTGCAAGGAAATGCGAAAACAGTTTTGCGCCTATACCAAGGGGATAAGCGGCGGTGCGGCCCTTAGGAATCGGCTGATTCATGCCGACACTATAGAAAGGTACCGGTCGATTCTAGCAACGCAGCCGGATTTTTTTTTGGAAAGGCAAGATGACGGAGAGTATACCGAATACTAAACAGTTGGAAAAGCAAATATATGATCTTAGGGAGCTCTTTGAAATATCAAAAAGCCTGAATTCAACCCTGGATTTTACCATACTTATCGATTCGCTGCTGCTCATTTGTATGGCCCAGCTCAAGGTACTTAAAGTTGGCCTCTTTGTCCGCAAACACCTGGATTCCGATGAATTCAGCCTCCACCGTAATTATACAGGATTTGAAATAGATCATACCCTCACTTACGCCATCCCGGAAAACCATGAGGTGGTAAAATTATTCACCCGCAAATATGACTGTTATACTCTGGATAGTATCCGGAACGAAGCCGTTTCCCTGGAAGGGTTGGGCCCTATCATCAACCTGAACCCCTCCTTACTGGTTCCCCTGCATGCCCAGGGCAAGATAAACGGTATTATCTTGCTGGGTGAACGAATTGACGAGGATGAATTTGACAGCTATGAAAAAGAATACATCCTCAATGTGGCTACCCTGGCTTCTATCGCCATCAATAATGCCAACCTCTTCGAAATAGCCACCACGGATATGATGACCAAGCTCAAACTGAAACATTACCTATATACTATCCTGAACGAATGGCTGGAAAACGTAAAGATCAATCAGGACTTCAGCATGCTTATGTTTGATATCGACCTTTTTAAACGGGTTAACGATACCTATGGTCATACCTGCGGAGATATGGTTTTAAAGTATGTTGCCCAGGTTTTCCTAGACAATATCCGGAGTTCGGATGTCGCTGTCCGGTATGGCGGAGAAGAATTTATCATCCTCATTGCCCGTCCCGGTAAAAACATGGCTATGAAAATCGCCGAGCGTATCCGGAAGACCATTGAGACCAGTGAAATTATATATAAAGGGCAAAGCGTACGGATAACCATTTCATGCGGCGTGACCTGTTACGAGCGTGACCTGGATTTTTCCGCCGACATCATGATCGAACGAGTGGATAAGGCCCTGTATCAGTCGAAACAGGCCGGCAGAAACCGGGTTACTTTCTTGAAAAAATAACCCGTACTCGATTGACCAGACCGGGCAAGAATCGTATGTTTATCGTATGAGCTCAATCCGCAAGCCGTTTCGTTACCGTTACGATAATACGGTGCTCTATATCATCGGTATCAACGTATTGGTCTACATCATTCAGTGGATGAATTCCAGTGTTACCGGTTATTTGGCTTTGAACCCCCGGTTAATTATCCAGTATGGATTTTACTGGCAGTTTGTAACCTATATGTTTGCCCACGGGGGAATAAGCCACATCCTTTTCAACATGCTGGCCCTGTTCATTTTCGGCGTCCAAGTAGAACGCCGGATGGGCAGCAAGGAATTTTTGGCCTACTATTTGAGCACCGGTATTCTGGCGGGCCTGCTGTCCTTTTTGATTTACTGGGCTACCGGTTCCTATGGGGTCTTCCTCATGGGCGCTTCCGGGGCTCTTTTTGCGGTACAACTGGCCTACGCCACCTTCTTTCCCGACTCGGTGATCTACCTCTGGGGTATCCTGCCCCTCAAGGCGCCTATCATGGTTCTGGGCTTTACCGCCCTGGAGCTGTTTTCCTCCGTTACCGGTTTCCGCAGCGGTGTGGCCCACCTGACCCATCTGGCGGGATTCGCCTTCGGGTGGATATATTTCCTTATCCGCTTTGGCGCCAATCCCTGGAAATACCTCACGGGAAAGTGATGGGGAAATTAATTAAATCCGCCGCTTTCCGATAATCAAAGTATGTCCCGTGTTTTTGCTTGCGCTTTGATTTTAACCGCTGCCCTGACAGCCTCGGCTCCTGCCCAAGAAGTGCTGCGGGGGCAGGTATGGGTGGAACTGGAACCCATGCCCGGACAATTTGCGGATGATCCTGCCCCGCCGGATATCCAGTCGTTACGGCGGCGGGCGCTGGAAGAGGCGTCCCTGTTTTTTTCCAAAATGATATACGGCTGGTCTTTTTACTATGACATCGGGGAGCGGGTGCGGAACATCGAGGAAGAACTGGAGCTCACACCCCTGGGAACCATCCCCTGGGGAGACCCCGGGCTTTTCGCTACCGACGCGGGGCTGCGGGATCAGCGGTTTTATGTGTGGGCCGATTTCCGGCCAAACGACATCCAGCAGCGCTGGCTGAATACCTGGAAATCCGGGACTGTGAGAAGCGCGCAGGCAATAGGGCATGGACCCCTTGGCGGGCCGGTGGAAGTATCCGACTGGCTTACCATAAAACAGGCCGCCCTGGAAGACGCCGCCCGATCGGCTATACGGACCATGCTCCGCGGCGGCGAACGGAACCGGCCTAAAGCGGCTAAGGGCTTTATCAGCCTGGACGCCTTCCCCACCTTCTGGCGGGACGCCGGCCAGTGGGCCGCTTCGGGGCGCTTCCGGGTGAACATTACCGAGATTATTCCTTTCGCGGCGTATTAGGCCGTTAGTACGCTCCGTTTCCCGCCGCTCGCTGCCCTAATTCGCCCGCTTCCCGGTTGACCTTATTCCCCAGCCGGTATAGTGTTCTCCCTATGAAGGGTCTACCTGCCGCCGTCCGGCGCGCCGCATCTTTTTCCTCTGCTCCCTCTTACTTGTTACTTGCTCCCTTCTTACCCCCCCCCCCCCCACTAGTAGTGTAGGCACGGTATCAACAACACCATATAAAGCGTCTATTCCGCTCTCCGGTTCAAAAAGCGAAATCCCCGCCGCGGCGGGTGGAATTTCCGCCGTAGAAAGAGGTCTTTTTGCCGTGGAAAGACCTCTTTCTGCCGTAGAAAGACCTCTTTTTACCGCGGAAAGACCTCTTTCTGCCGTGGAAAGACGTCTCGCTGTCGCGGAAAGACGTCTCGCTGCCGTAGAAAGACCTCTTTCTGCCGTAGAAAGACCTCTTTCTGTCGTGGAAAGACCTCTTTCTGTCGCGGAAAGACCTCTTTCTGTCGCGGAAAGACCTCTTTCCGCCGGGGGAAACCGGCTCCCCGCTCCGGAAATGTCACGCCCCGGTTCACCCGGCGTCCGCTCCCCTTCAATCCGTCTCTATTATACGCGCCCCGGCCTACCTCGGGGCCTCAAATCAGTCTCACAAATACCATTTATAGGAGTATGAAGATGGGTAAAAATTATATCCCCGCGCGAGACGCGGACTTCGACCGCTGGTTCAGTTTCCTGTACCAGTACGTGTCCCAAAAATGCGCCGGCAGCCCGCCGGACCCGGCGAACAAGGGTTACCGTGTGCAGATAGAGGACGACGGCAGGAAGGGGAACTGGGGGCCCATGGTTCAGGCGCTGATACCATAACCGCCGAAACGAGTCGGGGCGCGTTTTGAGCATGGACGCATCTACAGTATCGCGCGGAATCCATTTGAGCGATAAATATAAAATCTTTTACAAGGAGAAAAAAATGAAAAGAAAGCATGAAGGATAAGTTTCCGCCGCTTATTTGGTTTTTGAATTTCATGCCAATCAGATGATTGCAGGGTATGAAATATTTACCGTTTTATCCACCTACCCAGGTAGAGAAACAATTGTCGGCGGACATTAATCGCAAATTTTTTGTAAGGAGTACAAAGTGAAGAATTTGTTTTTTATTGGAGTGGCGGTTATCGCTCTCGCTGTAAGTTCGTGTGCGACGGCTAGTCCGCCGATAGACGCAACAACCCAAACTATAGGCAATCCCTATGTTTCCGCACAATTAAGACCGGAGGACTACACGGTCCTTGGGCGCGTAACAGGAACCGGCAAGATAACATACAATGCCGGCAAGGGAGCGTATACTGGGGACACCCTGAAATACGGAGTTCTCGGGGACGAAATCGGTTCGGTAGGGGCTGTCGGCAATCAGACTACCACAGCCGGGTATGGGCTTTTTAAAAAGACAACGAGTACGGTAAGCACACCAGGAGGCTCTCGTGAAATAGCGATTGGCAATGCAACCTATGACATGATCGAAAAAGCCAAGGCGCTGGGCGCGGACGCCGTAATTTTTGTAACAACTTTGGCTGAAGCTTCCGCTGATGCAAAGGCAAATACCAGCACTACAATGGCAACGGTCAGTGCTGTTGCCATCAAGTTGAAGTAACGGCAGGCTAAAGTTACGTAGCAAAACGGCGGAGAGGTGTATGGCATGTGTACCCTGCAATCATCTCCACCTCCTGCCGTTCATGGCGGCGGAATGCCAATGCGAGCGCAAGAGTGCCAGGCGCCTTTTTTCCGGATAAATTTTTATCGGGAAATTTAGCGCCCGGCGCCGTTTAACCATGGCAACGCAATGCGGCAACGCAAGGATGCCTGCGGCAATCCCACCGGGGCGGCGGCGACATTGCCCCGGCGCCGCCCCTTCTCAAAGTTCCCTGAAACCGGTATCCTGCTTTTATGAGTGCCGATATTCAAAACACGGTAAAGAACCTACATCCCCTGGAGATCCGGATCATCCTTTCCTATAGATCCGGTGACGAGCTCACGGTGGAAAAGGTCGAAAAGGACCTGGGATTTAAGGGCGGAAACGGGAATCAGGCCCTGTCCTGGCTTGCGGGCAAGGGGATTGCCGGTGAAATCCGCCGGGAAACCGCTGTTTTTTATGAATTGACCGATTTAGGGCGGGAGTGGAAGGAAAAGGGCAGCCCCGAAGAACGGATTTTCAACCTGGCCCGGAGAACACAAGGGGATGGAACATCCTCGGGGCTCCGCCTGCCGGACATAGCCGGGAATCTGGGCCTTGATAACAAAGATGTGGGCAGCGCCTTTGGCGCTCTTTCAAAGCTGGGGGTCCTCGCCATGGATGGCGAGAAAAAGGTGACCGTTTCCGGAAACGCCCCCGAACATTTTGCTGTTGTCCGGGGCCTCCTGGATAAAGCCGCCGACGAGGGCAGCCTCTTAGCGGAAGCCGCCTTATCTCCCGCCGAAAAAACCGCCATAGCCGGTATCGCCAAGAAACGGGGAGCCGCAGATGCGCCCTTCCGCCAGGCGGATCGGGAAACGGTGGTTTTCGGCTTTACCCCGGATTGGGAGCCCCTGGCGGCCGCACTCAAAGCGGCGGGGATCACCGGCGACGAAATTGGGACCCTGACAGCAGAGATGCTGGAAACCGGTTCCTGGAAAGGCAAAACCTTTCGTTCCTATAATGTGAAGGTACCCCCCGCCCGGCTTATCGTAGGCCGGACTAACCCCTATGCGCAATTCCTGGAGGACGTAAAGGACAAACTCTCCTCTCTGGGCTTTGAGGAATTCGACGGCCCCCTGGTAGAAACCGAATTTTGGAATTCCGACGCCCTTTTTATGCCCCAGTTCCATTCCGCCCGGGATATTCACGACGTATACCATATCGCCGAGCCTGAAAAGGCAAAGGCCATCGAGGAACCCTGGCTATCCAACGTAGCCGCCGCCCACGAAAACGGCGGCAAGACCGGAAGCCGCGGCTGGAACTATGCCTTCGACAAAGAGTTCACCCGGCGGCTCATACTCCGCAGCCAAGGTACGGTGCTTTCCGCCAAAACCTTGCCCAAGGCGAAAATCCCCGGGAAATACTTCGGTATAGTCCGGTGTTTCCGCTACGACCGGGTGGACGCCACCCACCTTTCGGACTTCTACCAGACCGAAGGCATAGTTTTGGGGGAGGACGTGAACCTCAAGACCCTCCTGGGTATGCTGGACATGTTTGCCCGGGAAGTAGCGGGAGCCAAGGAAGTAAAGTACGTCCCCGGCTATTTTCCCTTCACCGAACCTTCCGTGGAGGTCCACATCAAACACCCCGTTCTGGGCTGGTTCGAATTGGGCGGTTCAGGCATCTTCCGTCCCGAGGTCACCGCGTCGCTGGGTGTCAACGTTCCTGTGGCGGCCTGGGGCATCGGCATAGACCGCATGGCCCTCATGGCCCTGGGGCTCAACGATCTGCGGGAGCTGTTCAGCTACGATATTGAGAACGTCAGGTTGAGAAGGTCTGTCACCCCTCAGGGGTAATCGGAAGAGGGAACCGTTCTACGCCTCCGGCGTGTTCCGTCACATAGGCATATACCGTATCAAAATCCGGCACGCCCCCAGTAGCCCCCACCTTGGTTACATTAAAGCTGGCCACGGCGTTGGCGAACACCGCCGAGGTTTCCGGAGACCAGCCGGCCAGGAGTCCCCGGATAAAACCGCCGGTAAAAGAGTCCCCGGCGCCGGTAGTATCCACGGGCTTAAAATCGGTAAAGGTGGGAATAGTCCATTCCTGCTTAAAGTCGGTTACATAACAGCCCTTTGCCCCCAATTTAACTATCAGGAGGGTAAAACCATAGGGCGCCAATACATCCCGTATGCCGGAAATATCCTCCCTGCCGGTAATCGCCGAGGCTTCCTCATAACTGGGGATAAATATATCCGTTTCTTTTAACATGGGGTCCAGTAGTTTCAAATAATAATCGCTGCTACGGTAGGGGTTAACCGCGGCAGTATCCGCCATGGTCATTTTGCCCAGGCTATGAGCTTTTTTGAAAAGCGCCGCCGCGCCGCCCCGGTCCATGGCTTCCATACACATGGCGCTGCCTAAATAGACTATATCCGCTTCCTCAATCAGCGTCTGGGGAATGTCCTCGTACCTGAACAGGGCGCACAGGGCGGTGGATACAATAAAATGACGGCTTCCGCCTTCTTCGATAAGTATATAGGATACCGCCGTTCCCTCGCTCGGATGACGGCTTACTCCCCGGACATCCACGCCCACTTCGGTTAAGTGGTTCAGTACAAAATCACCGTTCGAATCATTCCCTATCAAACCGCTAAGAACGGGATTTGCCCCAAGTTTGGTCAGGGTAATAGCCACATTCAGCGCATCGCCGCCGGTGGAGGGCTTCGGTGATTCAATATTCCAGGCATCCAGTTTCATAATCGACTCCGGTACAGGACGGAGGGGAATATCACAAACCATAAGACCAGCGCATAACACTTTTTTCATAGCCGAATAATCACTCCTGCCCTTTTTATACACCCGGTAGATCAGACTGTCCAGTGGCTATTGAAACGGGACAAGATTTTGCCGTACTATCAGTCATGCCTAAAATTGAAGTAAACGAAGAAGCTTTCTATACTTTAGCGGGCCGCCGCTGGGATTCCCAGGACGCCGGAGACTCCCACAGAGAATCTCTCGAGGAAGCCCTGACCTGCGCCAAGGCGGAGCTGGATGAAGATTCGGATAAAAGCCTCCCCCCGGCGGAACGGACCCTTAAAATTGAGTTAAACGATACCAACAGGCCCGATCTTTGGTCCACCGCCGGCTGCGCCCGGCAGCTCCGGCTCCACGGCGGCGGCAGGCGGCCGGAGTATCCCTTCTTTTCGTTTTCCGGCAGGCCCCAAAAGGCGGGCCGCAAGGTCCTGGTGGATGCCTCCGTTAAGGGGGTGCGTCCCTATCTGGCGGGATTTATCGCTTCGGGGAAAGCTATCACCAACGCGTCCCTGCGGGATATGATCCAGACCCAGGAAAAGCTGGCCTGGAATTACGGCCGCAAACGCCGGACCATTTCCATGGGGCTTTACAGGATTGCCATTATCAAGTGGCCCATCATCTACAAGGCGGTGGACCCCGACTCGGTGTCTTTTGTGCCCCTCCAGTGGGACGTGCCCCTGACCCTGCGGGAAATCCTTAAACAGCATCCCAAGGGCAAGGAGTACGGCTTCATCCAGGAGCACGAGCCCCTGCACCCCCTTCTGGTGGACTCGGAAAACGCCGTTCTCTCGTATCCGCCTATCATCAATTCCGCGGACCTGGGGGCGGTGCAGGTGGGCGACACCGACCTCTTTATAGAGCTTACCGGCACGGACCAGTTCTCAGTAACACTGGCGGCGTCGATCATGGCCTGCGATCTGGCGGACCAGGGCTATACCATTGAGCCCGTGGAAGTGGAGTACCAATACGACACGCCCTTTGGTAAAACGGTTACCACCCCCTACTATTTCCAGGAGCCGGTGTTTTGTTCACTGGAACGAATAGAAAGATTCCTTGGTGAAAAGCTCAGCGCCGGTGAATGTCTGGCCGCCCTGGAACGCATGGGGGTAAAAGCCGAGAAGGCCACGGCGGCGGAACGGGGCGGCGCGGCGGAGTTGGAAGGCATCCTCGCCTGGCCGCCGGAATACCGGAACGACTTCCTTCACGCCGCGGACGTGGCGGAGGATGTAATGATAGGCCGTACCCTTAACTCCTTCAAACCCGAACGTCCCCGGGACTTCACCGTGGGCCGCCTTACCCCGATAACGTATTTCAGCCGCCGGGTCAAGGAAATCATGGCGGGTATGGGTTATCAGGAGATGATCTACAACTACCTGGGTTCGCGGAAGGATCTGGTAGAAAACATGCGGGGTGACGGGGCAAAAATTATCCGCATATCTAATCCCATGACGGAAAACTACGAATATGTTCGGGATTCCGTTCTGGCTTCCCTGATGCAGAGCGAATCCGTATCGGGCCACTCGGCGTATCCCCATCGTATCTTTGAGGTGGGAAAGGTGGCTTACCGGGACAACGCGGAAAACTACGGAACCAGCACCCGTCAGTATTTAGGTTTTCTCCACGCCGGAACGGATACGAACTTCAATATCGTTGCGGGTCAGTTACAAACGCTGTTTTATTATCTTTTCCGTGAATACGAAGTGGAAGAATCGAATGATCCCCGGTTCATTCCGGGACGGGCCGCAGCAATACTGTTTCAAGGAAAGAAAACCGGCGTTTTCGGCGAGGTTCATCCGGAAGCGCTGGAAAATTGGGGTGTTACCATGCCCTGTACCGCCGCGGAACTTGATCTGGACGCGCTGCTCCCCCCTATGGACCCTTGCTTTGTTTCCGGGAACGCGCGGGAACGGGTTAGGGGGGTCCTGGCAGGGGAAAGAACCCTGGGGCCCTCCCACTGTCAACAAGTTAAGAGATAGACACCATCCCCAGACAATATCAGGCAGGATTTTTACGCGATGATGACGATAGCGAATATGCGTTCCAGTAGTCTGAGGGAAGCGAATGAAAAGATAGCGAAGGGAAGAACAAAGAAAAGGAGGCGGTACGAATACCATGCCACTGTGAACCATGCGGTGGGGGTATTGAAAGATCGGCTCATCGGGCTGCTGATAACGGATGATAGTCTAACTCGGAAATACGTATATCGGGAACTGGTATCAGAGATACGACGGCAGATAGTCC
>JAITBG010000041.1 GCA_031283725.1 Treponema sp. | reverse complement strand
GCCGGAGTGAAGGTACCGTACCTGCCGCCGTATAGCCCGGAACTCAATCCGATTGAAATGAGTTTCTCGAAATTGAAATCACTGTTACGGAAAGAGAAGATACGGGATATTGCGAAGTTACAAGAGTTCTTACAACAGTCCCCGACCTATTTCTCTGCAACCGAATGTGACCACTATTTTACCCATGCAGGATATACCCTACATTTTTGATAGAAACGCTCTAGTGGGGGGGGGATAGGACGGGATACCGGGACACGGGCCGTGTTTCCGTACGGGGTTGTTTTCATACCGAACTCCTTAATTTTCCGCCCCGAGGGGGCTGTTTGGCAATGCTGCGCAGGCTCCGGTGTATAGGCCAGCATACACCACCTTCGCCGTCCGCGCAATACTCCGCCGTCGGGGCCCTGCGCTATGGGGTTTGCGGAGGCGCACAAACGGGTCAGGGGGGGTCCGCTTGCCAATAAACACTCCTGGCGGTACAGTAAACTCATGTTTGAAAAAATCGTAAAAGCCCTGTTCGGTTCCCAGCACGAACGGGATGTGAAGGCCCTTTTGCCTATATTACATTCGGTAAACGAAAAAGAAGCCTGGGCCGCGGCGCTGCCCGCGGAGGAATATCCCAAAATGACCGCCCTGTTCCGGGAACGCTGCGCTCAGGGGGAAACCCTGGACAGCCTGCTTCCGGAAGCTTTTGCCCTGGCCCGGGAAGCCGCCCGGAGAAACCTGGGTGAACGGCCCTACGATGTACAGGTCCTGGGTTCCATCGTACTCCACCAGGGGAAGATCGTGGAAATGAAGACCGGGGAAGGCAAAACCCTGATGAGTGTTGCCGCCACCTACCTTAACGCCCTTTCGGGCAAGGGTGTCCATGTGGTCACCGTGAACGATTACCTGGCCGCCCGGGACGCCGAGTGGATGCGGCCGGTTTTCAGCTACCTGGGCATTACCGTGGGGACCATCCTCTCGGACATGGATAACCAGCGGCGGAAGCTGAACTATGCCTGTGACATCACCTACGGCACCAACAACGAATTCGGCTTTGATTATCTCCGGGACAATATGCGCTGGGACTTGGAAGGCCGGGTCCAGCGGAACCACAGTTTTTGTGTGGTTGACGAAATCGACTCCATACTTATCGACGAAGCCCGGACCCCCCTGATCATCTCCGGCGCCGCCGAGGACGACACCTTTAAGTACGCCGAGGTGGATAAGCTCCTGGGGACCCTGGAGGAAGTAAAGAAAAAAGACAACGGCGATTATCCCGACGAGACCCAGGGCGAAGAGGTTCTAGGGGACTATAAACTCAACGAAAAGAACAAGTCTATTTCCTTCACAAACCCCGGCATGGCCAAAATTGAGGAACTGCTTCAAAAGCGGAACTTGATCAAGGGGGCCATCGTGGATGAGGAAAACTTTGAGTACCTCCACTACTTTACCCAGGCTCTGCGGGCGCATAAGCTCTTCCATATTGATGTGGATTATGTGGTCCAGGACGGGCAGGTTCAGATTGTGGATGAATTTACGGGCCGCATACTCTATGGCCGCCGCTACTCCGACGGACTCCACCAGGCGATTGAGGCTAAGGAGCGGATCAAAATAGCCCAGCGGAACCGGACCTTGGCTACTATTACCTTCCAAAATTACTTTAGGCTCTATGAAAAAATATCCGGTATGACCGGTACCGCGGACACTGAAGCCGTGGAATTCGCCAAAATCTACAATCTGGAAGTGGTGGTGATCCCTACTAACCTCCCGGTGACCCGTAACGATCAGGACGATGTGGTCTATCTGAACGAGGATGAGAAATTCGGCGCCCTCTGTACCGAAATTGCCGAGGCCCATCAGAAGGGGCAGCCCCTGCTGGTAGGGACGGTTTCCATAGAAAAGTCGGAGAAGCTCTCCGCCCTGCTCACCCGCCGGGGGGTGCGCCATGAGGTACTCAACGCCAAAAACCATGCCAGGGAGGCGGCCATTATCGCCGAAGCGGGTTCCAAGGGAGCGGTTACCATTGCCACCAATATGGCGGGACGGGGTACGGACATTAAACTGGGAGGCAGTTCGGAACACCGGGCCCGCAAGCGCGCCGGTACCGACGCTCCCCCGGAAAAATACGCGGCGGTCTACAAAGAAGAATATGAAAACTGGAAGAAGGACTACGAAGAGGTAAAATCCCTTGGGGGCCTTTATGTGATTGGTACGGAGCGCCATGAGAGCCGCCGTATCGATAACCAGCTCCGGGGCCGGTCCGGCCGCCAGGGGGACCCGGGGAGGTCGAAGTTCTTCATCTCCATGGATGATGATCTTATGCGCCTCTTTGGGGGCGACAATATCAAGAACCTCATGTCCAAGATCGGTATGGAAGGCGGGGAGCCTATTTACCATCCCTGGCTTAATAAGAGCATCGAGAAAGCCCAGAAGAAGGTGGAGGAGCGGAACTTTGAAATCCGTAAACACCTTCTGGAATACGACGATGTACTAAACCAGCAACGAAAGTTTATCTACGAACAACGGGACGCGATTCTGCGGGACGGAAACCTGAGGACCAGGGTAAACGACGCTACCGGCGATATGGTGGCATCCGCCATTGAGCGGTACCGCACGGCCCAGCGGCAAGATCAAGGCAATGCGGTAAAGGAACTGGCGGACTATCTTAAAACCAAATTCGGTTATCTCCTCTCCGTTGACACTGCTTCCAGGGAGGCGCAAACCCCGGAAACGCTAAGCGCGCTCATAATACAGGATCTGGAAGCGGACATCACGAATAAAGAAATCCTGGTAGGCGTAGACGGTATAAACCATTTTATCCGCGGCCAATACCTTCAATCGATAGACCGGAAATGGCTGGATCATCTTGAAAACATGGAGGGTCTCCGGGAAGCGGTTTACCTCCGGGGTTATGCCCAAAAAAATCCCCTCACGGAATATAAAATTGAAGGGTTCCAGATATTCGATACCATGATCGACACCATCCGTGAAGAAATCGCCTCCAGGGTACACCTGGTCCGCATCATGGCCGCCGGTGAACGTACCTTAGGCCGCGGAATCACGGGCGCCACCGTCCAGTCCGCAAGCCACGGCAGTATCGGCGCCTTCGCGTCAAGCGTCCCAACAAGCGGTACAACCACCGGAAGCGCCCGTCCGCCGGGCCCTTCTTCCCGCTCTGAACCTGAGGCGGTCACCGTGGTTCGATCGGTCCCCAAGGTCGGCCGCAATGACCCCTGTCCCTGCGGCAGCGGAAAAAAATACAAGTTCTGCCACGGGCGGTAAATCGGTAAAACCCTGCGCTTTTAAACTAAAGCCCCAAAACGGCTCGGGAACGTACTGCCGAAAGCGTTATGGGGGGCGTCCATAAGGGGATTATTGATTCCTAACAAATGCGTCCGGATATCCGATACTTTTAACGCGCTGCAATACCGCGCCGCTCTCCCCTACATTGAGGGGTCCAATAAGTAAACGGTAAACAATGTTATTGGGGGAACCGCCAGGTTGAACCACCAAGGGATAGTTCTTGTTAACACGGGCAACCGCAACTTCAAGGGTATCGGGCTGGGAAAAAGCGCCGATCTGGATGTAGTACTTACCCCTTTCCAACTGGCTGTTTACGGGAACGGAAAAAACCGGTCCGGTAGGAGCGGGAACTGCCTGTGGCGGGGGGGCGTAGCTCACCGTCGCCGGAGGGGCGGATCGGGGTACGGGCCGTTGGATCGGAGGGATGGGGCCAATAAAAAACCTTGGGTCCAGATAGGTGTCATCCTTGGGAGGCTTTCCGGCATTTAAGGGTGGAATGGGGGCTATTTCGGTTCCCGCCGTTATGGGAACGGTACCCCGGGGGGGGCGCTCTTCCGCGGGAACAAGGGTGATTACCGGCGGCGGAGGCGGCGGAACTACTGCGGCTGCGGGGGTCGCGGGCTGCGGGGGGGGCGCCGGGGCTACCAGTACAGGAGGCGGTGAAGCCGGTTCTGGAGCCGGTACTTCAATGAGAGGGACTTCGGTGACCGGGGCCGGAATCGTTTCAGGAACCGGGACTTCCGCAATAACCGGCGCGGGTTCGTTCTCCTCGGGAAGCCATGTTGGCTGCGTTTCGGCATGGACGGAACTGTCGGAAGGAAACCCTGCCGGCGGAGGGTTATATGTTTCGGGCTTGTTTATGACAGAATTGTAAAAACGATCCTCCGGGGTTGAGCCCGCCAGGTCCTCTGCTCTGGCGGTCCTTATGGGGGAATTGACCACCGGAGCCGCGCTGAGCATGGCGGCGGATTGGGCTGATTCCGGATTTCCCGCCAACTCCCTGTCTTCGGTAAAGCGGGAATACGCCACAGGATCCGAAGGCTGGGTCATGCGGATGCGGCCTATACCCCGGCTTGGTACGCCTATGGCGGAGGCGGCATTACGGGAAAGCATGGCTAAAAGCCCCGGCGAATCCAGTCCGGCGGCTACGATAACCCGGATGGTCCTGCCGTTTTCCAGGTTGGTTACATCCACCACCGTATTACGGGGGAAAGAATCGGTAGCCACATAATACGCCCCCTCGGGAAATTCACCCGTAACGGATACCGCGGCGGACCCTTCCCATACGGAAGCGCTTATAAAAAACAAAACCGGTATTAAAGCAATCAGGACGATATTGAATTTTTTCATGCTATATCCCATCCTTTTCTGTATTAATCTTTCAAGTGCGCCGCTATTTTCCTGGCCGCGCTCATAGCATTAGCCATTTCAGCCGAATCCGTGATACGGATTTCCGTGGGGGTATATTCCTGGGAATACAGGAACCGGTAGGGCTCGGTTTTAAAAAGTCTGAGGGAAACGCTCCGGGGTTTTAATAAAAGCAATTCGGCGCCGGGAAGATTCTGATAATCCAGTACCGCCACAACGAAAAATTCCGCCCCGCCCTCAGCCGCTTCATTCAGGGAAATCTTGGCCTCATCGGGAAGGTTTTTTTGCGGTTTTTCCGAAATCCGTACAATAGGAGTATTGCTGACAATATGACCGGTATCGAAAAATACGTCTAAAAGCGCGTCTTCCCAGAGCCGTGAGGACTCTATAGCCGGCGTCTCTCCCATCAGTCCTGTTTCAATTACCATGAATGAAATCGTGGCTCCCTGGGCGAAAACGGTTAAGATCAGAGCAAAAAAGGCAAGGATACTAAAATTTTTTAAACACATGGTAACCCCCCCCTAGGATTATCGGCAAAAACAGCCCCAATCTAAAGTAATTGA
The DNA here is from genome assembly GCA_031283725.1 of Treponema sp. Taxonomy (GTDB): domain Bacteria; phylum Spirochaetota; class Spirochaetia; order Treponematales; family Breznakiellaceae; genus Termitinema. Next base: position 7,347 of record JAITBG010000041.1, on the reverse strand, counting down.
AGGAGGCCCCTGGCTAAAAAACACATACTATGCTATCTTTCCACGTGATGAAGTACTACGCGATTCAGGTAAAAACCAGAGCTGAAGAGAAGTATATCAGACTTTTTAACGCTATGCATCCGGACATATCCATAAAAGCTTATTTTCCCAAGCGGCAGATTGATATACGGCGCCGGCATAAAATTTTACATTCAAACCTGGGAATATTTCCGGGGTATATTTTTATCGAAATTGACGAGGAAGAGGATCTTCATACCTATCAATGGGCTTTTCGTACTACCGACGGTTTTTACCGCTTCTTGAAATCCAACCAAAATATATGCGCCCTCCAGGATAAGGACCTGGAACTAGTGCTTCACTTTATCAAAAACGTCGGTCCCCTGGCGGGAAAATCAAAGGTCTATTTTGATGAAAATTCCCGCATCGTGGTGACCGAAGGCCCCCTGATGGGCCTTGAGGGGAAGATTATAAAAGTCGATAAAAGAAAGGGGCGGGCAAAAATCAAGCTGGATATGTACGACGATACCTTTGCTATTGACCTGGCTTTCGAGGTGATAGGGACATTGAGCTGAGTTTTAGGGAGGGGGATACGAATGAATACACAAAAATCAGGACGCTTGTACATTATCGGAGCGGGGTTTGCCGGCCAGGCTCTGGCAAATGAGATTAAAACAAAGGCTATCTTCGGGGAAGTTGTGGCCTTTTTGGATGACGATCCCCGTAACATAGGCCGAAAAATCGAGGGCGTCCCTGTTCTGGGGCCTATCAAGGATGTAGCCCGGCTTCTGCGGATGAATCCCGCAGATGAGGCTATTATCGCCATGCCCGGAGCTTCCCGGGAATACCTGAAAGAAATCTACGGCATATTGAAACGGGCGGGCTTTATGCGTATCCGGATACTCCCGGGTATGTCCCAGAGTATCGAAGGGGATGCCCACCTGATCCAGACCCGATCTATCGATCCTCAGGACCTCCTGGGCCGCACCCCAGTGGCGGTAAACCTGAGACAAAGTCTGGCCTACCTGCGCAGCAAGCGGGTCCTGGTTACCGGCGCCGGGGGATCCATCGGCAGTGAACTTTGCCGGCAGCTTCTCTCCGGCGGGGTGTCTCGGCTCTACCTTTTTGGGCATGGGGAAAATTCCATCTACCAGATCGACCGGGAGCTGCGGCTTCTCCAGGAAGAGGGGGTCGGCGAAAAGACCACGCTGATCCCCATCATCGGGGACCTTAAGGACCGGCAATACATGGACTTCATTCTGGCCCGGCTCAAGGCCGATGTTATTTTCCATGCCGCGGCATATAAGCATGTACCCATGATGGAAGAAAATGCCGTAGCGGCTATAGAAAACAACTTTTTCGGTACCGATAACCTGCTCAACGCCGTCCGGCGAAACGAGGTAAAACGGTTTGTCCTTATCACCACCGACAAGGCGGTGGAACCTGTCTCGGTGTACGGCGCTTCCAAGTACCTTTGTGAACGGCTGGTCCTGGACGCGGCAGCCGCAGCTTCAAGAGAAGGCGCAAAGGTTTCAGCCAAAGCCCCGGAGATCAATTATATGGTGGTACGGTTCGGCAATGTCTTGGGTTCCCGCGGTTCCATCATGCCCCTCTTCCAGAAGCAGATCGAGAAGGGCGGTCCGGTAACCATCACCCATCCGGAGATGCGCCGCTATTTCATGACCATCCCCGAAGCCTGTTCCCTGGTGCTTAAGGCCGGCGGGGTCGGAGAAAGCGGTAACCTCTACATCCTGGACATGGGAGATCCCATACGTATCCGGGACATGGCGGAACAGATGATCCGTTTCTATGGCTTTGAACCGGAAGAGGATATCAAGATCGAATACATCGGACTACGGCCTGGGGAGCGGCTGGATGAGGATCTCTGGGGCAAAGATGAAACCCCGGTGGACACCGAATTCCCCCGGATACGCCGGGTAGAACGAAAACGGCCATCGGATGTGAAAAGTGAGGAATTGCTGGAAAAGCTCGATCCCATCGTCCATTTTGATCCGGACAGGCCGAATCAGTACAGGGACACCGCCCTACTCCGGGATATTTTGGAAGACGCCGTTCCCAGCCTCATGCCTCTGCGCCTTGCCCAAAGGATCGCTGTTAATGAATATTGAAGGAACCGGAGGCCCCGATATTCCTTTTGCCCGTCCCTTTATTGGAAAAGAAGAAGAAGAGGCAGTTCTAAGGGTACTTCGTTCAGGTTGGCTTACCACAGGGCAGGAGACCTTGGCTTTTGAGCGGGATTTTTCAGACTTTCTGCAAAACCCGGCGGATTTTTTGCAAAGCTCCGGGGAATCATCATTAGAAATTACTTTGATTAACATAAATAATCATAACATTATTTCAAAATTCCCGGAAAAAGAACCTCTCCGTTGCCTGGCGGTAAATTCCGCAACCTCCGGCCTCCACCTTGCCCTGGAAGCGTGCGGCATCGGTCCCGGTGACACTGTACTGGTCCCCTCGTATACCTTCACTTCCACCGCCGCAGTGGTCCATTATCTGGGCGCCGAGCCTGTTTTTGTGGATGTGGCGCCCAATTCTTTCCTGATGGACCCCTTGGCCCTGGAAAAAACCCTGGACCGTTTATCCCGGGGCCTTCCGGCCTATGAGGGCCGCGGCGGCTTCGGCCCCGGGGGAAAACCCCGTGCAATAATCCCGGTTCATTATGGCGGCGCTTCCTGTGACATGGGGGCCATCATGGAAATTGCCCGCCGCTACAATGTTAAGGTTATCGAGGATGCGGCCCACGCATTTCCTTCTTGTAACGAAAACGGCGTTTTTGCGGGAACCCTGGCCGATGCGGGGGTCTTCTCGTTTTATGCTACCAAGACCATCACCACCGGTGAAGGGGGGATGGTGGTAACCCGGGATCGGGCAATCGCGGACCGGATTGCGATTACGCGTTCCCACGGTATAGACCGGGCGGTCTGGAACCGTTATACGGACCGGAAAGCATCTTGGTATTACGAAGTGGTGGAACCGGGGTTTAAGTACAATCTGCCGGACCTTCTGGCCGCTCTGGGGAGGGTTCAGTTAAAACGGGCCTGGGGTCTTTTAGAAAAAAGACGGCAGATTGCCGCCCAATACAACGCCGCCTTTACCGCCGACGGGCGCTTCATCCTGCCCCCGGATGCGGCCGGAAACGCCTGGCACCTGTATCCCCTGCGGTTAAACCTTGCAAATCTCGGCTTTTCAAGGGATACTATGATTGAACGACTTCAGGATAGGGGCATCGGAGTTTCGGTACATTTCATTCCCCTGCATATTATGCCCTATTACCGAAAACGGTATAATCTTTTTCCGGAAGATTTTCCCGAATCCTTGAGCCGGTTTAAGGGGGCCATATCCCTTCCCATCTGGCCCGGGATGGAGCAGGTTCAGGTTGAAAGGGTCATCGCAGGAGTTACATGCTAAACAACCAACAGGATGCGCACTTGAAGGAAAAGCCAAAATTTGTTTCAGACATAGTGACCCGGGGAGCCCTGTTCGGATTAACCATCCGCTCAACGGTTTCCAGGGGCAGGCTTAAATCCATAACTTGTCCCCGTATGCCCCCTTCGTATACTCTGATCCGGGCGGCGGATATTCCCGGAAAAAATCAACTGTTCGATCTGGGAGTTCCGATTCTGGCAAAGGATGAGCTTTCCTATTTCGGCGAACCTGTGGCTATCCTGATAGGTCCCGACGAATCAAGGCTGGAAGAATTTGCCAGGCAATGCCGTGTTCAGGCGGAAGAAGAAATACCGGTTCTTGCCCCCAATTCTTCCACCGATGAAGCCGCCCGGCGGGAAATAACAATAGGTGAAAGCGATGCCGTCTTTGGGGAAGCTAAATCCGTGATAAACGGCGTCTATAAAACTGGTATACAAGAACATTGGTATTCCGAACCCGTGGGGGCTATCGCGGTATACGCGGAAAAACTGTTGATCCACACGGCAACGCAGTGGCCTTTTCATGTCCGCAATTCCGTAGCCAGGGTTTTGAAAATCGATCCCTGGACGGTTTCAGTGGAGACCGTGTGCGGGGGAATTCCCCTGGACGGAAAACTCTGGTACCCCTCCCTGATAGCCTGTCATGCCGCTCTGGGAAGTTGGATCACAAAAAGATCGATACGCCTCCTATTGAATCGGGAGGATGATTTCCGGTATTCCCCAAAACGGAACGGAACTGAAATTCGTATCTCCAGCGTTCTGGACGATCAGGGACATCTACAGGCCGATGAAATCCATGTCCTGGTGAATATGGGCGCCCAGGGGCTTTTTACGGATGAGATTTTGGATCGGGTTTGCCTGGGCGCTCTGGGAAGCTATAAGCACCGGAATGTAAAACTCACCGGTTCCGCAGTTAAAACTAATGTTCCCCCGGAGGGACCTTTCGCTGGGTTCGGCTTAGCCCAGGGCTTTTTCGCCATGGAACGGCATATTTCCCGTATCGCCGATACCCTTAAACAGGACCCGGCGGAATGGCGGAAAAACAATTCTTTTAGCCGTCAAAAAACCTTGGCTATCGGCGCCTCCATTAAGGCCCCCATTCCCCTGGATGCGCTGCTGGATACCGCGGCAACCATGAGCGACTACCACCGTAAATGGGCTTCCTACGAACTGCTCCGGGATCGCCGCAGGGCGGAAAGAGAAGGGGATCACCCGGACTCTTTGCAAAGTCCGAAGGAAGCTTTCCGGGGTATCGGCATTGCCTGCGCCTACCAGGGCAGCGGGTTTTTGTATACCGGCAGTGATAAGGGAAACTATGGGGTGGATGCTACCTTGGATAAAGAGGGTGTCCTGGAGATCAGAACCAGTATAACCCCTTCCAACGAGGAGGCGTTTGATATTTGGAAGAACATCGCCGTGGAGATCCTGTCTCTGGAACCCGCCGCGGTCCTCTTTGTTTACGGCGGTACGGAGGAAATCCCCGATTCGGGGCCGGAGACCCTTTCCCGAAATATTACCATCCTCACAAAACTGGTGGAAAAAGCCTGTAGGGATATCAGGAAGCAGCGTTTTCGGGACCCCCTGCCCATAACGGTACACCGTTCCTATCGCCCTGTAAAAGCCCAAAACTGGGTGGGAAAACCATTTGACGCCCAATCCCTTTCCCACTTAAGCTGGGGCGCCGCGGTGGTGGAGATAGAGGTAGATCCCTTTGAATATACCCCGAAGATCCGCGGCGCCTGGCTTGGGGTTGACGCGGGAAAGATACTTTCGGAAGCCCGGGCTAGGCGTTCCCTGAAATTTTCAATTATCCAAGCCCTGGGCTGGGCCTCCCGTGAACAGCTTTCCTATGTGGACGGTCAGATACCCCTGCGGCATATCTACGACTATAATATTCCGGACCCCCAGGATATTCCGCCTATTCAGATAGATTTTATATGGAACGACATGGTAAATCCCAAAGGCATAGGGGAATTACCTTATAATTGTATCCCCGCGGCATACGTGCAAGCGGTGTCCCAGGCAATAGATTATCCCTTTGAAAAAATTCCCCTCACTGCCCGGGATGTATGGGATGCACTTCAACTGAAACGGACTTTGCAAAAGGCCCGTAAACCGGAGCGTGAAGTATGACCCTGGGGTTTATCCTTAACGGTGAAGACGTAGTGGTAAAAGCCGATGCGGATCGCCGGCTTGTTGACATTTTACGAAACCATTTCAAGCTCCTCGGGGCCAAGGAAGGCTGTTTGAGCGGGATCTGCGGATCATGTTCGGTGATTTTTAACGGCAAGGCGGTTCCTTCCTGTCTTATTCCTGTTTTTCGGATCCGGGGAAGTGAGATCATCACCATTGAAGGATTCTCCCAAACCGATGAATACCAGGATATTCAGGAAGGTTTTTCCCGTTCCGGAGTGGAAAACTGCGGGTACTGTAACGCGGGAAAGATACTTGCGGTGGAAACCCTGATTGAAAGGAACCTTCGCCCCAGCAGGGATGAGATTTTGGCGGCCTTTAAGGGAATTAAATGCCGTTGTACCGAACCGGAAAGCCTGATAGAAGGTGTATTAGCCATCTGCGATATCCGGCAGCGGAGGTTATATGGACGCTTTACATAACCAGGTATTTTTTCCCTCCACCCTGCCGGAACTATTCTCTGCCTGGGCCCGGTTCCCCGACGCGATCCCTTTTGCCGGAGGCACCGAGCTGTTGCGGAATCAGGGCAGGCAGATCCTCAACCTCCCCCGAAATATCCTTTCCCTGGATCAGTTGGATGAGCTCCACCGTATTACCCGGACAGAACGGTACCTGGAAATCGGCGCCATGGTTAAAATCAGCGATATCATACGCCTGGGGAAAACCGTTCCCGAGGCCCTTACCCAAAGCCTTTCAGGCATAGCCAGCCCGCAGGTACGGAACCTCATAACTATCGGCGGCAATATCTGTAATCCCTTCCGCCGCCTGGATGCCGCCGCTCCCCTGATTGCCCTGGATGCCCGGTACGAACTGCGGACCGGTTCCGAAACCCGCTGGGTCTCCGGTTCCCGGTTTTCCGCCCTTCCCGGGCCCCTGGCGCTGAATCCTCAGGAACTGCTTACCAGGATCAGAATTCCCCTAGAACAATGGCAGTATTCGGTGTATAAAAAATTCGCCGACCAGTATCCGCTGGATGAATCCGGGGGCGGCGCGGTGTTCATGGCCCGGATACAGAAAAACATCCTTATCGATTTACGGATGGTATTTGCCGGCCAAATCGTTTTGCGGGACAAGAACAGCGAAACGGTTCTGGTTGGAAAGCAGCTCCCCCTGGAGCGCCGGGATGCGGTACATTTTACCGAACTCTGGGAAACGTTTCTTCAGGCGATGGAGATTCCGGGGTTCATGCTCCGGGGAAAGCTCTTTAATTTTATCAGGGCCTGCATTTTGAACCTTTCCGATTAGGCTTTTCTATTGAAATTCCTTTTTTCTCATGGTATATTTGTTCAAGAATTGAACAAATATACGGTACCATAGAACGTGTTTCGGCCGTCTGTGCTCTGTCGAATATGCCAAACCTCGTTTTTATGGTTTTTTCCGGTATGTAATCCGGAAAAGGTCTTTTTTTGTCCCAATATAAACCTCAATGAATAAATCTCCGGACATAGAGTACGTCATCCTTGAAAAACTATACGATTCCTCGGAAAGCCGGCTGCCCCTGCATCAGCGGGACATGGCGCAAATGGCGAGGACATCCCTGGGAATGGCCAATTCCATTCTAAAACGGCTGGCCCATAAGGGATGGATCACCATAAAAAAGCTCAACAGCCGGAATATCCAATACGCCGTAACCATGGAAGGGATGAACGAGATAATCCGCCGCAGTTATGGCTATTTTAAACGAACCATACGGAATGTGTTTTTTTATAAA
>JAITBG010000194.1 GCA_031283725.1 Treponema sp. | reverse complement strand
GGCCGCCGGATGATCCCCTTTAAGCTGGTTACTCAGGAAAATGTGACCCAGTTTATGTAATCGCGGCGAATCTTTTTAGTTGAAACGATTTTATAAAAGCGGGGGATCCGGTATTGCCGAATTGCCCCGTTTTTTTGTTGGAACAACGGATGCCTAATCCCAGGGCTTTACCACCACCCGCAGGCCTTCGTGCCCTTCGGCTGCGGCAAAGGCTTTTTGTATGTCTGCCAGGGGAAAATAGTGGGAAATATAGGGCCGGATATCGGGGCGTTTCGCGGCGATAAGTTCCAAAGCCTGCCGGTGATGACGGGGCAGGGAACCGTGGGCGCCCAAGACAAGAAGTTCTTTATAATGGATGAGGTTTGTGTCCAGCGTGACGGTAGTACCCGCGGGTAACCCGCCAAAGAGGTTGATCCGGGCACGATTTTTTGCCATGTTCAGCGCCTCCACATGGGATTGGGGCGACGGGTTTGCCGTAAAGATCACATCCGCACCGAGGCCGCCGGTTTCCTCCAGCACCCGTTCTACCGCGTTTTCTTCAGAGGAGCAGATATAGATATCGGCGTTGAATTTTTTTGCCGCTTCCATTCGGGGACGGGATCGCTGCACCACTATCACCTTCGATGCTCCTGACATATAGGCAATAGGGATGATCATACAGCCGATGGGGCCGGCGCCGATGATTACCACCGTATCCCCCAAGCGGATATTGGTCAATTCCACGGCGTTGAGTACGCAGGCCAGGGGTTCCGCCAGGGCGGCTTCATCATAATCGACGCCGCTGGGTATGATATGTACCGGTCCGTAATTGACCACCGTTTTGTTCAATAATACATATTCGGCAAAGCTGCCGGCGAACTGGTAACCCATGGCATAGTTGATCTGACAGTTGTTGCCGATCCCCGCTTCGCAGAAGGAACATTCTCCGCAGGGAACATCGGCGCCTATGGCTACCCGATCTCCAACCCGGAACCGGCTGACGTTGGCGCCGGCCTCAACAACCTCCCCGGAGGCTTCGTGTCCTAAAATTTGGGGAGGCTTGACCCGGGAATTCCCGTGGTGGAAGATTCGTATATCGGAACCGCAAACGGCGCAGGCCCGTACCTTGACCAGTACGCTGTCCGCATCCGCTTGGGGGGTAGGTACTTCCTGTACTTCGATTCGGTCTTTCTCAAAGTATACCGCCGCTTTCATAAATCCACTCCTTGGTTTTTTAGCATTCCTGTACAAACATAATCTTCATATAAAATTCTCCGCGCCGCCGGGCGAGTTCAAAAGCTTTACCGCAATCGGCGAGGCCGAACCGGTGGGTTATCAGTTTTGAAAGCGACAAAATCCCCTTTTCCATACAACTGATCGCCAGCCGCCAATCGTTGTGGACATCGTTGTAACTTGAATTCCATGTACCCTTAAGGGTAAGTTGCTTTCTGAGAATCTCCCAATAAATATGCTGAGAAATATCAATGTTTTTTGCGGGATTCCCCATCAAAACGACCTTACCGAAGGTCTTAACGGACTTAAGACAGCCCTCCACGGCGGAAGCGGCCCCCGCCGCCTCCAGGACAAGATCCGCCCCCTTGCCCCCGGTAATCCGGCGTACATATTCAGCGGGGTCTTCCTTTTTTGAATCCACCCGGTGGGTAAAGCCCAGTTCTCCGGCAACAGCCAGCTTGGATTCATCCACATCGGCCACTATCACCTGCCCCGCACCCCAACCCCGGGCAATCTGCGCCGCCAAGAGGCCGATGGTCCCCGTCCCGAAGATCATCACCGTATCTCCAAGCCCGATACCAGCCTGGGACAGGGCATGGATAGCAACGGCGCAGGGTTCGCACATGGCGGCGTATTCAAAGGGTACCGTATCCGGAATAAACACGAGGTTCCATTTTTTTACCGCGATATATTCGGCAAAGGCGCCGTCCCTTCGAGAACCGTAATAATCGTAGTTATTACACTGGGGATACTCGCCGATTTGGCAGGCTTCACATTCCCGGCAGGGGATAAGGGGAAAAACGGCGGCCCGCTTACCCAGGAGCGCCTGGTCCGCGGCATCGACAATGAGTCCCGCAAATTCATGCCCCGGGATGGTAGGAAAATGGTAGGTGCCTTTCTCAAACACCCGGGGAATATCCGAACCGCAAATCCCCGCAGCCCTTATCTGTAAAAGCACCTCGTCCGGGCCGGGCCGGGGCATTGGTACTTCTTCGTACCGAAGATCGCCGATGCCGTGGAGATTACAGGCCATCATCGTATTTTTCATACTGGTTCCTCTGCTATTTTATACCGGAATAACCGGGCGGAAATAATCAACACTTTCCTTTAAATCCTGAATAATGTGGAATTCCGTATCCCAGTGTTCCCGGTGGGAGATTTCAAAAGCAAAAAGCGCGTCGACGCAGCCTCCTTTTTTCGCCGCCTCGATCACCCGCTCCCGGGTAATAATACCGGTTTTGTTTGCCGCTTCGGTAAAGGGCGCGTGGTTTGATTTGTGCAGTACCGTCTGTTGGAGGTGAATAACCGGCGATTCCGCCCCTAACTGTTCGATCCATGGATAGGGGTCCCGTTGGGCCGGTGCGGGGGCATGCCCTACATCAAGGCAAACCTTAAGGGGAACCCCGCAATGGGCGTTAACCCGGGCCAAAAGCTCCTGGGTCTCCTCAACGGTATTGGCCATTTCCCGGGGTACACTCATAGGTTCAAAGATAAGACAATCGTAACCGGTTTCTTTGGCGTAAAAACTCAACTCTTGCCAACCCTTGACCCCCTCATCCAGGATATACTTACGCTTATCCGGGTTGTCATAGGTATCGAAGGTCATAATGCCGAAATGGGAACCGGCGTTTTTCGCCCCCAGACGGCGGCCTATATCCAAAAAAGACTTAAACCAGTGCAGCCAGAATTTCCGGGCTTCGGCATCGGGGTTCATCAAATGGTTTACCCGGGTAAAGGAACTGGTAAAGAGACTTTCCACCACGATATGGTAATGTTCCGTGGCGGCATTGATCCGGGTAATCTGATCCTCAAGGTAGGACTCCGGCCAGAAGGGGTTAAGGAGATCCGCCACAAACTGCACATAACCCAGGCCCAGATCCTTCCGGACAATCTTTGTCCAGACTTCCGGTTCGATATATTTATTTATGGCGAATCCTAAATTAATCCCTAGGCGGTAACCCATGTAAACCTCCTTACGTTGGTTTTGATCGTCAGTTGTCAATTTGCAAATGCAAGATCTTGTTTAATCTTTGCATAAATTAACAAAATATTGAATATATTATACTTTACTTGTAAAAATAATTCAACTATTTTACAAAAAAACCTTGCAAAATATGAACACCGGGTGTATTATATAAAAATCATAGTCATCGTGATCGGGTCTCAAAATTCGATTTATTTTAGAATGCCATAAGGATATATGCAGAATGTTCAGTCATGTTATTTCCTTATTATATAAGCATTTAGGATGAATTCGAGGAGTTTTATCCGTGCATGAAGGCATCGATAGTTATTTGTTTCTCAGGATGGGGAGACTATAGATTTCACATTTAACATGAGGAGGTTATTTGTATGACGATCCATGAAAAAAAACAGTTAATTCAGGAAGAACTGCAAAAAAATGACGGTATCTTACGGTTTGCCCCCTGCTGGGTGGCCCGTAATTTTATGCAGCCAGGACGGCGGCTTAAATTGGATCCGCGGGACTACTATGCCTACGGCGGGGCAAAGGGAGGCATTGACGAGCGCTGGTTCGCCTCCACCACCCCGGCGGATAATGCCGAATACACCATCGAAAATGAAGGCTTGAGCTTTGTGGTGGTAAAAACCTCAAGCGGTATTGAGCAGATACTTTTTAAGGAAATTATAGATTTTATGGGAGCGGCGATCATCGGCGAGGAACAGATGAACAAATATGGCCGCTGGATGATCTTCTCAAAGTTTTTTGACAACATGGGTCCCATCGCGCATCATGTTCATCTGATGGATGAACAAGCAAAAAACGTTGATATGCTGGGCAAGCCCGAAGGGTATTATTTCCCTCCCCAGCAAAACAACGTCAACAATAACTTCCCCCATACCTATTTCGGTCTTAATCCCGGAGTTACCAAAGACGATGTAATCCGTTGCCTTAAAGAATGGGCAGACCGGGGGGACAACAATATCCTGGACCTCTCCCGGGCTTACCGCTTACAGATTGGAACAGGCTGGGATGTGCCTCCAGGGATACTCCACGCTCCGGGTTCCCTCTTAACCTACGAACCCCAGCGGGCCAGTGATGTGTCGATCTTCTTCCAGTCCCAAGTAGAGGGCAGGTATAACAGCCGCGACACCTTGGTCAAGGATGTGCCGAAGGACAAATATCACGATTACGAATATCTCTTTAGTATCCTTAATTGGGAACTCAATGTTGATCCCGATTTTAAAGAAAACCATTTTCTTTTGCCTGTTCCGGTGGCGGACGAAAAAGCAATGGCCGAAAATGGTTACTCCGAAAAATGGGTGGTTTACGGCAGCAAAGATTTCAGCGCCAAGGAACTGACAGTTTTCCCCGGCCGTACCATTACTATTACCGATGCCCAAGCATACGGTCTTATCATGATGCAAGGTTACGGGACTCTGAACAAAGTAAAGATCGAAACCCCCAATATGATCCGTTTTGGAGACCTTAGCTCGGACGAGATGTTTGTTACCGAAAGCGCCGCAAAACAGGGAGTGGTAATCTCCAATCACAGCGATTATGAAAATATCGTGATGCTCAAACATTTTGGTCCCAATAATCCCGAATCCGCGC
>JAITBG010000019.1 GCA_031283725.1 Treponema sp. | reverse complement strand
AAAGGCATTGGAGAGGAGGTTGTTGAGTATCTGCTTTATCCGCAGCTCGTCGCCAAAGAGCTTGGAGGGCAGGTTTTCGTCAATGTCCAGCTTAAACTCAATGGGTTTGCTGCCTATGCGTACAATATTGAGGACCACCGTATCGTTAATAAGGCTCGGTATGTCATAATTCACTAGTACCAGTTCAAATTTTCCCGATTCAATCTTGGATATGTCCAGAATATCGTTGATAAGCCCCAGGAGGGTAACGCCAGAACTGTAAATTTTTTCCAGACTCTCATGGGTCCCTGATTTGACCTCGCTGTCTTTTTCTTTTCCCAGCTCCAACTCCGAAAAACCGATGATGGCGTTAAGGGAGGTGCGCATCTCGTGGCTCATGTTGGCCAGGAAACGGCTCTTCGCTTCCGAGGCGGATTCGGCCACCAGGGCGAGATCTTTCGTCTTTTCAAAGGGACGGGCAATAATACCGGCCACGAAGAATGCCACAAGAATACCCAGCCCAAGAAATACAGCACCGGAAACTATGAAGGAACCCACGATTTGGGAAAGGGGGTTTTTCACAAGGGGGCAAACTACCCCAATGGACCAGCCGTCGATCCCGGCAACGGGCCTGAACGCGCAGATCCGCCTGATGCCGTCATAGCTGTATTCGTCGGTTCCTGTTTTTCCCTGCACCATAAGGGAAAAAACATCGGCTATTTGATCGTATCCCTCCTCAAGATCCGTTCTCTTGATAAAATTAACCCGTTCATGGACCAGCGGCGGCCTCATGTTGGCAATCATTACCCCTTCGTGGTCAAGCATAAAAATGTTTCCCGAATCCCAAATCCTAAAATCCGACAGGGCATCGCTCATCACCATCCCCGGCAGGGAGGCTGCTAAAATCCTGCCGTCCTCCAGGGGTATCCAGAGTCTCATAAGGAAATCCCCGCTGTCGTTATATTGAGTGGTACCGATGGGCATTTTACCTGCCAGAACCCGCTTAGCGTTTTCGTTTCCAAAAAGTTCGCTGCTCCGGGTTTTGGCGCCCAGGGCCCAAACGTTGCCTTCTCTATCGAAAATCCGTATCGTAAAACGTCCCCGGACTGCGACTTCCTGCCGGAAAAATTCCGCCACCTGCTCTTCGCCCAGACCCCGGCATTTTTCCACGAAAAGCCGCATTTCAGCCCTTAAGCGCCCCACTTTCTCTGAAATGAGCCGTTCCGCAATGACCGCCGATACGGTCATGTCGGTTTTGATGGTTTCTACAAGATTACGCCGGGTTAGATTAATTCCGATGATCACGCTGACCGCTGCCATTCCAGCAGTGATTAAAGAGATGATGAGTATGACCCTCGTCCGAATTGATAGTACCATAGTGAGTGCCCTCCTTGTTCATTTTCAAAATGAACTACTTGAATTCTGAATGAAATACTAAAATGTTCCAAATGAACGAAATACACCCAAAAAACGAAAAACGAGTTAGTTAAAGATAATAATAACATGAGGATATGCATAACGCATGTTTAGGTACTTTTCCAATTGGCTTGGGTTATTCTAATTGAACCCTTATCCTTTAGGTTGTATTCAACGGGCGTCTTCCAGATTGCAAACTTGTGCCGCAACAAATTTTGCGCGGTTCATCAGGGGGTGCTGTAGCTTGATAGCCCCTTTTTTCGGGCATTCCATGACACAGTAGCCGCAATAGTAACATTCGCCGGGGTAGAGCGTTACCGGGGGCTTCCCCTTTTCCGGGTTTGGAATCAGGACATCCACTTGGCAGACTTCGACGCAGCAATTACAGCCTATACAGATATCGGGATTGAAGATCAGGGGTTCCGCGCTACAGGGAACTCTTAAAGCGGAGAGGCTGTTCATTTTTTTATCGCTCATTTGGAGCCGCCTTCGGCAGTATGGTTGTACTCCAAATAACCCGCTTCCACATCACCGTAGTAATTGTGGGGAACATCTAAGCGGATAATCCGGTCCCCCTCCTTGCGGATGGTGATAAAATGGTTGTCCCGCTCCGGGTCCCGCTTTGGGAAATCGCTGCGTTCAAAGCAGAGGGGCTTTGAGCTTGATTCGCGGAGCAGACAGGCATTGAGTATCAGCCGCGAAACATCAAGGATATCCAATACCTCGTGGGTACGCATCAGGTCGTGGGGATTATTGCAGCTAAGCCGGGGGACACAGTCCCGCTCATAACTGTTCAGCAAATCCAGTCCTTCCCGAAGCAGCGACGCGCATTTGATGCCTCCGCAGTAATTCTGCATGGCCTTGGAGATTGCCATATTCAGCTCTTTCCAATGCATGCCTTCGGGATTGTACATCGGCGCATAGAGCCGATACGCCTCACTATCGATGTCCCCCCGGGATGGAGGGAGCTGGCTTACGGTGTCCGCGTAATCCGCCGCCTTCCGCCCGGCGTAATAGCCCGTGGCGGAAGCAAAGCTGCAGCAATCCGAGGCGTAGAGTTGATCCCCGGCGGCATAAATACCGTCGATGTTGGTTTTAAGATTCCAGTCATGGAATACCCCGCCGGGGGCGCCGAAAAGCTGTCGCTCGTTGTCCAAGAAGCCGGCGGACTGCCAGCCGGTTCCGTAACTTTGCAGGGCATGTTTTTTTGGATCAAAGCCCCGCTCGGTGTAACTCTCCAGAACCGGAATCCGAGTTTTCGCTTCCTCCCCTACCATCATCCCCCAAATGACCCGGCGCTCCATCTCGGGCATCCTGCTCAGATCGGCGTAAAAGGGAAGCTGATAACCCTGCTTCATCAACTCATCAACGCCCATGGTCTCGGGGCCGCGGTATTCGTACTTTGCCTCGTCTATGACCCCGCCCTTGAGAAAGAATTTTTGACCCAGCGCGGGATAGTAACGTTCCGATACCGTTTTTAAAACATTACCGTCCCGGTCGAGATAGGGAATCTCAACCCCCCGGGCGTCTACCATGGTGGCGGCATACCAGGTATTGTGATTATTCCCGGTACCATAGGGCGGGAAACTGCGCCCAGCGGCAGAGAATTCCCCCCGGACGGATTTTTCCATCATGGTGAATTCCAGACCGGCCCTATAGCCCATGGCGTGCCCGCTGCCAATGCTCTGGGGCGGCCGAAACTCGCAGAGCCCCACCAGGTCCCGGGTTAAAAAGCCACACCCGCGCCGGACGGGACATGGTCAGTATGGTAGATTTCGCCGGGAAGACATACAGGCGGCCGGTACGTACATTCATGCCAATGGCGCCGATACCCCGTTTTTTCCCGCCGGTCTCCACGGTCAGCAGCGCCGTTGCCTCGGTGCGCTCCACCAGCTTAACCTTCAGCCGCTTGAGCTCACGGTAAAGCGCGGGCTTAAAGGTTGTACCCCATACCCGCAGGGTAAATTTGTTTTTGTAATCATAGGCGAACATAAGTCCGGTTTCAGCATCCCGGAATTCGGCCCCCCGAAACTCACCTTCGGTGTCGCGGATCTTGCCGCCGAAGGACTCCATATCCAAAAGCTGGTCGTAGCCTTCGCGGCACTCAATGTAATGACCAATGCCGTTGCTGTAGTAGTCCTGTTCGCGGATATAGGCCTCGGCAATTTCCTTTGGCGTAACCCGGGAACAGGGATTGGTACAGCAGGATTCCCAATGGTCAACGCCACTCCCCGCGGCGCCGCTACGGATGACGGCGCCCTTTTCTTTTCCACCAGGGTGACCTTCTTGCCCCTGCGGGCCGCCGCAATCGCGGCAAAACAACCCGCAAGGCCGCCCCCCAGTACCAGCACTTCCGAATCAATTACCTCTTCCGTCCCGAATTCATTCGGATAGGGCCAATCATGGACCTGCATATCAATTCGTGTGGGCGCTCAGTTTATTGGTCTTGTCGTTCAGGCTCACGATAATGAGGGTCAATGCGGAAACCGTATAGGCTATCAGCAGCGCAAGATCGGTGTTAAAGAGCCCGGCGAAGGGCCCGGGTATCCCCAGGAAGAATGCCGCCACCCCCCACTATGTCCCCAGTAATGACCGCCGCAAAAGCGCCCTTCCGGGTTGCTCCCTTCCAGACAAGGCCCCCCAGTAAGGGGACAAGCAGGCTTCCCATATAGGGATAATTAAAGATTATCATGCATCCAGAATGTCGGTCATGTGAAAGGCGAAAATGATACCCACCACGCTGCCGCCCAAAACCGTAAGCTGGGAGATAAGTTTTGACTTGGGGAGTTCGTCAAGGTTCTCCACTTCCGGGTGCAGGACTTTGTTGTAGAAGTCCCGGGCAAAACAAGAGCCCAGGGAAAGGATGACACAGTTTGCGCTGGACATAGATAGCGGCGGACAGTATGGCCGCGATGACAATGCCTGCCAGAACCGGCGGCAGGGTGCCCACCGCAGCAATGGTGAAGATACCGTCGGTGACCCCTGGGAACAGCAGTTTCGCAAAGGCCCCGATGGAGGAGCACATCAGCCCAACGATGATGACTATGATCCCTCCTACAATACAACCCTTAGCGGCGTCTTTCGTGTTTTTAGCCGCCTGAATACGCGCATAGGCGTCATAGGATACCGAGATGGAAAGCAGGAAGGGCAGCACAAGATAGACAAAGCGGGTAAACATTCCCTGGGGAATGAAGGGGGTAAAATAAGCTCCCGCAACGGACCCGCCGTGGTTGATAAAACTAATGAGGATGGCAACGAAGTAAATCGGAATACCAATCATGATGATCGTAGTTTGGATCACATCGGTGAGCACAACTCCCCACATACCGCCGATGGTACAGTAGATAAGCACAACCCCCGCCGAAAGGATGACCCCCCAGCCAAAGGGCAGTCCAAATCCCGCCAGGATGCCGCCGCAGGCCAACATCTGGGCAATGAAGATTCCCAAAAGGCTGGGGACATTGGACAGCCACGCCCAAAAACGTATTCCCCGGCTGTCTCCGTAACGCTGGGAGAAAAAGTCCATGGGGACATATCCATCCTGCGCCTTGAGCTTCTTGGTGGTAACCATCCCCGCCACAAGTAATCCCCCGCCACAGCCCAGGGCGTAGTAAACCCCCGGCCAGACCCCGCCATTATAGCCGTTGGTGGCGCTGCTCAGCACAATGCCCACCCCAATCTGCACGGCTACCATAGTGACGGCAGTCATCACCCAGCCCAGATTGCGCCCGGCCACCAGATAGTCCGATGTTTTTTTATTCTTCTTAACGGCGTAAACCCCGGTACCAATCATGGTCAAAAAATAGACCGACGCCGTAATAATAACGATGGAATTAGTTTCCATAACGACCCCCTTTTGCCGACGGTATCCGACTGAACACGGAATACTACTTATGGAAAAAGATGATTGTCAATAAAGGCTCTAAATACTAACAATAGTGATAATAATGCTATTGTATATTCCAGCTTCTTTAATTTCATTAACAATATTCGTCACTTTTCGTGTTATGGTTATTTTGTGGGTCTGGGGACCTTGGATTATGGGCCTTGTTTTATAGCATCAGGCTGCTTGGCTTTTTTAAAAAACTAATTGACACGCCTTCATAGAAGGTTTAAATTGATAAAATAATAACGATATGAGTACGAACACCTGCAAAATACTGTTTAATATCGAGGGTGGTGTTGCTGTTTCCGCCCTTGCCCCCGAGGGAGAAACCCTCCTCGAAACCGCCCGGAAGACCGGGGTCGACATCGACGCCCCCTGTTCGGGGAACGGGACCTGCGGCAAATGCCGGGTTAAACTGCTGGAAGGAACTGTGACGGGGGAAATTCCCCACCAAATTACCCCGGAGGACTACGCGGCGGGCTGGCGATTGGCCTGCGGCATCAAAGCTGCATCGGATCTTCGTTTAGAGGTCCCCCTTGCCGCCGGGGCCTTCAAAAACCGTATCAAGGTGACGGACCTCAGCGAAGGTCGGGAACGGGCTGCCTTTGACACCTTGAGCAAGGACCTGGATGAGCTGGGTTATCGCGGGGATAGCGGTCTGGATACAGTGGTCCTTACCCTGAGGCCCCCAGCGCTGGACGACGCCGCCGCGGACCGGGAACGGCTTCTGGCCAAGTATGCCGAAGAGTCCGGACGGGAGGCTGGGATTAGTATATTCGCCCTGCGGAAGCTTCCCAGGATCCTGCGCGAATCGGATTTTTCTATTGTGTGTGTTATTCGCAAAGACCCGGAGCGGCATCTGATCCTGGACGTGCTTCCTGCAACAGCCGGGGCTCAGGCGGTGCTGTCGGGCCTAGCGGTGGATATCGGGACCACCACAGTGGCAATGGTACTCACGGACCTTCGTACCGGGAAGCTCCTGGCGGGAGGTTCCGGAGGGAACGGCCAGATCCGCTTTGGGGCGGACGTGATCAGCCGCATCATCGCCGGTACAAAACCCGGAGGCCTGGAACGGCTACGGAAGGCGGTGATTGAGGAGACTATACTTCCCCTGATTACGGAGATATGCGGCAAGGCGGGGATCGAGCCTAGGGGCATATACCGGGCGGCGGTGGCGGCCAATACCACCATGATCCACCTCTTTACCGAGGTCTACGCGGACTACCTCAGGCTGGAACCCTATGTGCCGGCCTTCTTCCATGGTGACGGTTTCCGTAGCGCCGATCTGGGGTTGAACCTGAACCCCGATGCTGAGGTGATCCTGGCTCCAAGCATAGGCAGCTATGTTGGAGGAGACATCACCGCCGGGGTTTTCTCGTCGGGAATATACAAAAAAGATAGTTTCTCGCTTTTCATAGATTTGGGAACTAACGGAGAACTGGTTTTTGGCAATTCGGAGCTGCTCATGTCCTGCGCCTGTTCCGCCGGGCCTGCCTTTGAGGGCGGAGATATCAGCTGTGGCATGCGGGCCACCGACGGGGCCATTGAAGCCTGTTCCATCGACGCCGAAACCATGGAACCGGCCCTTACCATTATAGGCGGGGCGGATCAGAAGGCCGCAGGGCTCTGCGGATCCGGGCTTATCGATACTATTGGGGAACTTTTCCGTTGCGGGATTATCAACGCCAAGGGGAAATTCATACGGGAGGGTAAGCGGATAGGCCATGACGAGTACGGCGCTGCCAATTATATCCTTGCCCAGGACATTACCCTGAATGAGACGGATATCGACAGCTTTATTCGGGCCAAGGGGGCTATCTTTTCCGCCATTAAGACCATGTTGGCGATTATGGACTTTTCCTTGGACGCTATTGAGGAAGTTTTTGTGGCCGGGGGTATTGGAAGCGGAATCAACGTGGAAAAAGCCATCCGTATCGGGATGTTCCCCAAGATTCCCCTGGAAAAGTACCGCTATATCGGTAATACCAGCCTGGCCGGGGCTTACGCCATGGTTAATTCCAGGGGCGCGGCGTCTAAGGTTATCGAAATCAGCAGGGGAATGACCTACCTGGAATTATCGTCCCATCCGGGATATATGGACGAATTTGTGGCGGCCTGTTTCCTCCCCCATACCAACGGGGCCTTGTTTGCATAGCGGTATGGGGGAGGGTACCGGGACAGCAGTACGATGTCCCCCTGGCCCATTACCAGGGACTTTACGAAGCTGGACCCCGGAGCTTGCTGAACGTTGCGGCATCAACTGCCGCGGAGGATTTGACGGCGGCGGGCGAAGCCGTTATAAGGAGGTTAAGAGCGCGGAAATAAGTAATTTAATATAGATATTTTAGTATTTATAAATATTTATAATTTACAATTTTATAAAACGATTTTATACTATTAGTAATTGATTCACCTTTATACTGAGGGAGGAGGCTTTATTTTGAGAACCTTGGAACGTTTTACTACCATTGAAGAGATGGAAACCGTAACTGCCAAATTGAAAGAAATGGCGACCTTTGTGCACGCCGAAACCTGGGAGGATCGGGTAAAAACCCAGACTCCGCACTGCAAATTCGGGGAAGATGGGATTTGCTGCAAGAACTGCTCTATGGGACCATGCCGGATTACCGCAAAAGCTTCCAGAGGTATTTGCGGCGCGGATGCCCACGCCATAGCAGGCAGGAACTACCTTCGTACCGTTGCGGCGGGTACTTCGGCCCATTCGGATCACGCCCGGGAGATACTCCACGTGCTTCATAGTACGAGCCGTGATGGGAACTACCAGGTACGGGATGAACAGAAGCTTATCCGGTTGGCTAAGGAATGGGATATTCCCACCGATGGCCGGGATATATACGATATTGCCCACGAAGTCGCGGAAGTGGGGCTTGCGGAATTTGGGAAGACCTTCGGTACCCTGCGCTTTGTCAAGCGGGCCACCTCGGAGCGGCAGAAAGTATGGGCGGAACAAGGTATTGAACCCCGCGCTATCGACCGGGAAATCGCCACCGCCATGCACATGACGCACATGGGGAACACCGCTCAGCCGGAGGCGCTGATCCGTCAGGGTCTGCGGACCTCCATTTCCAACGGCTGGGGCGGCTCCATGCTGGGGACGGAAATCACCGATATCCTCTTCGGCACTCCCACGGTGTGGAATACCGAAGGCAATCTGGGGGTTCTGGAGAAGGACTATGTCAATATCGTTGTTCACGGCCACGACCCGGCCTTTTCCGAAATGGTCGTCACCGCCGGCGAAGTGAAAGAGCTGGTGGACTACGCTAAGAGCAAGGGCGCCAAAGGCATCAACTTGGTGGGGCTCTGCTGTACCGCCAACGAAGTGGCCATGCGTCACGGCGTCCGCATGGCGGGTAACTTCCTCCAGCAGGAAAACGTGGTTCTCACCGGTGTGGTGGAAATGATGTGCGTAGACGTACAGTGTATCTTCCCCGCCCTTGCATCTCTTTCGGACTGTTACCACACCAAATTTGTCACCAGTTCCCCCATCGCCCGGATTCCCGGATCAATCTACGTTGAATTCAAACCCCAAACCGCCTTTGAGCAGGCCAAGGAAATCGTCAGAATGGCTATTGACAATTTCCAGAACCGGGACGCATCTAAGATCTATATCCCCGACACGAAGCAGAAAGCTACCGTAGGCTACCCCTGTGAGCAGATCATCAAGCACCTGGACGGGGTCGCCAATACCCACGTGGATGAGTTGGGCTCCTATAGGCCGGCGATTGATGCCATTAAGGCCGGGGTTCTCCGGGGCGCTGTGGCTATCGTGGGCTGCAACAACCCCCGGGTTCGGCCCGACTATTCCCACATGGAAATCATGAAGGAACTGCTTGCAAACGACGTGCTTATTGTGGCCACCGGATGCGCCGCCCAGATGGCAACCAAGGCGGGGCTGCTCCAGAAGGATGCCAAGTATGTCTGCGGCGCCGGACTTCGCCGGGTGTGCGAACTGGTGGACATTCCGCCGATCCTGCATATGGGCGCCTGCGTAGACATCAGCCGTATGATGCTCCTGGCTACGGGCATTGCCAAAGACTGGGGGGTAGATACCACCCAAATCCCCGTGGTGGGCTGCGCGCCGGAATGGATGAGCGAGAAGGCGGTATCCATCGCCAACTACGTCGTATCCACCGGTATTGACGTATACCTGGGCATTGAGCCCCAGGTCAAGGGCAGTTCCCAAATGATGGAGTGGATCACCTCGGGGACCAGGGAGATCGTTGGGGCGGGGTACATCATCAATACGGACCCCCATGAACTGGTTAAATCGATACTGGACGGGCTTGAGAAGAAACGGGCCGGTTTGGGTATCTGATGAAAATAGCGATCACCGGTAAGGGAGGAGTCGGGAAAACCACATTGGCCGCGGTATTATCACGGTTGTACGCCGCCGAAGGCCGGAAGGTCCTGGCGGTGGATGTGGACCCCGACGCCAACTTGGGCTTGGCCCTCGGTTTTACCGAAGCGGAGGTGGAGGCCATTACCCCCATTTCCAAGATGAGCGATCTTATCGCCGAGCGGACAGGAGCGAACAAGGATGCCTTTGGAAAGTTCTTTAAGATAAACCCCAAGGTAGACGACATTCCCGACCTGTTTGCCCGGGAGAAGAACGGCGTTAAGTTTCTGGTGATGGGCACCGTGGAAACCGGCGGAGCCGGTTGCGTATGTCCCGAACATGTGATGGTCAAGCGGGTCATCTCCCACCTGGTAATCGCCAGGGACGAGGTGGTTGTCATGGATATGGAGGCCGGGCTTGAACACCTTGGCCGGGGTACCGCGGAAATGGTGGACCGGTTCATGGTGGTCATCGAGCCGGGTGAACGGAGTATCCAGACCTATCACAAGGTCAAACCCTTGGCCGCTGATCTGGGGGTTAAGGCGGTAAGCGTGGTGGCTAACAAAGTCCGGGGCAAGGATGATGAGGAGTACCTCAAAGCCCGTATACCCCCGGAAGACTTGTTTGGGTTCATCAGCTACAACGAGGAGATTATCGAGGCCGATCGCCGGGGCATATCACCCTATGAAACCAGTGATCGGGCAAGAAACGAGATCATGAAGATCAAAGGACGCATTGACGCGGCGCTTAAGGCGGTTCCCTGATGCGTCACATAATTCCTGAAGGAGAGAGGCGTTTCTATGAAATTATTATTTAACCGGGTTTTTGACGGCGCCGACGAGATGATGGCGGTGGCCGAAAAGACGCTTAACGAAACTTTGAAAGAACTGGGTGAGTCCGCTCCGTTGGCTATGCCGAATACGGCGTACTTCCTCGCCAACCATCTGGCCTACCTTGGCAAAAAGGTTACCACCCTGGGCGAATTGAAGGCTTGCTTCGACGAGACCAAGGCTAACTGGATGCCCCGAAACCAGCGGCTGGGAGATGTTTTTAAGACCGGCTTCGGTACGGTCCTTGCGGGTGAGGTTGTGGAAGCCTGCAAATACGCCAAGTCCCCCACCCCATACGGCGAGGGTGACAAACGCGAGTACTGGGGCCACATGAGCGACGCCGAAGTACGCGAGCTCGGGGTGCCCCTGGTAACCGGGGACATTCCCGGATTCGTGGTCATCATCGGCCCCGCTCCTACCGACGAAGAAGCGGCTGAGCTGATCAAGGGTTATCAGTCCCGGGCCATCTTTGTATTCCTCATCGGAGGGATCATCGACCAGGCTAGGCGGATGAATCTGAACATGAATTTTTCCGTCCGGGTTGTCCCGGTTGGGCCGGATCTGTGGCATGTAGCCCATATCATTTCCGTGGTAAACCGCGCTGCCATGATCTTCGGCAATGTGCAGCCCGGAGACCAAGAAGAGTTTGACGACTATACCTTCAAACGTATCCGGGCCTTTGTTAACGCCTTTGACCCCGTGCCGGATCTCACCGTGGCCTACGGAGGCGGCGCCATTGCCATGGGCTTCCCGGTTATCACCAATTCTACCAAGGATGTGTGGCCCGTGCCCAAGAGCCTTATCATCCAGCAGAGCACCAATGACTTTATCGAGACTTCTCTGGAAGCCCGGGACATTAAAATCAAGATTACCAAAATTGACATCCCCGTGGCATTCTCCACCGCTTTTGAGGGGGAAATTATCCGCCGGGCGGATATGCACGTGGACATCGACGGGTCTAAGTTGGACTGTTTCGAGTGGGTCACCACCAGGGAAGCCGGCGAGATTGAGGACCACAAGATCGAAGTATTCGGGCCGGATATTGATAGTGTTAAAGAAGGGGATCGTTCCGCCATGGGTTTTGTGGTGGAGGTCGCCGGAAAAAATATGCAGAAAGACTTCGAACCGGTGTTTGAACGCCGGATACACCATTACCTTAACTACGCCGAAGGCGTCATGCACACTGGCCAGCGGGACCTTATCCGCATCCGGGTGAGCAAGGCCGCCTTTGCCACGGGCTTCCGGGCCAAACACTTTGGGGAAATTCTTTACGCCAAGCTCAAGAGTGATTTCGAGGCTATCATCGACAAGGTCCAGGTTAAGATCTACACCAAACCGGAAGATCTTAAACGGCTCCGGGCCGAGGTGAACAAGGTCTACGAAGTCCGTGACGCCCGGCTCCTTTCCCTTACGGATGAGAACGTCGAAGTGTTCTACAACTGCATACTCTGCCAGTCCTTCTCCCCGGCCCACGTGTGTGTGGTTACCCCGGAACGGCTGGGGCTCTGCGGCGCCGTGTCTTGGCTTGACGCCAAGGCTACCAACGAGATTGACCCCAACGGTTCCTGTCAGATCGTTACCAAAGAGCGGGTGGTGGACGAGAAGCTGGGTATATGGGAAGACGTGAACGAAGCGGTGCAGACCGCCTCCCACGGATCTCTCCAACAGGTTACCCTATATTCCATCATGCAGGATCCCATGACAAGCTGCGGCTGTTTCGAGTGTATCTGCGGAATTGAGCCCGCCAGTAACGGTGTGGTTATCGTCAACCGGGAACATTCGGGGATGACTCCTCTGGGAATGACCTTCTCGGAAATGGCCTCCATGACAGGCGGCGGTGTTCAGACTCCGGGTTTCATGGGCCACGGCAAACAGTTCATCAGTTCTAAAAAGTTTATGGCGGCCGAAGGCGGTCCCGCACGGATTGTGTGGATGCCAAAGGCCCTCAAGGAATTTGTGGGCGCCAAGCTCAACAAGACGGCGAAGGAGCTTTACGGGATCGACAACTACGTTGATAAGATTGCCGATGAGACGGTTACCGAGGATGCGGAAAAACTGGTGGAATTCCTTGCGGAAAAGGAACATCCGGTGTTGCAGCTTGAACCGTTGATGTAACAACGAAATTGAAAAGTATGGCGGCTGTATGTCGTTATACTTTTTTGGTAGAGATTATAGAAACTTAAATAAAAAGGAGAGGTATTATGCCGTTTAAACGCGTTCCGCAAAAATTTCCGGCTTCTATCAAAGAGGTGGTGATTGGTACCGGGGATAAAGCTATTACTCTGGGGGGTGAAAATGTACTCCCCTTCTACAGTTTTGATGAGGAGATCAAGAACCCTCCCCGGGTAGGAGTTGAAGTTTCCGATCTGGGGCCGAACCGGGATCTGCCCGAATTGGGTGAGTTTTACGCCGGGGCGGAAAAAATCGCCGATGTGGCGAAGAGAGCCTGCACCATCCCCGGGGCCAGTTTTATCAGCCTGTCCCTTGAAAGCGCCGATCCCAACGGGGCCAACAAGTCTATCGAAGACTGCGTAGCCCTCTGTAAAGAAGTTGCCGATGCCATAAACATTCCCTTGGTGATCCAGGGCAGTAAAAATGTGGAAAAGGACGGTCAACTCTTTGTGAAGATCGCCGACGCCCTTCAGGGGAAAAATGTGCTTTTCATGTCCGCCAAGGAAGAGAACTACAAGGCTATCGCCGTCGGCGCGGTCCAGGCTTATGGACAGAAGATCTCCGCGGAATCCGCGGTGGATATCAATCTGGCCAAACAGCTCAACGTGCTCATCTCTCAACTAGGGATCAAGAACGAGAGCCTGGTTATGAACGTAGGTACCGCCGCCGCGGGTTATGGTTTTGAGTATGTGGTGAGTACCATGGACCGGATCAAGCTGGCCGCTCTGACCCAGAACGACGACAAACTCCAGATGCCCATTATCACCTCCGTGGGTGAACAAACCTGGAGCGTGGGTGAATCATTCAAGAGCGAAGCGGAAGTTCCCGCCGGCTGGGGCCCCCAGGAACAGCGGGGTATCGCCATGGAAGTAGCCACCGCCGCGGCTGCCATTGCCGCCGGTTCTAACGCCGTTATTCTGCGCCATCCCGCATCGGTTGCCGCAGTTTCAAAACTTATTGCGGAACTTGTGTAAAAGGAGGAAGATATGGCGCTTAAAGGATTAGACATCTTTAAATTATTGCCCAAAACGAATTGTAAAAAGTGCGGCAACCCTACCTGTATGGCCTTTGCAATGAAGGTTGCCCAGGGATCGATTGCCATCGATAAATGCCCGGATATTTCGGCGGAAGCCCTGGCGCAGCTCAGCGACGCTTCAGCCCCCCCCATGAAGGCCCTGACCATCGGCGATGGGGGCAAGCAGTACAAGCTCGGCGGCGAGACCGTACTCTTCCGGCACGACAAGACCTTTGTGTCCAAGAGCCTCTACGCTGTGGCGGTCTGCCAGGACTGCATAGACGAGAAGCTGCCCAAGATCAAGGAGATCGACTATGACCGCATCGGCGAGCGGATGATCGTGGACCTGATCAATGTGGAGTTTACCGGCGACAAGGCGAAGTTCCTGGACACGGTAAAGAAAGCCCAGGGCGCGGGGCGGACGCTCATTCTTGAGGTGAAGGATGCGGATGCCGCCAAGGCCGCCCTGGATATCGTCAAGGCTGAAAAGCCCGTCCTCAACGGCGCGGACGAGACCAACTGGGAAATCTTTAACAAAATTGCTGTTGAAGCCGGAGTGGTCCTCGGGGTCGGCGGCAAAGACCTGGATACGATCTACGAGACGGTGCAGAAGCTCGAAGGGGCGGGTAATAAAAACTTAATTATCGACGTGGGCAGCGTTTCTATCAAAGACGCCTTTGCCAACGCAGTGCAGATCCGCCGGGCGGCCCTGAAAGACCAGGATCGCAGCTTTGGTTATCCCAGCATCGTTAATCTCCACAAGCTGGTTGGCAATGACGAGAACCTGGAAACCGCCCTGGCCTCGGTGTTCACCCTGAAGTACGGATCGATCATTATCCTGAGCAACATGAGCTACGCCACGGCGCTGCCCCTGTACGGTCTGCGGCAGAATATCTACACCGATCCTCAGAAGCCCATGAAGATGGAACCGAAGATCTATCCGATCAACGGCGCGGATGCGGAATCCATCTGTGCGGTCACCGTAGACTTTGCGCTCACCTACTTCGTCATTAACGGCGAAATGGAACGGAGCGGGATACCGGTAAACCTCATCGTCTCCGATGCGGGGGGATATTCGGTACTTACCTCCTGGGCGGCGGGAAAATTCTCCGCCGGTACTATTTCTAAGTTTTTTAAGGAAGCAAATATTGAGGGGCAGGTGAAGAGCCGCAATCTCCTTATCCCCGGCAAAGTTGCTGTTCTTAAGGGTGAACTTGAAGAAAGCCTGCCTGGCTGGAAGATCCTTGTGGGCCCCAACGAAGCGGTTGGGGTAGTTAAGTGGCTCAAGGATTTTAAGGGTTAGTTTACATGGAGCTGAAAACCCCGTTGTGCTGCGGCGGGGTATCTTGAAAATATTTTTGAGGAGTATATATGGGTAAATTTATCGTGATTGGCGAGCGTATTCACTGTATTTCACCGGCGATCAAAGCGGCTATGGAGAACAAGGACCCTGCGCCCATTATTAAGCGGGCAAAGGAACAGATTGATGCGGGCGCAACCTACCTCGACCTGAACATCGGGCCGGCGGAAAAGGGCGGCGAAGAACTGATGACTTGGGGGGTAAAGCTCCTTCAGGAAAATTTTGACAACGTGCCCCTAGCCCTGGATACGGCGAACAAAAAAGCTATTGAAGCGGGTATCAAAGTATACAACCGCGCCAAGGGCAAGCCGGTTGTCAATTCCGCCGATGCGGGGGATCGTATTTCCTACATTGATGTTGCCGCGGCAAATGACGCCATCGTTATTGCTCTGGCTTCGAAGGCCGGTGTTCCATCGGATAATGAAGAGCGTCAGGGCTATGTTCTGGAAATGCTGGAATATGGCATGAACCTGGGCATGGATGCCGCCGATATGTGGTTTGATCCCCTGTTTCTGGTTATCAAAGGAATGCAGGAAAAGCAACGGGAGACCCTGCAGTTCATCAGATGGCTTTCCGAACAGGGTTTTAACTCCACCGGCGGGCTTTCCAATGTGTCTAACATGATGCCAAAGACCGTCAGGCCCATTGTGGATTCCTTCATGATCGCCATGTGCATCAGCCACGGGCTTACTTCGGCCATCGTGAATCCCTGTGATCAACGTTTGATGGAAGCAGTGAAAACCTCGGACATCATCATGAATCAGTCTCTGTTTTCAGATTCCTACCTGGAGCTGTAGCCCTATGTCAGGCGATCATCACGAACACTGCCATGAGCATGGCCACGATCATCCCCATGAACACGGAGGCGGTCATGATCATGTTCACAACCACAGCGGCGATCTGAATAAGCTTACGGCCCTGCTGAAGTACATGGCGGATCACAACCGGGAACACGCGGGTGAATTGTGTGACCTTGCGCACAATCTCTACCACGCCGGGCAGCACAAATCTGCGGATGTCATCAACGATGCGGTGAAGGAATTTGAAAAGGGGGCTGAAAAACTCGTCGAAGCCCTGGATCTGATTAAGGACGGTAATTAATGTGTCTTTCCACAGCCTATGAGCTTGGTGAAGGCGGTACGAAAAAGCAGCTCTGCGAATATGTCAGCGGCATTAAGGTAGCAGGTGATGCCATAGTCCTCACCGACCTTATGGGCCAGGAGGTAAGCGTTAAGGGCGAGCTGGAAAGCGTGGACCTGGTAAAGAACGTCATCACCATCAGGCCCGCGGCATTTTTGGATACCGCCTCCGGAAAAGCGGGATGAAGAAGTACGAGATGATTCGGGAGATATTCAATTCCTGCTCAGGAAACCAGATGCGGGATGTGGATGTTCAGGAGATCGAGACCGATGACATAGACGCTTACCTTGCCCAGCTTTACCGGGGAGAGCGTTTTATCAGCAACAAAACTGTGATGGGAAACAGCGTGGTGGTGTTTGAGATCGACGCGTCTGGATTAGCCCAGCGGGTTTCGTTTACGGAAATCAGCTAGGGGTCGGAAATTGAAAACGGACTTCTGTCTTGAAGGCAGCCGACGGAAACGCCGGCTGTTTTTTTGGGCGCACTCGGCATGGGCGATAACTTGGCAAAGGGTGTCTACCTTTGTTTTTTACGGATCAACGGTGCTCCCTCTTTCTTAACTTATTGACATTGGAAGACTCCCCCTAAAATTGTAAGTTTTTTCATATTAAACCTGAATCCGTATGAAATTTATTTATACCGTCTGGTTTAATACCACGGTTTCAGCCTGTTTTATTATTTGAGCAGCGACAAGCAGTGGGGTATTAAACCAGACTCTCAAATAATGAAGGCAAAACAACCCATTGACTAAAATTTTTTGTTTTATTAAAGTAACTTCATGGCGCATGCACCGGGGAAAACAGCCTTTTTTACCGCTTTAATAGCCGCTTGGCTGGCATTAACCGTCATTTTTGCGGGAGTTTTTGTCATTGTAGAACATGATCATGAGCACATTGATGTTTTAGGCCGAAAGGTCCCCTCCGGTGAAAATTGTCATATTTGCTTTGAAATACAAATTGCCCTGCGGCTTATAGAAGCATTCGGACGCATCGGTCTGATCTTGGCCATTATAGGTTTCACTCCGTGTGCCGTATCTTTTGTAAAACCGCAGATGCTTTTTTGCTCAAAAGGACCAATCGGATTAAAAGTAAGATTTAATTGTTGATATAACCCTCCAAAAGATGTATTTCGACAACAAAAACATTTCCGCAAATCCAAATTCAGGGGGAAATGTAAGATTTTTGGAGGTATAATGTGAAACGCTTTTTATTTACAGTAATAATTTTGTCCCTGTCTGTTTGCGCTCTGTCTGCGCGCGGAAATAAAGAAAGGGCGGCAAATAACGGAAAGCCTGATGTGGTGGCAACCAATTTTCCGGCTTATGATTTTACGCGGCAAATTGCCGGTGACCGGATAAACCTATTCATGCTGCTGCCTCCCGGGGCGGAAAGTCATTCTTTTGAACCCACGCCGAGGGACATTATCCAAATTCAGAACAGCGAGGTGTTTATATACACCGGCGGCGAATCCGATGTTTGGGTTGACCGGGTACTTGAGTCCATGGACACTTCAAAGATGAAGATCATCCGCATGATGGACGCCGTTGACGTGGTAGAAGAAGAAATCGTTGAGGGCATGGAAGACGACGAGCATGAACACGAACATGAGGAATTTACCAGTGATGATGTCAAAGACCGCGCCCTGACAGATTGGGCAGGGGATTGGCAATCGGTGTATCCGTATCTTCTTGACGGAACTTTGGATCCTGTAATGGAACACAAGGCGGAGAGCGGCGAAAAAAACGCCCGGGAGTATTACGAGGAGTATAAAACCCACTATATGATGGATGTGGATAGGGTCACCATTACCGCCGACTCCATGACCTTCTACATAAAGGGCGCTCAGGCAACGGCGCGGTATGCGTATAGAGGAACCGGTATTACACCGGAGGATGACGGAACCCTCTGGGTGCGTTACAAATTTGAGGCTCCTGGAAATCCGCCAAAAGGTGCGCCCAAATATATTATGTTTAGCGATCACCTGCATGCGCCCGCCAAAACGGAACACTTCCATATATATGCAAGCGATAAAAGTTTTGACGAACTTATGGAAGACACGAACCCGGTGAATTATCCTACCTATTACTCTGCCGATTTGACGAAAGATGAACTCGTGGCGGAAATGATCGGACACGATCACGAAGAAGAAACTGCCTATGACGAGCATGTGTGGACTTCCCTCAAAAACGTCAGGCTTATTGTACAGGTGATAGCGAATGCCCTCTGTGAAGCCGACAGCACTAACGCAGCACTTTTCCGCCGGAATGCGCAGGAGTATATCGCCCAGCTTGATGAATTGGATAAGGAATTTCAGGGGGTTGTGAATAACGCAAGGCGTAAAACTATTGTCTTTGGCGACCGGTTTCCATTCCGCTATTTTGCCGATGCTTACGGACTTACCTATTTTGCCGCTTTTCCCGGCTGCTCTACGGAAACTGAGCCGAGCGCGGCAACCGTGGCATTCTTGATCAACAAAGTTAAGGCTGAAAAAATACCCGTTGTTTTTCACATTGAACTTTCCAATGAAAGAATGGCGGATACCATAAGCGCCGAGACTGGCGCGAAAAAATTACTGCTCCATGCTTGTCATAATGTATCCAAGCGGGATTTTGACTCAGGTATGACTTATCTGGATCTGCAAAAAGCAAACATCCCGCGTCTCAGGGAAGCGTTGCAGTAACCTATAAAAATTTCGCAGGACTACGGAACCCCTGTAGCCCTGTGAAATTTTTGTAATTGCCAAGGGAAATGCCCTTATGAATACGGCAGGGATAAGCCGGTGGTTGACGCTTTAGGATGGCTCCACCGGACGTTCTGCGGGAAGCGGGCCCACCAGGATCCGGTTTCCCTGGACCCGGATAACCGTAACGGCTGTTCCGCTTTCGATAAAGAACCCATCGGTTTCTACAGTGTAGGTCCGGCCGTCAATCTCCGCCTTCCCCGAAGGGCGCAGAGTCGAGACGGCCCTGCCGCTCTTGCCTAATAAGTCTGCGTAGTGATCGGAAACGCCGGTGGAAACCGGATCAGGACCGCCCGCAGTTTCGGTAATCCGGCTGTGCAGGGTAAGACGGTCGAAGATCTTAATCTTGGGACCCATCAGGGTAATCAGGGCGATTGCCGTAATGGCGGCGATAATTCCGGCGCATACCACCAGGGCGTTTCGGCCCAGGAGACCCCACTCCCAATCATTACCGGGTATCAAAAAATCTTGCATGGAAAGTATCAGGGACAGGCCGATTATGATGATCCCCGAAATGCCCACCACGCCAAAACCGGGAATAAGAAAGATCTCCGCCGCTAAAAGTCCGATACCCGCCAGAAAAAGGATCAGTTCCAGAGAACCAACTCGACCCAGGATGAAGCCGGAGCCAAAAACCCCGGCGAAGGCGAGGATCGCCACCAGGCCGAATATACCGAACCCAGGGGTGTTGATTTCCAGAAATATCATCACCAGACCCAGGATGATGAGTATTGCCTGGATCGGAGCGGAGGTCAAAATGGAAATTATCGTATCGGCAAATCCGGGAAGGCTTTCTTCAGTTATTGCCTGGGCGCCCAGGCTTTCCAACAGAGCTTCTTTGGTATCGGCGATCCCCGCGCAGAGGCCGTAGCGATAGGCGTCTCCGCTGGTAAGGGAGAGGAGTTTCCCCGGCGCGGAAACTACGCCAACCCGCTCTACCTTTACACCATCCCGCTCAAGCCTTTGTAATTCCGCCGGGGTCAGTGCCGCTGTACGGCCATCGACCACGGCTTCCCAGAGTTCTACGTCGTAGTCCACCATGGCCAAGGCTATACCTACGGGATGGCCGTTCCGCTCCGCCAATGCCGCCATCTGGGACCGGACCGCTGCTACCGCCTTTTCTCCGGCGTCCTGGGTTTCACCCCCAGACACAACGGTTACCGGTGCAGCGGCTCCCACAGAAGTTCCCGCGGCCATGTAAATATCCGTGCAGGAAAAAGCGATCAGAGCCCCTGCGGACCAGCTTATCCCCATGGACTCTGCGCTGTTATTTATCCAGGCTACGGTGCGGGCTCCTTTAATGGACATAATAACGGAGGTGATCTGTAAGGCGGAATCCACCCGGCCTCCGAAGGTATCAATCTCGAAAATGATAAAGGATATACCCTGGCTCAGAGCCCGGCGGGTTTCCCGGTGAACAAAGGTAACCATGGCGGGATCGATATCCCCCCGTATGGTGATAATCCATGCGTCTCCGGCAGCTTCCGGTACAGCCGCGGGAACGGAAGAATCGTCCTGGGCGAAAAGCCCGGAGGCAGCAGCGAAAAAGAACCCTAACAAACACAGGGCAAGGAGTCGAAAATACCGCTTTTTAATTAATTCATCCATAAATATAAGTATATACGATACCGGTATTTTATGGTACCCTTAAATCTAAGGTTGTGATTTCAAATAGGGTATTTTGAAGCCGCTTCCTAAATTAAGACAAAACAGTTTCGGAGAAGGGTCTGTGGCAAAAAAGAAAAAAAAATATTGGATCATCCTTGTTTTTTTCATCTTTGTCGCCTATGTTTTTATTGCCGCCCAGCCCATTCCTATGGAAACCATCCTGGTTCCCCGCTGGCTCAGTTCCCTGGAGTCGGACTATTCCGCGGTTATGTCTACGGAAAACAACCCAACCCAGAATTATCTTGTCCCCTTTACCTTGGGAAACCGTTTCGGCTATGTGGATACCCATGGACAGTTTACCATTAATCAGCCCGTCAAAGGCATCGTATCCCTTTCGGAAGACCGTTGGGCAGAATTTGAAGCGGTACCCGAAGCCATACATATCCGCAGTCCCCAGGGGGAATCCCTTACGGTAATAGAAAAGGACCGTGGCTATCCTTTGTTCCTGGACGGGAAGATTTTTCTTATCGGAGAAAATCAAACCTCCCTTTCTTTGGCGGATGAAAGCGGAGAACTACTCTGGACCTACGATTTCGCGGCGCCCCTAACCAGTATCGATGCCAATTCGGATCTGATCCTCATAGGTTCCCTGGACGGGACCGTGGAGATTCTGACCTCTTCCGGGAAGCGGATCTATACCTTCTCCCCCGGCGGTTCCCGGCTTGCGGTGATCTTGGGCTGCCGTATCTCCAAAGACGGCTCCCGGCTGGCCATTGTTTCGGGCTACGATGATCAGCGCTTTCTCATCCTGGAACGGTTCGGGGATTCCTACAGGGTTGTCTACCACGAATTTCTGGATGACGGATTCAGACACGCGGTCCATATTTCTTTTATCGCAAACGACAGATGGATTGCCTTTGAGCGCCGGGGGGGGGTGGGCCTCTACGAGACTGAACTCCGGCGGAGTATTATGGTACCCCTTTCGGGAACCGTCATCGCCCTGGATGAAACGGGCGACAATGGCTTAATCTTTGTAATCAACTCCCTGGAAGGACAATCGAAATCGCTGGCTGCCATACGCTTACCGGGGACCATCGTCATGGAAGCTGCATTTCAAAGTGAAAACGCCTTTTTCAGCAGGCGGGGTTCGGAAATCTATGTGGGCGGGGGCATGACCCTGGCCTCTTTTGAATTAGAAATGAGGTAACTATGAAAAGAAAGCGTCTGTTTCTGACCATGCTTTTTTTTGCCTTGAGCGCCGGAGCTTACGGGATGGACTGGCCTACCCAGGAAGGGCTGATGAGCCGCAATTTCGGGTGGAACGATCATGGCAAACCTGTCCTGGGGGTGTATTTCGAGGTTGAAGGCCCCATCCGCTCCGCAGATGCCGGGGAGGTCCTCTTCTATAATGATCCAGCAAATACTGCCTCCCGGTTTCCCTCGCCGTTGGGAGCCTGGGTTGCCATGGATCACGGGGACGGGCTGGTGAGTATATACAGCCGCTTTGACGAAAAGGAACTGCCGGAAACCCTTTCCTTGGTGGAAAAGGATACGGTCATTGCATCTTCGGGAAAATCAGGCTGGTCCGATACCGGGGGGTTTCATTTTTCCCTCTTTGACCGGCGGGAACGGCGCTGGGTTAACCCATCTCTGATCATCACCCCATTTCTGGATACAAGGCCCCCGACTATCCTGTCGGCCACCCTGGGCAGCGGGAATAACAGTAATATTACACTCACTCCGCCCCCAACCAGAAATACCATCAGCCAGGGCCGGTACACAGTTTTTGTGGAAGTTTCGGATACCCGGGAAGAAAACGGCGATCTGCCCCTGGCTCCCTTCCGGATTACCTGTTCCCTAAACGGCGTTGAGCTGGGGCGCCTCTACCTTGAAACCTTCTTCGTCCGGGACGGAATCGCCATGGCCTACCGAAACAGCCTGGCTCCGGTGCGGCAAGTCTACGCCCCATACCCTGCTTTCGAAATTGGTGATATCGCCTTTACCCGAGGCCGGGTTATCCTGGAAATACTCGCTCTTGATAATGCCCAAAATCCCCGGAATACAATCTACTGGCTCGAGGTTGATTAAAACCTGGTCTACACCGGCGGGGAGAGAAAAGAAGCGAACCGTCCCCTGCGCCCTCTGTAGGGGGAACTCCGCCGCAAACGGTGAAAATGAATCGTTTAGTCCACACTTTTTCTGTGAAGGGTTTTCCTATGTCCGCTGCAGACGTTGCGGCCTGGTACAGATGAATCCCCAGCCGGAGCGGGCCGAGGTAGTCCGCCGTTACCGGGAAGGTTCCGGGGAAGATTACCTTTCATACGAGCTAAAAAACGAAACAGCGTTTCTGCGCCTCCAGGAGCTGGCTCTGAAAGATGCCGGATTAGAGGAGTTGGAACGGGATCTCCGGGCCCGATCCGCCTTCCGGCCCCGGGTGTTGGACGTAGGCTGTGCCACCGGAGCTTTGTTAGAAAGACTGCGGGACCGCGGCTGGGACGCAACCGGGGTGGAGATTTCCCCCGCCGCCGAATATGCCCATAAAAAGCGCTCCCTGGATGTACGGATCCTCCCCCTGGAGGAAAACCGGTTCCCCGGCGCGGGTTTTGACATGGTCCTGGCGTCTCATTTGATCGAACATCTGAACGATCCCGTTTCTTTCGTCCGGGAGGTTTACCGGATACTTGCGCCGGGGGGATATTTTATCGTCACCACCCCGAACATAGACGGCTTCCAGGCCCGGCTTTTCCGGAGCCATTGGCGATCCGCAATTTTTGACCACCTCTACCTGTTTTCGATAAAAACCCTGTCCCGGCTTTTAACGGATCAGGGCTTTGTCATAGAGCGGGTCTGTACCTGGGGGGGGCTGGCGGCGGGAAGCGTGCCGGCGCCGTTAAAGCGCATAGCCGACAAAGCGGCGAAACGCTTCGGCTTTGGGGACGTGATGCTGATCCGTGGAAAGCGCGGGCCTGTCTGTCCGTTTTAATTACTCCTGTGAGGCAGGATTTGGAGGATCAAAAGAATTTTACCACAGACGACACGGACCAGCACGGACAAAGTGAAGAATGAAGAGGGAAACCACGGCTCAGGGGAGGAAGCAGGCCGCGCCCCGGCTGGTTACGTAACAGGAAGCGCGGAGGCCACAGACCTGCTGCCTGATAGGGGAATATGCCTTCCGTTCCTTTGTGGTTTTTTTCTCCCTAATAAGAGGTATAACGCGGTTGCCCTGCGGAATAGAGGAACCCCGGCAATCACTTTTCATATTCAACGCGCCGGAGTACAATGGAAGATATGAGATTTAAGTGCCTTATCTTTGATCTGGATGGAACCCTGGTGGACACCATCGGTGATATTGCCGCAGCCATGAACCATGCCCTGGAAGAGAAGGGATTCCCCGCCCTCTCCCGGGAAAGGTATGCCAAAATTGTCGGGAACGGCCTAAAAAATCTGGCTACCCTTGCCCTGCCCCCTGCGGCCCGGGACGAAAAAACCGTGGATACCGTATTTCGGAGCGCCGTAGCCTACTATGAGGATCACCCGGCGGACATTTCACGGCCCTACCCGGGAATACCGGAATTGGTGGCGGAATTGCGGGGGAAAAAAATCAAGTCCGCCGTCCTATCCAACAAGGCGGATTCCATATCCCAACTGGTAGTCGGAAAGATCTTCCCCCCCTACACCTTTGATATAATCCTGGGAGAACGGCCGGAACTCCCTCGAAAACCGGACCCCGCCTCTACATGGAAACTTATCATGGAGCTGGACTCAACCCCCCGGGAAACCCTGTTCATAGGCGATTCGGAGATCGATGTGGCCACCGCCCGGGCCGCTGAATGTAATTTCCTGGGGGTAAGCTGGGGTTTCCGCGGCAGGCCCGCCCTGGAGGCCGCCGGGGCCGCGCGGATCATAGATGACCCGGCGGAACTGCGGGAACTACTGACCCTGCGGTACTAAATTAAAACGGAGTCTTTTTCTATAGGGAACCTCTAAAAACTTCAGTTTTCAGTGGTTCCCTATATGTTTCTTCGCCGCTTCCAGGATACGGCGGAATGCGGAATTATTCTTTTTTAATTCCCGGGAACCTCGGGTTATTTTGCAAAGTGAAAGCCCCAGATTTTTCGCAATTTCCCGCTGGGAATACCCTGCGTCCAAATCTTTGACCAGAGCCCACCGGGCGGCGATATCCGCAGTCTCCGCCGGGGTCAGGAGGCAGCGAAGAAAGGATTCGATAAGCTCCGGCTCCCCGGTATTCGCCAAGGTCCGGGACAATTCCCCGAGATTTTCTTCAACCCTGGGATCATCAATGTTCATATTTATATCCTCAAACTTGAAAGAATAAAATTCTTAAAAGGCATATCTATTTTTCCCCAAATACACTTGCCGTAAAGGTTAAGAGCCTGGCCTCCGGGTCCGCGAAGGCATAGGGAGGGAGGCCCGCTTTAACACAAATATAATCCAGATATTCATCCAGGTTCCATCCCTGTTCTACCGGCACCTGGGGGAGCAATACCCCGGATCGGCCTCTCAGGGTAAGGTAGAGTCCGTGGACACCCACCTCGACCTGCCGGGGATCGGCGCAGGCTTCCATGGGGGAGAGGACGGAGATTTCGATATCACAGGCGGGCCATTCACCCCTGGTTAGGGGCGGAAACCGGGGGTCCCCAAAGGCCGCTTCGGAGGCCATGGTACGCACTGTTTTCTCCAAAGGGTCCGGGGAGGACATCCTGCCTATACAGCCTCGGAGATTCCCGCTTTTGTGAAGGGTCACAAAGGCCCCGCAGGGCCGGAGCAGCGCGGAATTGCCCGCCTCAACCGCCCGCTGAAATTCCGTTCCCCGCCGGTATTCGGGCCGCCGGTTTTCCAAGGCCGCGGTGATAGTTTCCCGGGCGTCTGCCAGAAGGGCCTTCCGTTCTTCGGAATTTATGGTAAAATCCATAAAATCAATATACCATGAATCCGGAAATAAGAGAACAACCTATGAACGTGCAAAACAATAGGGGATTATTTACAAAGGCAATTACCTATTCCTTTCCGGTCCTTCTGGGTTACCTCGCCATCGGTATAGCCTTCGGCCTCCTCATGACGGACGCCGGTTACCCCTGGTGGCTCAGTCTGATCATGAGCGTGGTGATGTACGCCGGAGCCGGGCAATATATCGCCGTGGGGCTCTTTGCCGCCGGAGCGGGGTTTCTCGAGGCAGCCCTGGTGCAGCTGGTGGTCAACACCCGGCACATGGCCTACGGCCTTACCATGCTCAAAAGGTTCAATGCCTCCGGTCCTTACAAGTACTACCTCATCTTTGCCCTTACGGATGAAACTTTCGCACTCCTCTCCTCCCTGCCCGAAGGGGAGAACCGGGAAAATCAGAGCCGGTTCATGTTCCTGGCGGCGTTACTGAATCAGGGTTACTGGATCGCCGGCACGGTAGCCGGCGCTTTACTGGGAACGTTCATCCCTTTCAATATGAAGGGGATCGATTTTGCCCTTACCGCCCTGTTTGTGGTACTCATGATCGAGCAGATACTCCGGGTTAAGCGTCCCCCTCCCTTTATCATTTCTGCCCTGGCGGCGATCCTGGGGGCGGTCTTTCTGCCGTCCAGACTCTCTTTGCTTTCAGCCATGGTGATTGCCCTGACCGCGGTACAACTGCTGACCGGGAAGGAACACAGGAACACCGGTAATTTGGAGGCCGGGAATGGTTAGCATCCCTCAGGCCCTGATCCTGACCGTCGTGATGGGAGCGGTAATTTTTTTCTGCAGGGTATTCCCCTTCTTTTTTTTCCGGAAGGCCGGCGGTTCCGGCGCAAAGATCTTTCTGTCCCTGGTGGAAAAGACCGTCCCCCCTGTGGCCATGACCGTGCTGGCATTCAACGCCATAAGCGGCCCTATCAGGGAAAACATTCACGCAGGCTTCCCGGTACTGGCCGCGTCCGCCTTCACCGCCCTGGTACATCTGTGGAAGCGGAATTCCCTGATCAGTATTATTGGCGGAACCCTGTTGTATATGATCCTGAGCCGGATACTCCC
>JAITBG010000146.1 GCA_031283725.1 Treponema sp. | reverse complement strand
CAAACCGGGGATACGGTGAAGATAGACATTCCCAAGGGCTTTATTCCCCGGGACTGGTAACCCGCCGGTGGAGCCATGCGCCCTTAGCGGGGTTTGCGGAAGCGCACAAACGGTTCAGGGGGGACCATGTGTTTTTCCCCTGCCAGGACCCCATACCACATTCCCGTGCGTTCCCGGAAACCTAACTAGGGTCCATAGAGGGGATGAATCGCTATGCGTTTATCCTGATCATCCGGGGCCTTTCCCGGGGTATAAACTGCCCTCGTCCCGGCCGCCCGTAAAACACCCCGTCCCTGAGGATCACCTCCCCCCGGGAAATGGTGCAGATCGGGTATCCGGTAAGCTCAAAGCCTTCGTAGGCGGAATAATCCGCATGACCGTGGATCGTGTTTTTTCCCAGCGTTACTTTCTTCTCCGGGTCTATGATCACCAGGTCCGCGTCGGCCCCTTCCCGGATAACTCCCTTCCTGGGGTAGAGGCCGAAAATTTTCGCCGGGTTGGCGCAGCAGAGTTCCACAAAGCACCGGAGGCTGATCCGCTTTTTCCCCACCCCTTCGGAAAACAACAGGGGTATCCGTTCCTCCACCCCCGGCGCGCCGCTGGGGCATTTGGTAAAATCATCCTTCCCCAAAATCTTCTGGCTTTCAAACAGGAAGGGGCAGTGATCGGTGGCCGCCGTGTCTATGTCCGCCGCGAGGCCCCGCCAAAGACCCTCCCGATCTTCGGCATCGTGGAGGGGCGGGCACATGAGGTATTTGAGCCCCTCTATCCCCGGCAGGCTGTAACGGCTGTGGTCAAGCAGCAAATACTGGGGGCAGGTTTCGGCGTAGATGTTTCGCTGGCCCCGGCGCCGGGCGGCGGTGATGTATTCAAGCCCCAGGGCGTTGCTCAGGTGGACAATGTAGAGGGGCGCGTCCCCGGCCATTTTAGCCAGGAGGATCATCCGGTTTACGGCCTCGGCCTCGCATTCGGCGGGACGGGAAAGGGGGTGGTAACGGGGCGCGGTCTTTCCCTCCTGGATATATTGTTCCCGCAGCAGGGTGATGACCCCGTCGTTTTCAGGATGAACGGTAACCAGCAGCCCCAGTTCCCCGGCCCGCCGCAGAACCCGGTAGAGGTCCCCGTCGCCAAGCTTGAACCCATAGGTCGTGTAGACCTTGTAACTGGTTAT
The DNA here is from genome assembly GCA_031283725.1 of Treponema sp. Lineage (GTDB taxonomy): Bacteria > Spirochaetota > Spirochaetia > Treponematales > Breznakiellaceae > Termitinema. The sequence goes on along the minus strand of JAITBG010000146.1, from coordinate 5,053 downwards.
CCCCTCCCCCGCCAGGACTTCCATCATGCGGAGGACCTCATCATCCACGTGCTGAATGACCCCGTGAAAACTGTAGTCTATAACCGCCCTGCCCTCCGCCAGGCCGTGGTACTTTTTAATCTGGTGATCCAGCGCGCAGAGGGGCGGCCCAAAGGCGGGATGGTCCACGATGGTGGTGGTCCCCCCCCAGGCGGCCGCTACGGTGCCGGTGTAGAAATCATCGCAGGCCACGGCGGTTCCCACATCAAGGTTCATGTGGGTGTGGACATCCACTCCACCGGGAATCAGAATCTTCCCCGCCGCGTCGATCAAATCGCAGTCATTGGACGGAGCGAGATTCTTCCCCAAGGTCTTGATCGTTTCCCCTGCGGTAAGCACGTCGAGGATTCCCTCCGAGGATTCGGTAACAACTAGAGCGTTTTTTATCAGGATGTTTCGCATATTTTCATAATAATATTAAAGAAAAGAAAGCGCAAAGGGCGTGTATTGCGCCAAACAGTGCCAGGCGGAAACGTTACGGACCGCGAAGGCGGGCAGGGGACTATGGGCTGAACCGCAGCACCGCTTCCAGCACCCCCCCGGCAACGGCTAGGGCCTTATCGGATACGGTGAAGCAATGGGAAACCTCGCAGCGGGGATCAATGTCGCCGGCCTTCATCCCCTTTGAAACGGGGATCCCCGAGGGGAGGAGCCCCCGGAGAATGCCGTCTATTTCCGCCCGGATCGGGAGGCCGTTGACCACGGCCACCGCATCGCCCTTTTTCACCGAATCGCCGATGTTCGCCCGGCCCTCAAAGATACCTTCCGCCGGGGACCGGAGCAGCCGTTCCACGGTATGGCCGCCTATATCGCCGGGAATACCGGTGTTGGGCAGGGCGCTTCCCTGGGTTATCACCCGGCCCAGAGTATGGCCCCGCATGGTTTCGATGACGGCGTGGCAGTCAATTCCCGCGGTAAAACCCGGCCCCAGGGCAATCACCACCGGCGCATCGTGTATTGAGGCGCCGGTATTTTTTTTCGCCATGATGGCGTCCACCACCACGGCGGGGGAAAACCGCTTCATGATAGCCGCGCCGGGATCCACAAAGACCGCGATACGTCCTCGGGAAAAACAGTCCCGCATTTCTTCTTCGTCCTTAACCAGCGCTGCCTCCACATCTTCCACCCGGGCAGTCCCCTCATAGACCGCCTGGGAAAAACAGACGGTCCGGCGGACCGCCAGCGGCCGGGGAATTTCGGTCACGGCGATATCAAAACCCGCGTGCCGGAGACGGAGGGCAGTACCCGAAGCAAGGTCTCCCGCGCCTTTAATCACTACCAGCATACGCTTCTCCTTGTTGACGGCCCCTGAACTCAACTGGGGGTTTTCACAACTCCTGAAGGGGAGCCCTTTCCGGATATAGTTCCCCGGCGGCCGCGGTTCCCCTGCACTCCGGCCTTGCTCCACAAGTCCTCTACTGCCCTCTAATCAGTGGCACAGAAAACGTGGCACCCATAAAGGAACCTCGGAGCGGCGCGTTAACGATCCTCCGGCAATAAAATGCCCGCCAGGTAGTTTTCGGTATTGAAGTAACGCCGGACGAGGCGCCGCATGGTTTCCGGGGTAAGGGCCGCCAGGACCGTTTCGGCCCGGCTGTAAGCGGCGCTTTCATCGCCCCGCATAATATTGGCGGTCAGTACCCCCTGCCAGAACTCGTTGGTTTTAAGGGCGGTTTCGCGGTTGCGGGAAAAACCTTCCCGGAGCTTGGCCAATTCCTCCTCCCCGGCGGGGGTCTCCCCCAGAGCCTTAAGCTCCCGTATCACCAAGTCCGCAAGCTCTTCGGCCCGGGCAGGCTCGCAGCCAAAGGCTATGCCTCCGTTGTAGCGCCGTGAGGGATAGTTCCCCTGCCGGCAGTAGGCCCTCGCCCCGTAGCTTGCCCCCATCTCTTCGCGGATTTTGTCCCTAAGGCGGATCTGAACTAACTCAACCATGGCTGCTATCAGATCCTGCTCGGTATACCTGTCCCCTTCAATATCAGGGTTTACGCCGCCGAACAAAATACGGACTACGCTTTGCGGATCGATGCCTTTTTTTATCCGCACAGTCTGTTTGCCTTCGGGGAAGGCCGGAAGGGCATCCCGCGCTTCGACGCTCTCCCTGGCGGGAAGGGAGGCCAGGTACAGGGCGCTGAGCCGCTTTACTTCATCAAGCGCGATATTGCCGGTAAAGACGAAAGTAAAGTTCCCGGCCCCGCCGTAGAATTGCCGGTAAAATTGCCGCGCCTTGGCGCTGTCAAGGGCTCCGGCAAAAGAAGCGTCAGGTTCGTTAAGACGGACGGAACTGGGGTAAAGAATTTTTAACTGTTCCGCCGCAAAATAGTACCGCGGGTATTTTTGATTGGCCTCGATTCTTGACACAATGTTCCCCGCCGCCCGTTTCCACGCGGGTTCCGTAAAGTTGGGGGCGGTAAAATACAAATTGACAAGCTGGAAGAGGCTTTCCATATCCCTGACCGCAGCGGATCCGGACAAACCGGCGTAGGTTTCGCTCAGTTCCGGCCCGGCGGTCACATTTTTGCCCGCCAGTTTTTTGGTAACCTGGGTCTGCCGGAATCCGTTCAGGCCGGACATCCCCGCGTATTCGGCGGCTATGGATGCGGAGGGGTATTCGTCATCGGAAACCAAGGAAAGCCCGCCGCGGCTCACGGCGTTAAACACAAAAAAGTCTTCTTTAAAATCCGTGGGGCAGACCACAACCTTTGCGCCGTTTGACAAGGTAAATTCGGTGATTTCAGGCGGAACGCCGGCCGGCGTACCGCTGCCGCCGGACAGGACGCGCTCCGCGGTTATTGAGCCAAGATTCCCCGCCAATTCGGGCGGGAAAAGGGGCCGGCCGTCCAGATCGTCGTTATAGGGCCCTAGGGAAGGATCGCGGCGGCGTTTCCACATCCGGTTCATAGCCGCCTTTGAAGGAACACCTGCATCCGGCGGCGCGATGGCCAGAAGCCGGGAACCGCGCCCGCCAAAATACCGTTTGATGACCGCGTTTACTTCGTCTGTTGTCAGGGCGTCGATAGTATCCAGGGCAAGCCGGTATTCGGCGTCCGCCGGCAGGAAGGGCGTCCCGTTCAGTACGCTTTCCACCAGGCGGGACGCAAGGTCCGGCGACTCGGCTTTTTTACTGTTCTGCCAGACGTCCAAAGCACCGGAACGCAGGCTTGCCTTCTGCCGCTCCAGTTCGGCTTCGGTGACGCCGTATTCCACAAAACGGTCGATTTCATTAATGACGCTCTTGAAGGCGTCATCGAACATCCCTGGCCTGGGGTTGAACCAGATCGCGCCGGCATTTACGGAACGCAGCACGGGTAGTATAACGACCTGGCTGCCAAGGAAGAGATCGCCGTCCTGCACCTGTTCATTGAGGCGAGCCCCTAAAGCGTTTACGGCGGCGGCGCCCGCCGTATACAGTCGCTGATCCTCCCGGGTCTTTACCTGTACAGCGGGAAACAGACTGCCGACAAAAACCTGGGTATAGGGCGCTTCGGGATCGGACAGGCGGAGGCTGAGCTTCATCCTGGGAATGGACACGGGGTATGAAGGGAGCGCCCTTGGTTTTTTGCTTGCCGGGATAGAGGACAGCCGTTCCTTTACCGCCTTTTCAAGCAGGGCCCCGTCGGCATCCCCCACGATAATCAGGGTCATCAATTCCGGGCGATACCATTTTTTGTAGAAGTTGACGATCCGCTCCCTGGGCGTCTTCCGGATAATATCCGGTTTGCCGATGGGCATACGGTTCGCGTACCGGGAAAAGGGAAAAAGGAAGGGCAGCAGCGCGTCCCAGGCCCGGCCGTCAACCCCTCGGCCCAAGCGCCATTCCTCAAGCACCACCCCCCGCTCTTTTTCCAGCTCTGCCTCGTCAAAGCTAAGGCCAGAGGCCCAGTCGGAAATAATGGTAAGGCTCGTACTCAGGGCTTCAGGATCATCCGCGGGGATCTCCAGGCGGTATACCGTTTCGTCGAATGAAGTAGACGCGTTTACCTCGGGTCCCTGGGCTATGCCCAGGGTTTCAAAATAGTCGAACAGTTCGTTTTTCGAAAAATGGGTAGTCCCGTTAAAGGCCATGTGTTCCACCAGGTGGGCGATACCCCGCTCGTTGCCGGCCTCCAAAACGGATCCCGCGTTTACCACCAGCCTGAGGAAGATGCGGTTTTCGGGATACCTGTTTTGTAAAACACGATACGAAAACCCGTTTTCAAGGACGCCGGAAATGACCGTGGGATCGCCCTTCAGCAATTCACCGGGATCGGAACCGGTATTGCCCACAGTCACGCAGCCGGACAAAACAAAGCAGAGTGAAAAAACGGAAAACAGATATACCAGTTTGTTTTTCATGACGGCCCCTGAATTCAAAAATCTGCTCGTTCCGTCGAACCGAAGGTTCGCACTAACCGAGTTTTGGAACAAGCTCAAGCCTTTATAATACCCAGAACGCATCAAAAGTAAACGCCCATAGCTCCCCAAGGCAACCGCATTATAGGGACGGCTACTCAGCTAACGGGTAGCCTCCTACTCGATTTAGCCATATCGTTCTCCTTGTATGGTGCTAAGGCCAGGCCGATTCGCGGGAACCGTCGGGTCAGAAGTTTGAACGGCAGGGGCAAAAGTTTTAACGCCAGGGTTAGGCGTTGTAACGCCGGGGTCAGAATTTGTAACGCCAGAGTCAGGCGTTTGAACTTCTGGCCCAAAAGTTTGAACGGCTGAGTCAGCCGGTGAAAGAGACGCCGCAGGTGGGGGGCCGGATACTGAAACGACACTATAGGCGGTGGGGGGAGAGGTTGGCAATTAATAATGAAGAACGAGCGGCTGTTCGGCGGCAACGCGCCGCCCTCCCGCCGCCGCGTAACATTTCCGAACAACCGTCTTCCCTTGTTTACTATTCCCCGTTGTCGGCTGGGTCAGGGCGGATTGCTCCGCCCCTTCCCGCCTAAGAACCGTACGTGAAAGTTTCCCTTCATACGGCTCAAGCCTCGCGTAAACACGTATCTGCCGGATACGTGCCGGTTTCGGTTATTCA
>JAITBG010000011.1 GCA_031283725.1 Treponema sp. | reverse complement strand
CATAACCGCTTACCGTATTGGGATGTATCCCAAGAAAGCAGGCAATATCATTTGTCGCTTTGCCATTCGCACGATGCAACACCGTTTGTAATCGCACCGCGAATTTATGTTCGATCTTTCCGGCGGAAAGAATATTTTCCATCAGCGACTTGTCTTCCGCATATAACCGGGGCACTATTTCTCGTTTCATGCCTCCAGTATAGCATGTCCCCAATTACCTTGTCTGTATAATACAGAACACTAGAAGGGGTGTTTCTTTAATACGCTCCAAAAGATTCTTTTCATGACAGGGTAATATCAAATCCGGTCTTGCGGCGCGTTTTTTCTGCAATTCTATGCTTTTCCATGTTGAAACGATATCGGCATAACGCCCGGGAGGAGTTAAATCATAGGCAATTTCCGGAACAGGCCTGATATTATCCAGAATGAAGATGGAATCGCCGCAGCAAATATAGCTTCCATCTTTTGTATCAACCTCGACGGACTGATGCCCCGGAGAATGTCCGGGGGTTTCAAATACCCGGACGCCTTTCACTATCTCCGTTTCTCCCCGAATCGTTTTAATTGGTATCCCTTCAAAGGGCCGAACAATTTTTTCTTCCGCGTTTTCATAGAGTTTCGGATGTTCGTAGGACTTGTAATAGAGGGGTATTGGATTCAGGGCAAACTGGTATTCGGTTTCATGGGCATAGAAAACCGCCTTGGTAAACCGATCCATATAATAAATATGGTCCCAGTGCAGGTGGGTAAACACCACAATTTCAATATCCTCCGGTTTATACCCGATCTTGCCTAATTGATCAACGATCGACAAGCCTTCGGGTTGACGGGAGCCGGAATGGTGGTATTTACCAGCGCTCTCTGTCCAAGCCATGCCGGTATCTACAGCAAAAGACCGTCCCCTCCTTCAACAAGGAAGGTAAACACGGGCATTTCTATACGACTATCCGGAGCATCCTTGAGATAAGGAACAGTTGAATGGTGGTACAGGTATTGTTTGGGGATGGTTGTAACAAATCCGGTGTTTATCGGACGGATGGTTAGATTTTTCATAACGATTCCTCAAAATTAATGTATCCAGTATCCAGATTGAAGTGTAACACAGGAAAATAATTAAAACAAGCCAAAAAAATTGCTATGTGAAAAAAATTGCTGAATTTTTTGACCTTGTCCGGCTGTTTTAGTAACTTTTTAAATGAGTATAGACAAGTTTAGGGAAAGGAAGGGTTGATGTCAAAATATCACGCCCATCACAGGCAAAAAGAAAAAAACGACACCGTTGCAGCTCATGATGGTGCTGAAAACGGACAAAATAAATCTGATCCGGGGCAAAAATTGCCCAACTGGAAGCTGAATTGGCCGATAGTGTGAAACTGGACGAGGCTAACGACAATTATCTCCGAAAAGCCGCGGATTTTGAAAATTTCCGCAAACGGATGAATCAGGAAAAGCAGAATGCCATTGACTTTGCAAATCAGAGCTTGCTTCTCGATCTCATTTCCGTGATTGATGATTTTGAACGGGTACTTCAGTCCGCGGAAACTTCCCAGGATTTTGCCAGTTTTTGAGATGGCATCAACATGATAGAAAAGCGCCTGATCTCCCAGCTTGAAAGCAAATGGAGGCTCAAACGCTTCGACTCGGCAGGAGAGCCTTTTGATCCCAGCCGGCATGAGGCTCTGATGATGGAAAAATTGCCGGATATCGACGAGCTGGTGGTACAGGGCAACGTCAGTCAGATACCTGCCTACGTCCTCCTCCTTCAGCGCTTCCCGGCTCTCTTGCCGTCCGTAGGTGGATTCTGTCCCCAGTCCTCCTCCACATACTCGAAATACTCTTTGATCTCCCGATACACCCTTCACCTTTCCCTCTTTTTTATATATACTTTCCCCATGGTGGACCTTCTCATTAAGGAAATTTTGGCAATTCCTCCGGAGTCTCAGGATGTGACGATCCGGGGTTGGGTCAGAACAAAACGGGACCTGAAAAATCTGGTCTTTATGGAAGTGAACGACGGATCCTGTTTTAACGGTATCCAGTGTACCTTTGACCGCGGCCCTGCGGGCAGCCTGGGGGAAGCGCTGGAAGCGGCCCTTACCACGGTGAACACCGGATATTCCGTAGAAGTACGGGGCAAGCTGGTCCCCTCCCCGGCCTCGGGACAGACGGTGGAAGTGGCCGCCTCAAAGCTGCGGATCATCGGGGATGCGCCTACGGCCAATCCTGGGATACGTCCGTATCCCTTGCAAAAAAAGCGGCATTCCCTGGAATTCCTCCGAGAGATAGCCCACCTCCGAGCCCGGACCAATACCTTCGGTGCGGTGGCCCGGGTGCGGAGCCGCTTGGGTTTTGCGGTACACCAGTTCTTTCAGGAACGGGGTTTCCAGTACATCAACACCCCCATCATTACCGCCAGCGATGCCGAAGGTGCGGGAGCTATGTTCCAGGTAACCACCTTGGACATGGAAGCCCTGGGCAAATCCGGAAAGGCTCCGGATTACGGCAAGGATTTCTTTGGCAAGCGGAGTTACCTTACCGTTTCGGGCCAGTTGGAGGCGGAAACCTACGCCACTGCCCTTACCCGGGTCTATACCTTCGGCCCCACCTTCCGGGCGGAAAACTCGAACACCACCCGGCATCTGGCGGAATTCTGGATGATAGAGCCCGAAGCCGCCTTTGCCCACTTGGAAGACAACATGGCCCTGGCGGAGGATTTCCTCAAATATCTCTTCAACGCCGCCCTGACCGACTGCGCGGAGGACCTCGCCTTCTTCCATGCACATATAGAGAAGGGAATCGTGGACGTTCTCAAATCGGTAATTGATTCCAGGTTCGCCCACATGACGTACACCGATGCTATTTCCGAACTGGAAAGCGCCGGCGCGAATGCGGCGTTTGAGTTCAAACCCTACTGGGGCTGCGATCTCCAGAGTGAGCACGAAAAATTCCTTACCGAAAAAATAGTTAAGGGACCGGTAATAGTCACCGATTATCCCAAGGAAATTAAAGCCTTTTATATGAAGATGAACGATGATACTAAAACGGTGCGGGCCATGGACGTACTGGTCCCCCGCTTAGGGGAGATCATCGGAGGATCCGAACGGGAGGATCAGTTGGATCGCCTGGAAAAACGGCTGAGGGAGATGCATATGGACCTCTCCGTTTACAGCTGGTACCTTGACCTTCGCCGCTACGGTACGGCGCCCCATTCAGGTTTCGGCATGGGCTTTGAGCGGCTCATCCAATACGTCACCGGCATGGGCAATATCCGGGATGTGATCCCCTATCCCCGCGCCATAGGCCAGGCGGAATTCTAGGCAGGCCGATGAGAAACCGCCGACGCATCTTCTCTGCCCTAGTATTCCTTGTTGTCGCCCTGGTCCCTCTTTCCGCTCTTGACCCTTCCGCGGACGCGCCGGATATCGGTTCCCTATCCGCGGTACTCATAGACGCCGCCACCGGGACCGTACTCTATGTGAAGAACGGAGATATGCCCATACCTCCCGCCTCGCTGACAAAACTCATGACCATCCACATCGCCTTGCAGGAAATCGATGCGGGCCGGGCTTCCATGGACGAAATTGTGGAGCTTCCCAGCGAAAGCTGGGCGGTGAATCACCCCCCCCGTTCAAGCCTGATGCATTTGGCCTCAGGGCAGATCGTCAGTCTCCGGGAACTGATCCTGGGGCTGGCTATTCCTTCGGGAAACGATGCCGCCATGGCGGTAGCCCTGCGCTTTAGCCCTACGGTACAGGACTTTGTGGACCGCATGAATACTGAGGCCCGGCGGCTGGGTCTGACAGAAACCCGGTTTGTGGAACCCTCGGGGATATCCGAAAATAATATGACCACCGCCATGGAATTCACCGCCTTTTGCAGGGAGTATATACGCTGTCATCCCGATAGCCTCCGTGATTTTCATTCGGTTCTTGAATTTGCTTATCCCCGGGCTGCCAATATGGCGCCGGAATACCGGAGCACTGTAGGGACCTGGCGTCAGCGTAACCACAATACCCTGCTCACCAGGTTTGAGGGGGTGGACGGCCTTAAAACCGGGTATATCGATGAGGCGGGCTACAATATCGCCCTTACCGCTGCCAGGCTGGAAACCAGGCTCATCGCGGTAATCCTGGGCGCCCCCGCTTCCTGGGGAGGGGAGCGGATCAGGGATGCCGACGGGGAGAAACTCCTAAGCTGGGGCTTCAATCATTATAAGACCCTGCGTCCCCCGGAACCGAATATCCCCCCCGCCCGGATATGGAAAGGCGCGATCAACTGGGAAGAACCGGCCCCCGCCGAACCTTTCCTCTTTACCACATTCACCGATCGCGGTGAAAACCTCAGTTGGGACGTAATCCTGGACGACCCCATCATCGCCCCCCTCCCCAGGGGCGGCAATCTGGGCGTCCTCATTTTAAGCGACCATAAGGGCGAACTCCGCCGCATCCCCCTGGTTACCGCCAGGGAAATTGAGCGGGGAAATATCTTCAAACGAGGCTGGGATTCAGTAGTACTGTTTTTCCGAAATATCTTTTCCCGGTGAAGCCACGCCGGAAAATACGCCTGGAAATTGTTATTGCTGTTCGTCCCGAATCATCATATCCAGCTCTAGTTCCAGCATTTTAAGTATATCTTCAAGCTCCCGAATACGCCGGATAGAGAACTGTACCTTTCTATCCCAAAGGCGGTTACAGGTATCGTCAACCACTTCTTTAAAGGAGGCTTTATCGGAAAAAACAGCCGCTTCACTGCGGGGATTATCCGTAGGGCTCATTGATTATAATGTATCAATCCCGCCGCAATCCCGCAAGCCCTCATCAATTACTCATTATTTCATTGCTTATAGCCGCTTCGGAAATATCCCGGTCTTGACTGCCGGCAGTATCATAAGCCCGAATAAAGGTAGCCACGGCAATAAATGCCAAAAGGATGAATACGAGTTTACGCATGAAAACCCCCGTTCCGCGTACAAAACTTTTTTTTACTTTTTTTTGTAATGGTCATTTTATCCTAGAATACTTTTATAATATCCTTACGAATTAAGAAATTCAAGGGGATTAACGGGTTTACCGTTTTTATATATCGCAAAATGGAGATGGGGACCGGTACTGTACCCGGTGCTGCCCACTTCCCCGATTTTCCCGCCCTGGTAAACATAGGAACCCTGGGTTACCGAGGTGGCGTTCAGGTGGGCGTAGAGCGTTTGGAACCCGTTGCCGTGAGAAAGGATGATGTACTTACCGTAGACCGAATTCGTCCCCACCGTGGCGACCCTACCGCCCATGGAAGCCTTAATGGGGGTTCCTATCCCCGCCGCCAGATCCACCGCCGCGTGATAACGCCGGGCGCCGCTGATGGGATCGTTACGCCAACCGTAGGAAGAACTAAGCCGTCCCCGTATGGGGTAGATAAAGAGTTCCCCCAGGGCAAGCTTAAGATCCTCGGTACGCATCCTGGCGCCGGGGATGAAAAGCTGTTGACCGGTGCTGATGGTATCGCTCTGGATATCGTTGGCATCCAGGATCGCATCCAGGGGCACCCCCAGGGACGCGGAAATCTTGGAAAGGCTGTCTCCCCGTTTTACCGTATAGGGTATACCATCCATGTTGGGAATCCGTATCACTTCCCCTTCCCGGAGCAGCCGGGCATTGGAAATCCCGTTTGAGGCAATGATGGCATCCATGGAAATCGAGCGGTCGGCGGCTATCTTCGATACAGAATCTCCTTTTTGAACCGTATAGCTTTCCCACTGGAATATCTCTGTCAGGTCCAGCGGTATGGACTCGAAACTTTCTTCGGGAACTGGAATGACGCCGGCAATCCCCGCATAGGAAGCAAGGTTTATCCGTATAGCGGGATCATCCCCCGGGGAAAGGGCCATAACCGGGGAATTCTGTATACCCATGATAAGGGCGGAAAATAAGGCGACCCCCCCAAGTACACAAACCGGGACCGGAGAAGTCCAGAAGGTATTTTTCAGCCAGGCGGGAACCGGAAAAATCCGCAGTTTTGCGGCCTGCTTCTGTTCCTGTTTCTCCGGCGCCTTGGGCATCCGCTTCTCCCTGAGTTTCCCGGTGTTTTCAAACAACCGGAATTCGGAAAGCCGAAACGGTTGTTTTTTCCGGGATCGTTTAATATAGGCAGGATTCTGCTTGATCTTGTCAATATATTTATAGGGTTTATAGATCGCCGGACTTCTGAATTTAGAGAAAGAAATCAACGGATGACTCTGCCGCCGCTGAATAACTTGATCCATAATTATATACTGCATGATACTGGTTTATCGACATAATTAAGTTGAAGTATTATACTTGCCGTTAATTATGGATATAGAGAAACCGGGGAGGGCCGTTTTTTTAGCGTGTATCATGGTCTTATTGATGAATTTTTTTTTGTTTGATTTTATGATTACCGAGGGACAATCCATGATGCCGGCCATACGGCCGGGAACCGTCCTGGTGGTTGTGCGCACCGCATACGGCATTCGTTTACCCTGGTCCGAAAACTACCTTCTACGCTGGTCAAAGCCAAAGACAGGAGATGTGGTCGTGTTTTTTACCCCCAGGGGCGTTGTGGCGGTGAAACGCTGCGGCGCTATGTTTGGGGAGGATACTTTTTTTGCCCTAGGTGATAATAACCGGGAGTCCTATGACTCCCGGTTTTACGGTCCCGTTCCGGTGGATCACATTATTGGAAAGGTCTTGGGAATTAAATGAAAGACATACGTGACAAACGGGTAAACCCGCCGCCGGAAGTCCCCTACCAAAAACGGCTTGTCATTTTCCTTTCCGTTTTTGCGCTCCTCAGTGTTGCTGTCCTAATACGATATGCGGTACTTATGCTCCGGTCCGCCGATCCGAAAAGCGCCGTTTCCAGCCGGCCTTTTGTGGAACGGGGACCCATCCTAGACAGAAACGGCCGTATTCTGGCCCTCCAGACCCGGCTGGGTAATATCACCCTGTGGCGTCCCGATATTATCGACCGGGATGTTTTAAGCCGGGATCTGTCCTCAATTCTGCAAATACCCGAGGAAACCATTAAAGCCCGTATTGAAGACGCCCCCAGCGACTTTATATATCTTAAAAAGCAGGTGGAACAATCCACTATCCGGGAAATCGAAAACCTCAAGGCCGAAGGACGCCTGCGGGGAGTCGGTATTGAAGCCATTGTGGGCCGGATCTACCCGGAAAAACGGCTTGCAAGCCAGATCATCGGCTTTGTGGGAAATGAAAATAACAACGGCCTTGCGGGGATAGAATACGCCATGGAATCGGAACTGGCTCCCGCTTCGGCCAAAACCAGGGGCGGTTCGGGGAATCAGGTTTTTCTAACCATTGATTCCAATGTCCAGCATATCCTAGAGGAAATCGGCGAGCGGATACGCCGGGAAAGCCGGGCCGAGGCGGTGATGTTCATTGCCATGGACCCCCGCACCGGGGATATCCTGGGTTCCGCTTCCCTTCCGGATTTTGATCCCAATGATATTAACAGCTCGGATGAAATTTCCCGGATGGACCGCCCCGCCATCTGGGCTTATGAGCCGGGCTCGGTCTTTAAGATTTTTTCCATGTCCGCTCTGATGGAGTCCAAAGCGGTCAATAGCGGCTCGACTTTTATCTGCGACGGTCATTACGAACGGATTACCAACCGGGGAGAGCGGGTGGTGATCAACTGTCTCGGCGCCCACGGACAGGTATCGGTTCGGGACATCATCATCAAGTCCTGCAATGCCGGAGCTGCCTATGCGGCGGATCGCCTGGAAGCAGCAGCCTTTAACGAGTTGCTGCAAAACTACGGGTTCGGCGCCCGGACCGGTGCGGGAAGCCCTGGGGAAACCGTGGGTTACCTCAGCGCCACAAATCGCTGGTCGGAACGGTCTAAACCGACCATCGCCATGGGCCAGGAAATTGCCGTCTCCGCGCTCCAGATGGTCCAGGCCGCCACCGCCGTGGCCAACGATGGAATTTTAGTGCCCCCCCGGATCGTCTCCCGAATCGTCTCGCCCAAGGGGGAGACCATACGCTCCTTTGAGGCCGGTCAAGGCCGCCGGGTCCTCAGGGCGGAAACGGCCCGGGCCATGCGTTCCTATATGGTGGATGTAACCTCCGATATCGGTACGGGCTGGCGGGCTAACATTCGGGACCTGTCCCTGGCGGTGAAAACCGGCACCGCTCAGATCATCGACCCAAAGACCAACGCCTATTCCCCTACGGACTTTATCGCCAGTTGTATCGCCCTGCTCCCTGCGGAATCCCCTTCGCTGATCCTCTATCTGGCAATCATAAAACCCAAAGGCGATTCCTATTTAGGGGGCCGTATTGCCGCTCCGCCCATAAGGGAGGCTGCGGAAGCCCTGGTGGATTACCTGGGTATCCCCCGGGGCCGAAACCCCCAGATCAGTCACCCCGGTTCTGTCAGCCTGCCCCCGCTTATCAGCCCCGTAGTGGACGGGGTGGTCCCTAACTTCACCGGCTATTCCAAGCGGGAACTTATCCCCCTGCTCCTCCGGGAAGATATCCGGGTGGAAATCTCCGGCGACGGCTGGGTCCGCCGCCAAAGTCCTCTTCCGGGAAGTCCCCTGGATAAGGATACGGTCATCATTCTTGAACTTGAATAGTTTTTGGGAAACCAATCTCCGGATCATCGAAGCCCAATACCCCGGACTGGCGGCAGAGCTTCTGCAAGCTCCGAAAACCGGCCTTAGGGAAGATGAGATCCGTATTGAAAGCGCCGCAACCGGGGACCCTGTCATGATAATCCGGGGTATCCATATCTATTCCCTGCGGGATCCGGCCAGGGAAGGCCGGCGGTTGGCAGAAACCCTGGCGTCCTCTCTTGCCGGGGAGGGCCCGCTCATAGTCCTGGGTTTCGGCCTGGGTTACGCCGCCGAAGCTGCTGCCTGGACAGTACCGGACCGGACCGTCATTGTGGTGGAACGTCATCCCCTAATACTGAAAAAAGCCCTGGAATGCCGGGATTTTACCGCCTTTCTTACACGGTATAAGATCATTTTTGTACTGGGTAATAACGGCGAAGCCTTAAACCACGCGCTCCGGCTCCTGGATACGGGTAAACCCGCCCTGATTAGGAACCGCGCCTTGACCGGATTGGACGAGGAATGGTATGCCGGGGCTGAACAGCGGATAAAAACATGGTACTTCCGGGACGATGTGAACACCGCTACCCTCAGGCGTTTCGGGAAGCGCTGGGTCCGTAACCTGGCGCTGAACCGGAAGGCTATTCGGGATCTGCCCGGGGTATCCCACCTGGAAGGGTGCCTGGCGTCTATTCCGGTACTCCTGGCAGCGGCAGGTCCGTCCCTGGACCGTATCGCTCCCCTGTTGCCGGAATTGGCGGAACGGGCGGTACTTGTGGCGGTGGATACCTCCCTGCGGTTTATTCTTTCCCATGGGGTGGACCCGGATTTTACCGTGGTGGTAGACCCTCAGTTCTGGAACGCCCGCCACCTGGACCGCGCCGGAGCCGCAAAGACCTGTCTCATCACCGAATCCGCCGTGTACCCGTCGGTACTCCGTGAACCCTTTGCCCGGACTTTTCTCTGTTCCTCCCTATTCCCCCTGGGCCGCTTTATCGAAGACCGAATTGAACGCAAGGGCAACCTTGGCGCCGGGGGTTCTGTGGCTACCACCGCTTGGGATTTTGCCCGCACCCTTGGAGCCGGTTCCATCTGGATAGCCGGTCTGGACCTATCCTTCCCAAACCTGAAAACCCATTTCCGGGGCGCCCTCTTTGAAACCCGATCCCTTTCGGCTTCCCATCGTTTCAACCCCATCGAAACTTTTTCTGTCCGCACCCTTCGGGAAGGCCAACCCTTCCGGGCTCCCTCCGCCGCAGGCGGGGAAGTTCTCACGGACAAGCGCCTATCCCTCTATTCATCCTGGTTCGAAAACCAATTCCGCCTGTATCCGGCAATCCAAAACCACAGCCTTTCCCCGGACGGCCTGACCATCCCCGGTTTCCCGGTCAGCCCTGTAGAAGAACTCCTGGCCCTCCCCCCCCGCCGCAGGGAAATCGCCGGGCTGCTCGCCCAGGTCTATTCCCGTATCGATAAGGAATTCAACTCTCCGCCGGAACGGGAAGCCCGATCAATCCGGTATACATCCGCCTGTTCCGGCCTGCTGCGCGGTCTGGAAACGCTCCGAACCCTGGCGGCCGAATCGGCAGACATGGCTTCCAAAGCCGCCCTACCCCGGGACCGCCTCCTGAAACGGCTGGGCGATGTGAACCGCCTCATCCTGGAAAGCGAAGTAAAAGACGTAGCAGGCTTCCTCTTCCCCCCCCTTGCCGAGTTAGAGGCAGACCTAAAAACTCCCGAATCCGCCCCCTACGGACGATACCTGGAACTTTCGGCAAAACTCTATCGTTCACTGGCAAAAACTACCGAATACCACCTGAACATCCTCGCCGGTCCGTAACTAATAAGTACTAACTAACTCATGTTACGCATCTTATTGACGCCGGCCACAGCCCCGCCAATCCCCTGCACCTCATCGTAGAAATCAAAGGCATACGTCCCTTCAGTCCACTTGCCGATATGAATAGATTATATGGACGCTCCCGTGTCCGGCGGCATCCACGGGGAAGCCGAAGGGGGCTGTCCAGGAAGAATTGCCCTGGACAGCCCTCTGTTTCATCCGGTGACAAAGATGAGGGTATTATTCTACAATTTATTCCCATTACCTGAGTTAATAATTTCATATTCGTGCCCTTGTAATATTGAGATCAACATCCAGTTTTACGTTTCCAGCCATTTCAATAAGCCGCATACGTTTTTTATGTGCTATAATTTCCTTCAGGGCTTCATTAATAACGGCTGTTTTTGTAAAAATCCCAGTCCATTTCATGGCTTCATTTAATCAAGCTTCATTTAAATCAAGTTATGTATTGCCAATAGATGTCAACTATTTTTGAAAAGATTGTGAAAAGATTTTTTATACACAGCTTTACGGTCGAATTGCACATAGCTTCTGCTTTCAGAACTTCCAGCCGGCGCTTAATACCGGCTGAAGATACCCCGGAGCGGAAGTATCACCGGAAGACAGGATGTGAGTAAAATCGGCGCCGGCTTCGATAAAAAACGGCCCCATGATAAGCCACTGAAAAGAAACTCCCGCATCCAAGGACAGATATTGGCTGTCCAGAGAATCGCCTTTGCCGGAATGATAGTCAAAATAAAAATCCCGTATTATACCCAGCCCTGCCCCAAGGCGGAAATTAAAAGCCATGGTCCGGTTCGACAGCCAAAGCTGGTATAGCAGGCTGAGCTGCGCCTCAATCAGTTGGGCCGCAACATCATAGTATTCCTTTTGCGCTTCCAGCTTATTCCAGGAGCCCCCAAGCTCCAGGCCCAGATTACACCGGGGCCACTTGAGGGGAACGACGCTTATCCGGGCCGCGGCGCCCAGGGGGAACAAGGGGCTGTCGAAGGCGTCGACGGTGAACAGGCCCCCGTACAGAGGCAAAAGGGGGGAGTACCCCAGGGAAACATTAATATCCGGGCGGCCAAAAAACCCTGTTTTGGGAACAGTCTGCACCGGACTTTCGAGAAGCCGGACAATCAGGATTCCCCGGGAATCGTCAAGGCCGCCGGGGTTTTTGATATACACATTATAATCCCCCGGCTCAAGCTGGCCGCTGCTAAAGGTAAGCCGCGCCGTCTGCCCGTCAATCTCCTGCTTCCGGGGGCGTATCGCCTGTTCAAGCCCTTCCGGACCAGGGGGACTGTCCCGGAGGCGGAGCATAATATCCGCTCCGGGAGCTAAACCCTCTCCGTTTACGGTAAGCAGGGTATCCGCGTCCGTGTCCGCTCTTTCCAAAAAAATTTCTCCGGGGGTAAACCTGAGTATTCTCGGCTGGAGGGCGCGTAAAACCTCAAAATAAACCCAATCCATGGTATATTCTATCTTGTCTAGGAGATTATACACATTTACCGCGTACCGGAACCTGCCGGCCCGCAAAGAGAGTACCAGGTAATTTTCTTCCGTTGCTTTCCGCAGTATTTCTACATAACCTCTGTCCCGCTCTTCTTCAAGAATCACTTCATAACGGAACACATATTCATCGTGGCCCCAGGAAAGGCGCTGCATAAACGTTGGGACATCATTATCCCGTACAATAAAATAATCCCCCTCCTGGGCATACAGAAATATGGCAAAAAACATGCTTATAAATAGTAATACTGATAAAAAACAGGCGCTTTTACCGGCCATAAACTACGCCCGGGCTGTTTGCGGTATTCCGCCTGAGAACAGGAATTTCCACAGTAAAACTATTCTCTCCAACGGTTCCGTGCTGCTTAACAGAGCCGTCCGCTGCCTGGCTTATGGCCTCCACCTGCCAGATAAAGCGGCCGTTCTCCAACAGGCTTAAATCATACAGGGAACGGGTATTCCGCGCCGAAGCCCAGCGTTGTATAAGCCTCCGGCTGCCGGCTTCTTCTTTATATAGGGTAAAGATATAGGCATCCGCTCCCAGAACCGGGTTCCAGGCAAAGGTAATAATCCGGGACTTCCGTAACTGCACAGGGCCGATGATGTACTCGTTTTCAGGCAGCCGTCCAAGGGCTTCCGGCAGCAGGGGGGGAGGGACCGGGGTAATCCTAGCCGGAGCCGAAGGCAGCGCAGGGGCCGGGCGGGGAGGCGGCGGTTCACTCGGCGGCGGAACAACCTGGAAACTCCTGCCCATAGTCTGTCTGTTCACCGCTCCGGCCTGGGCCGTTATCCGCCAGTACCACCTTCCGTCCTCCAGAGGCTGTCCCCGGAAGGATTCTCCCGCCGCAATTTCGTCGATCACCAGCCGGGAAAAATCCGGGGTATCGGAAATCTGAAAACGCAGGGGCCCCGAAAGGTTCGTTCGCCAGGCAAACCGGGTATCCGGCAGGTCCGCGTTCGTTACCGTATAATTATCCGGGGGGAATATGGGCTGCAGGACAATTTCCCCGGCATGGATTGTAAAGGGCCGGGAGGGGGAAACCGCCGAAACAGCCCCTTCCGCATCGGTCTGGTACACCCCCCAATAGTACCGCCCTTCCCCTAAAAGGGCCTCCTTTGCGCCGTAAACCGCATAGTTATGGTCTACCTGCCGGGTAATTAGGGGGTCCCGCAAATCGGGGGACGCGGAAATCAGCAGGGTATACAAGTCCGCCTCGGCCTCGTTTTGCCAGGAAAAAACGAAATCCTGCCGGCCCGCGGGGGCGGCCGCTTCGCCTATGTTGAGTATGGTTTCCGCCCGGGGGCCCAACAGCGTGGGAGCTTCCAAGGTTCCGCTTTGGGTGACCGTAAAAGACGCGATAGATGAGGGGGCTATCTTTCCCTCGTATTCATCGGTAAAGACGGGGGTTACCTGCCAGTACCAGCGTCCCGTTCCCAGGCCGGAATGTGAGAAGGAAATTGCGTCCCCCTCGCCTCCCCGTACCAAGGTCTGTAACACAGGGTTTGTCAGGGCGGGATTATCCGCTGCTTCTAACATATAAAAGGAAATTTCCGGAGACGCGGTCCACTGAAACCGGACTGCCGGAGGACTGTTACGGTACCGGTAATTATAGCCTTCCTCCGGGCTCAGTGTCCGGGGAACAGGCACGGAAACTATGGTCAGTTTTCCGGTACCAGCGTTAGTAACCCAGGCGGCGTTAACGTCTGCTCCGCTCACCGGATAGGCCCGCCAAAAATAGACGCCCGGCATCAAGTCCACCGAGGCCCGGATCTGCTGCTCTCCGTCAAGGGTCCGGAGGATCCGCCTAAAACCCCGGTCCGCCGCAATCTCTATGCGGGTGCGGTCGCTGCCGCCGTAGTTTTGAGGATTCCAGACAAACGTTACCGCCAGAGGGGTTTCCCCGCTCTGGAGAAGCCGGGCGACAGGTTTAGGAGAAAGCATTACTGTTTGGGGATCTTCAAAGACGCGGCCCTCCGCGTCCAGGACAATCGCCTGCCCCGCGAGAATTTCCTGGATTTCTCCATTCTGAACGATATTCGCGCTGCCCTCGTTTACGCGCAGGCTAAAGCTGCCGTCCCCGTCAATGCGGGTGTCAAGCACGGCGCCGTCCGACACGCTAATAGACCTGCCCCCGGCATTCAGCAGCAACGCCGAGCTGCTGCCGGGAACCGCGGCGTCTACGCTTACCCCTCCCTGGGTCAAATCGAGACGGGGTACGGAATCTTCCAGAAAAATCTGTATTAGGCTGTTTTCCGCCAGGTCAATGATGATCCCTCCGGTGAAGGTTACGGTAGCCTCCGAAAGTTCCGCGGTACGGACATAATCGCCGTCATATACCGGAGATTCCCGCTGCAGCCGATCCCATATCACCCGGTCCGTAAAGCGCCGCTGGGCCGCCTTGTACTTCCAGGAGATAACCCCCACAGGCGCCGCGTTCTGCTGCGAAAGGGTTTGATTAAAATCAATCCAGAAAGACCGGAGACAAAAAAAAGCTCCCCCAAGACAAAAGATGATAATCATATAATCCGCGGGACCCAGTGCCCGGCCGCTTTTACTGCTTTTTCCAGCCATGGCTTATCGCTTCTAATCGCTTTTTATCTTGTACTTGAGATCTTCCGCGTTGACATTTACGGCGTTCAACTCCGGAGTCTCAATGCCCAGCATGTCCCGCAGCTCCGCCAATGTCCGGGGATAGGGCTGTTCCACATCGTCTTTGACAACCCTTAGATTTACTACCGCGAACAGGCGCACAGGCTTTTCCTTGCCCTTTATGGTTACCGGAGGCATTTCTTCGGTAATCAAATGCCGGTTCACAAGCTCCCAGGTATTTTCGGTAATCAAAATGTCCGTGCCCAGGGGCTTGTTCAACGATTCGGTACGGCTGGCCAGGTTTACCGCGTCGCCGATGGCTGTATACTCCATGCGTTGGGGGGAGCCAATCTGTCCCACGGTTACTATCCCCGAATCAATGCCGCAACCGATACGGATAATGGGGTTGGCGGGATCGCCCGGCCCACGCCGGCGGTTCATTTCCAGCAGGGCTACGCGCATCAGCAGTGCCGTCCGCACACAGTTAAGGGCGTCATGTTCCGCGCTGCCCGAGGTATAGGCGGTTCCCCAGTGGGCCATCACCGAATCCCCAATATACTTATCCACCACGCCGTTGGTTTTCTCCACACATTCCACCATGTGGGTGAAATATTCGTTAAGCCAGACAACGATTTTATCGGAGGCACCGGCGCCAAAGGTGTTGGTAAAGTTTTCGCTGGTCGCCGTAAAACCGCGGATATCCGAAAAGAAAATTGTGGCTTTCTTCGCCTCCCCGCCGGGGAGGATCTCCCCCCGCATAGCCCGGACCGCAATTTCCCGGTTGGTAAAGCGGCCAAAAATCCCCAAGGCATGGCTCATCTTTACGAAACTTTCAGACAGAAGGCCGATTTCATCCCGCCGCTTTTCCGGAAGCGGCGCTTCAAACTGCCCCTCCTCAATCTCCCCCGCCGCCACGGTCAGCCGCCTCAAGGGCGCCGAGATGGTTTTGGAGAAAAACCAGATAAAAAGGATGGAAATAAACAGTACCGCTCCGGTTAAAAAAACATTCCGCCGGGTAGTGGCGGTTATCCCTTCAAAGACCACCCGGGATTCCACCGTGGTAATCGCCACCACGCCGGCGATGCCAAGCTTCCGAAAAGCGCCGAATTGCCGGTTCCCCTCCAAATCGGTGTAGAGGGTCTGGAAATTTTGCTCCCGGCTTTCCTGGAGCAACTGCACCAGCGGGTCCTTCAGCATATTCGCCCCAGCCATAACCAGTTCGTGATCCCAGTGGATCAGGATATCCCCCGCGTGGTTGATCAAAACCGAGGCATTCACGGAACTGCCAAAAGCATCGCTTAGACCTTCCGCAGAGAAGATAAGCATCACCGCGCCTTGGTTGTCCCCATCCGCCCAGGGAAAGAGCAGGGCCAGCACGGGAATACCGAAGACCGGCGCGGCATTGAGGAGCTCCGTCTCCCCTCCCCGGGCACGTTCCACCGCCGGGGCGGAACGGTCAAGGAATTCATCTATCAGGACGGGCTCTATTTCATTACGTTGAAAGAACCCCTGGTTCACCAGGGCCTGGTTCCCGATAACAATGGCGGCCATATCCTGATTCCGTTCAAAGTAGAAGTCCGCAAGCTGCCGGGACAGATCCGTAACCCGCCGGTCTCCAGACCGAAGGTCTGACACAACCTTGAGAGAATCCAGAAGCATCAGCGCGTTGGACCGGATCGCCCGCAGGGTGTTTTCCGCCTGGGCCGCGGACCGCTGGTTGATAGTAAAGTTGTTGTCCTCCGCGGTAATCTGCAAATCCTGGGAAACCATGACCGACACCAAGGCGGTAATAGCCCCCAGGGAGATAAGCAGGAGGAAAACGATGATGATTACCAGCTTGATCCCGATGGGGTATCGCACCTTACCCGCACGGGTTTCTTCTTTCTTTTTTGCCACTATGGTTCCCTGCCTCCAGTTCCCGTTTCCCTGCTCTTCTAATTAAGCCTGTACGGCAATTTCCCGTTATCGTTGATGAGTGAACCCGGGTACGGAGGCGGAGAGTTTGAACCCGCGATGTCTACATTAAACTTGTCTTTGTTGTTCGAGATAAGCGGCGGCGCTCCGTCTAATACTTTGGTTCCCGCTACGGTATTCTGCGGATAAATGGCCGCCACAGGCGTTTCTCCGGTCAGGTCGCCCGTTAGGGTGATGAAGGTGCTTGTGGTGAGATAAATCCAGTCGTCAATAACCCGTGCTCCGCCTTTCATGGTAATCTTACCCAATACATGCACCCCATTGCTGTGGAGGGAGCCGCCGCTCATGTCGAATGTGCCGTTGTTCCCCACATATACCCCATTGCCGTTGGCCGCGGTATTCGCGGCGCCGGGATCATTCCCGCCTATGGTTCCGCCCCGCATGTCAAACAGGGAATCGCTCCCATTCACATATACCCCGCCGCCGTGGGCAGTAACACCGTTCCCGGTGATAGAACCGCCGGTCATGGTAAAAGAGCCGTTGCTAATAGACACCCCGCCGCCGTTGACGGCGGTGTTTTTTGCCGTGCCGCTCCCGCCTATGGTCCCGCCCTGCATTTCAAACCGGGAATTACTCCCAATCATACACACCCCGCCGCCGCTACCGGTGGCGGCGGCGTTCCCGGTGACGGAACCGCCGGTCATAGTAAAAGAAGCTCCATTGCTCACCAATACCCCGCCGCCGTTGGCCGCGGTGTTTTTTGCCGTACCGCTCCCGCCTATAGTCCCGCCCCGCATGTCAAACCGGGAACCGGTCCCACTCACATACACCCCGCCGCCGTTGTTTGCGGTGTTGTTCCCGGTGATTTCGGCAGTACCCGACAGGGTGAAGCTGCCGCCGTCAATCACACACACCCCGCCGCCGTTGGTGGCGGTATTCCGATTGTTACGCAAGACTACCCCGTCACGCATATTCAGGGTCCCGCCGTCCACCGTAATAAGGGCGGCGTTGGCCGATACCGGTACAGAAGCCGCGTAGTTCCCATCGACAACCAGGGCGTTGGGGCTGCCCTCCAGGGTAAGGGAAGCCCCTGAACCTACCGTAAAGAGGCTGCCGGAGATAAAGCTGCGTTCCCGCGTTATGGTATTCATCCCGGAGCTTATCAGTCTGATGTGCTTGGTAATGGAATACCCCGGCGCTAAAGGAGCCTCCGGCAGTGAAATGTTTTTTAAAAGGATAATGGTATCAGGGCTGCCTGCGGAGCCCGTCGGCGCGGCATCTATGGCAGCTTTAAGGGATGTATAGGGGGTTGTTCCCCGCCGCGCCACATAGGAACCGATTGGCGTAAATACCGCGGTCACCGTTATGCCGGCGGCGGGCATGGTAATAGTCTGCGCCCCCGGCATAAGAGGGACGGAAGTACCGCCATAGGCGTAGGCGGCGCCGATCAGTATATACCCGCTGTCCGGGGTAAAGGTCAGGGTAACCGTTTCCCCCGCCGGGGCGCCGGGTACCGACGCCGTTACCGTCCCAGAAGTATGGGGCATTATGGTGATGGAGTACACCGGCGCCGCCGTTACCGTTACCGTCACGGTATAGGACCGGGTTGAGCCGTCCGCCGCGGTTACCGTGTATGTTTGCGGCGCGCTGAAATCCCGCGCCACCCCCGTACCGGGGTCAATCGACGCGCCGGTATAGATAATTACGGGGGCAAGACCGGTAACACCGGTCCCGGGGAGCAGGGTCACCGCAATGGTGCGCCCGGCTTCGTCTATGGTTCCGCTCTTCCCCTCCAGGATAAAGCCGGTAATCGCCTTGGCGTCGGAAAGCGGGAAGGGCTCGAAAATAATAGGAGGAATCACAATGTCGTCAAACGTACGCCGCCCGTCGGCTTTCCATAGCTTTAGGGTAAGGTTGAACTCATCTCCCGGCTGTACGCCGGCGATATGTATAAAAATCCGGCCGGGGCCGCCGGACTCCGCCCATATATGATCCGGGTCCGTTTCCGTCCCGTCGTTATTAAGCACCGCAAAATCCAGGGCATACCCCGGCTCATTCCGCAGGCTCAGCTCCAGGGTGAATTCAGGCGCTCCCGCGGCAGCCGGGGGAATACGTATGGACCCGTCCTCACGGACGACCGCTTCGGGGATCTCCGGGGTAATTTCTTGTAATTTGACCATACCGGTCTGGTCGTCGATAAAAGCCTCTATGGGCTGATTAAAGTTGCCACAACCGGAAAGGCAGAGAACAAGTATGAAAAAAACCGCTCTGAACATACCTTTCCTTCTTACGTTCCAATATTCTTTCATTTTTTAAGCCAATAGAGGCGATTTCAAAAGGTCAAATTTTGAAACCGCAGCATATTCTTAATATATATGATTCTTTTCTACGGTTCAATTGAGGCTGTTCCAAACTTCAGTTTTTAGCGGTTTTCTTATCCTGCGGAGAAACCGGACTGAGGCCGCCGCTTTACCGTAATTGTTTATATTACAATGAATTAGATATTTCCTCTTGAGGCTTTCTTTTACCGTAACGGGTGGAATTTCCGCCGTAGAAAAAGGAATTTCCACCTCGGAAAGTAGAATTTCCGCCATAGAAAAAGGAATTTCTACCATAAAAAAAGGAATTTCCACCTCGGAAAGTGAAATTTCCGCCGTAGAAAAAGGAATTTCTACCGCGAAAAGTGGAATTTCCGCCATAGAAAAAGGAATTTCTACCATAAAAAAAGGAATTTCCGCCGCGGAAAGTGGAATTTTTGCCGTAGAAAAAGGAATTTCCGCTGTAGAAAGTGGAATTTCTGCCGCGGAAAGATCTCTTTCCGCCGTAGAAAGATCCCTTTCTGCCGTGGAAAGAGATCTTTCTGCCGCGGAAAGATCCCTTTCTGCGCGTTATGAAAGGTGAAGGGCTTATTACACAAACCGCATATCCATCAGGGTAATATCATCCACCAGGGGCGTCTCGCCCAGCCACTGATTGATCTCGGTATCCATAACACCGGGTATATCGCTCTGATCGTACCGGTGGATGGTTTTGAGCAGCTTAAACGCGTTGCCTTCCCCGAATTGCTCCCCGGAAAAGGCGGTCATATTGGGGAGGCCGTTGGTATGGGTAGCTATGCGCAGTCCCTTTCGTATGGGCACGATCTGCCCTTTATCCACATCCATCTCCTGGGAAGAGCCCAGGAAAGGCATATTCGGCGCCACAAGTTTGTAGGAAAGCCGCTGACCCGGGGCGGGCAGAAAAATATGGATAGGGGAAAAACCACAGCTATGGATTTTAACGGTCATGGTGGAAAAATCGATGTAAAAAAGCACCGCCCCTACCTGGAGCCCCGCGGGGTTCACGTCCCAGACCAGGGTGTTGATAAACTGGGTCATCCGTTCCGGATAGCCGTCATAGTCGGAAAGGATCAGGGTTTCAAAACAGGCGCCAAGGACCGTGGCGGCCATGGAGCCGGAGATATTCTGTGCCGCCACGTCAAAACAGCCCACCATGTACTGGCCTTTCCAGATTTGGAAAACCTGATAAAAGTCCCCGCCGATTTCGTTGGCCATTTTATTATAAAAAATGAGTTTGATCCGTTTGTCGTCGATCACCGCTTTTCTCAGGAGCTTTTTCTGAATCTCCCGGGCCAGGGCCATGTCCTGCGCACGCAGGCTGTTGGTGTATTTCAGCATATTCTGGAGGCTGACTATCCCCAGGTACTTATGGTTGTATTCCAGGATGAACCAGACCGCGTCCTTGCCGGGATCGCCGGCAAAGTATTCGTCTATCAGGGTACTGATAAAAGTGGCGGCGTCCACCGTGGCCCGGGCGGGGATAACAAACAGGTGGAGTTCCCGCTGCCAGGCCCGCATCCGGGCGGAAACGCCGTCGAAGGTTTCCAGCATAGCCCGGGAGGGGATAACGCCGATTATTTTACCCTCGCTTATTACCGGGAGGGCTTCTAAATCAGGGTTTGCCCGGAATACCGTAAGGGCGGTCTCGTTGGTTTCCCTGAGTTCAACCGGGTCCGGACAGATCACCAGGGTTCCGACTTGCAAAGGAGAAAAAGTGATGCCCGGCGCCTTACTATTCAGATCCATAAAAAAACAAACTCCTCTACTTTGAGGCTTTCCCAAAACTCGGCTGGTTTGGGGAAAGCCTTCTTTTTCCTTTTATATCTTTAATATAAACCGCATATCCACCAGGGTAACGTCATCCGCAAGGGAAGCCTCCCCAATCCAACCGGCTATTTCCCGGTCCAGGAACTTCCGAAGATTGTTCTGGGGAATCTGATGAGACTTCTTTAACAGTTCAAAGGTTTTATCCTCCCCGTACCGATCCCCCTGGATATTGGCCATGTCCGTCAGGCCGTCGGAATAGGCGGTAAGGCGCAGGCCCCTGGCGATGGAGATTATCTGCCCGGAATCCACATCCAGTTCTTCCTGAATGCCCAGGGGGGGAAGTCCGGGCTGTATGGCCTTAAACATGATCTTATTGTTTTCCCGGGGCACAAAGATCAACACCGGGGAAAAGCCGCAGTTGTGTATCTTTACGGTCATGGTAGTAAAATCGATATAAAACAATACGGCGGTAACAAAGATCCCCGGAGGATTCACATCCCGGACAAGGGAATTGATAAACTGGGTGGTTTTTTCCGCCCCGCCCTCAAATTTGAAGAGTTCCAGGGCGGAAAAGCAGGCCCCCAGAGCCATCGTTGCCAGGGACCCGGAAATGTTCTTCCCCGCCACATCGAAACAGCCCACCAGGTAGCGGTCCTTCCCGCTCCGGAAAACCTGGTAAAAATCCCCCCCCAGCTCATGGGCCATTTTATTGTACAATAAAATCTGGAGCCGTTTATCGTTAACCTGGGACTTATTCAGAAGGTTCTGTTGAATTTCCCCCGCCCGCATCAAGTCCCGGACCTGGATATTATTGGTATATTCGATAATTTTCCGGAGCCCCGCCACCCCTAGGTAGACACCCTTATGAAGAACCACAAACCACGAAGCGTCATCACCCTGTTCTCCCTTGAGAAAACTTGCCACCACCGCGTCAATGGATGTGGAAGCTTCAACGGGACCTAAAGCCGGAATCAAATAGGCTTCCAATGAAGAAGAACGGGCGATCTTTTCCAGGGTGCTTCGGAAAATAACCCCAAGAACTTTGCCGTCCCGCTCAACCGGGACCACTTTCCGCTTTGGCTTATCGTTTATGGAAAGAAGAACATCAGCCACACTTGATTCGATATTCACCGGTTCAATAGCTTCCGTTATGGACCCAATCTGGAGGGGGGGAAAATAAAGGTCCTGAATTTTAACGCTCTGTTGATTCATATTTTTTATTGACTCCCCTAACGATACCGCTTTTAATGATAATTGGACAACCTTACTTTAATAGAGTATCATCTAATGGGGAATTTGGTGAATATACTATTTAATTTTATTAATACAATAATAACTAGGATTAATATCCTCTCCGGGAGGGCTGCAAAAGTACTGAGCCGGGCCCGGACTTCCCCTTTGGCGGATCGCCTTTTAGCGGATGCCCTCCGTTTAGCGGAGATCCCCTCCCCTACCTATCAGGAGGAACAACGGGCGGCTTTTGTACTGGAGCGTCTGGCAACCCTGAAAATATCTCCCCAAATGGATGATCTTGGCAATATCCTTGTCCGTATCCCCGCCCATACTCCGGTGGACCATTCGGCGCTGCTCCTCTTTTCCGATATGGGTTCCAATCGATGGCATCCCCTGGACAGCTTGACCAGGCTGGATTCCCGGTACGCCCGGGGCGCAGGGCTGGCTGATATCCTGGGCTGCGCTACTCTCCTGTCCATTGCGGAAGCCCTGACGGAAGAACGGCTGCCATCGGAAAGGGAAGTGCTGATCCTCTTTGCCGCCCGCTCCCTGGACGATCCTGAGGGGAAGGCCTTTTTCTCCATTTTTGAAAACCCCAGCCATTTTCCCTGCGCCGCCATTGGAATCCGGGGTTTGAACCTGGGCTCGGTTATTACCAATACCCAGGGGATCTACCGTATACGGGTAACCATGGGACGGGAACAGAACGAAAAGGAAGCGGCCAGGGACGATATGGAAGGCCCGGACACCCCCCCGGCAAAGCCTGAGACCGCCAACATGGTGGTGGATACCCTCATTTCTACGGCCCGCAAACTTTCGGGAATCACCTGGGATTCCAAGGGGACAACCTATTTTTATATACGCCGTATCGAGGCAGGAACCGGTTTTGGACGGGCGCCCCAGGAAGGGATTTTAGAGATAGAACTGGAATCATCCAACGGTCCCCAACTGGAAATGGCCATGAATACCGTAAAGGCCACCGCGGAAAACGCCGCAAAGTTCTCCGTGGAAAACCCCAATCCGGATTCGGCAATCAAAACTGAAGTGAGCATCACTTCCTTTATCCCTGTGGGGGAACAGAACAATGACCCAGAGCTTTTAAAAACTATACGGGGGGTCATGAAGGATCTCCATATCCGGCTGCGGGAAGAAAACGGCGCCGACCCTTCGGCCATTCTTTCCAACCGGGGAATCCCTTCCTTCTCTATCGGGATAGCCCAGGGCTGGGAAGGGCTGAATTCGGACACCATTGAAATCGCTTCCATAGAGAAGGGCCGTCAACTCATCGAAGCGCTCATCACAAGGATGAGCCGGACCGGAGGTCCCTATGAGTGATGATGCCCTGCTCCAGAAAACCTGGCATCACTCCAAGTTTTCCGACATAGCCCGGTTAGTATCCCTGAAGGAAAAAAAGAATCTCAAAATTTCCTTGGCCTTCCCCACCCTGAACGAAGAAGCTACTATAGGTAAGGAAATTCTCGTGATGCGTACGGAACTGATGGAGCGCTACCGCCTGCTGGATGAAATCGTGGTGATCGACTCCTCCTCCAAGGACAATACCCGAAAAGTGGCGGAACATTTTGGCGCCCGGGTCTTTGATTCCAAGAACATACTTCCCAACTACGGCACCTACCGGGGTAAGGGGGAAAACCTCTGGAAGAGCCTCTACGTTTTGGAAGGTGATATCATCGTCTGGGTGGATGCGGATATTTCCAACATCGCCCCCAAATTCGTCTACGGCCTCATCGGCCCCTTGCTGGAGGATGATAAAACCGCCTATGTTAAGGCTTTTTACGAACGGCCCATCCGTTCCTCCAAGGGCATTTCCTCCACCGGCGGCGGCAGGGTCACAGAAATACTGGTGCGGCCTATTTTTTCCTACTTCTATCCGGAACTGGCCCGGCTAATCCAGCCTCTCTCCGGGGAATACGCGGGCCGCCGGAGCCTTCTGGAACAGCTTCCCTTTTCCGTGGGTTACGGGGTGGAATTGGGACACCTGATCGACATATTTCAGCTTTCGGGCATTGAAGCCATAGCCCAGGTTGACCTGGACCTGCGCATCCACCGGAATCAAACCACCGCCGCCCTGGGCAAAATGGCGTTCGGCATACTCCACACCTTTATGGCGCGGGTCAAGCAATACGGCGCGGCGGAGATACTGCGAAAACTGGGGGATCGCCATATAGCCATGGAAATGGACAGTCCCGCGGAAGGTTTCAGCCACCGGGTCATCAAGACAGATATCCCTTCGGTGGAGCGGCCGCCGATGATCGACATACCGGAGTACCGGGAGAAGTTTAAGAGGGGGTAAGCTCCGCCTTTTGTTCCAGCCCGTAAAATTCTTCCCGCTCACCGCTGCCGTGATCCACCAGGGCGCCCATCTTTTTCACGGGAACATCCCCGAGCTTCCCGGCGATACGTCCGCTTGTTATGAGGCGGGTTTTATACCGGGAACAAAGGCTGGAGAAGAGCCGGGCGGAGGCCACCGCACGGCCAGCGGCGGTGTAGCCAGCGGCGGGGGACCAGGAGAAACAACATTCCCCCTCGTCGATGGCAAAACGCCAGGAAGCGGTCCGGGAAGCGTTTTTCAGGATATCCAACACTAATACTGCGGCACGGGTACTGTTACCGTCATCGTGGGGATTGGCGGACTTCATCTTTTTCATGGCCTGCCGTTCCAGGGGGGAACCGAACGCGAATACCGCCAGGTCCCCCTCAACGCCGGTCATAACGGCGCCGGCTTTACTAAAAAGGCGGAAAGCTTCTTCCCGGAAGGCTGCGGCGGCTGCGGCGGATTCACTGGGGCTGCTCCGGTTTTCTATGCCGCTCAGGCTGCTGTTCCGGATCGCCACAATGGCGGCATCGGCGGTGAGGGTCTCCGATGGAAGGGGCCGTCCCGAAAGGATTAAACGGCGCAGGCATGGGGTTGCCATGCGGGAACCATAGGCCCTGCGAATACGGGCTGCGGCGCGACGCTTTGTCAGGAGGGCAAAAGCGAAGGATACTAAAACCCCGGCAACGGCTGCGCTTAGAGGAATGAGGGGGTCCATCCAGCAGGCCCTGAGGATAAAACTGTAAGAAAAGGCAATGCCCAAAACGGCGGTCAGGAGAAGCCCGGCGCCTAAGGAAAGCCAGGGACCAAGGAAGTTTATACCGGTCAGGACAATGAGGACCCCGATAGCAGACCAACCCAGGGCATCCCGGTCCGATCCGGGGTTAACCGCCCGTTGAGTAAGGAGGGCATTGGCCAAAATAGCGGAGTGTTCAAGTTCCGGCCCCGGAGATCCCATGATACAAAAGGAATTATTCAATGCAAGTCCTAGGGCGGAGCGTCTTTCCAAAAGCCCGGCATGTTTTTCCCGTAAATTCCGGAAACTCAGGATCAGTTCATTTCGAAGGGCGGTGATTCGCCGTATGCCTTCCACCCCTAACGATTCGGAGGCGATCATCCTTTCATAGCCGTCAACCAGCTTCGTTTCCCAGGGGCCGTTAAAAAAATCGTCCAGCGCCTGGAAGTACGTTGTCCGTGCGGTAATCCAGCGGGCTTTCCACTCATCCCCCGGTTCCCGCAAAAGCGCCTCCCCCATGTTCCTGGCGTACTGGTAGAGGTAACCGGGATGAGATTCGGGGTTAAGCCCCGCGTAGATGCCCTGGCTTTCGGCGTTTGACAAAAGCCGGAAGAGTTCCCGGTCCGCCTCCTCGTATTCTATAAAAAGCGCCAGAGGGATACGCCGGAAATCTTCTTCCGTAACAGGGAAAAAAATAAGCGGCCCCTGTTCATCCACCAAACCGGGCTCCAAACGGTCCTTAAGGGCGGCATAGACGACGTGCTCCGTTACGTCCTGGGTAATTACCGGGGTAATGCGGCGGACTTTGCCGTCCCAATCCGGCGGAGAGTTGCAATAGAGGTCCCTGCCGTCGGCCTTGCCGGGGATCCAAACCCTGCCGAAAACCGCGGAAGCCCGTTCAAAGGGGCTTCCGCCGGACCGGTCTGTGGGGATCAGCGCCTGGAGGAGCCGATCCTTCCCCCGCCAGGTGATGGTTATCAGTTCCCCCACATACCGATCCGCCTCTTCAGGCAGGATAAACCCAAGTCGTATGGCTTCAAACAGGTTTCTGATATTCCTTTCCATCAGGTTAAATTCCCCGTCAAACCGGGCGCGGAGTTCACCGGAAGACAGATTCGCCTGAGCCGCCGCGGGCCGAAGGTCTCCGCCGCCGGGGAAAGGGGTCTCCGAAACCGGCATCTGGATGACCAGAGCCCCGGCGTTCATCTCCGTCATGGTCATCAAAACCCAGGCAGCCAAGGAAGGCTCCATAAAATCATCCGGGGACAATTCGGACTGGGGTAATTCCGTGGGAATCTTTGCCGGAAGTTCAGACTTGGGCAGCCGGGTTTCTATGAGCAACAGTTCCCCGGTAACCGGGACGGGCTCAACAAATTTAAGAAGATAATCATAATGGGGGCCTAGCCGCGGCCCTTTGAGGAGCTGAAAAGAGAGGGTCATCACCGCGGCGCCAATGGAACATGAAAGGATCAGCCGGATCAAGCCTTTCTTTTTAGAAATATACGCCACCATACTTACCTTATTTTCGAAATTATACCGATAATATTAAGGAATTTCTATTACCGTGTTGCGCCAGGTAAAAAACGAACCATAGCCGAGCGGATGCGCCACGTTAAATTCTAACCATGGCCTCCAGTTCCGCGACGCGGAAGCATCGGCACATCGTGGGCGGAATGAAGCAG
>JAITBG010000051.1 GCA_031283725.1 Treponema sp. | reverse complement strand
CCCCCCCCCCCCCCCCCCCCCCCGCCCCCCCCCCCCCCCCCCCCCCCCCCCCCCCCCCCGCCCCCGCCTCTGAGTGACGAGTGGGGAAGGAACAGGTGACGAGGGTGCGGGGCGCCGGGGGTAAAAAGAAGCAATCCTGTTATCGTCATACGTTTATATGCCACAAAATATTAAACCACGCTTTTTTTCGGCCTGTCAAGAAAACGATCGCAAAATGCGGAAGGAAAGGCGCGTTTCGTGGTTTCCCCCGCTTCACTCGATAAAAAAAGGCTCGTCCGCGGCGGGGGGTACAAGGCTCTTGTTGTAAAGACCGGGGATATCTCCTATAGTTGTGATAAGAATATGCGTATTAAAAAAAGCCTGAAGTGGGCCCTGGTTTTGGCCGGAGGAGGCGCCCGGGGTATCGCTCATGTAGGGGTGTTGAAGGCTCTGCTGGAAATGGGGGTTCCCGAGCCTTCCCTGGTGGTGGGGACCTCTATGGGGGCTATCATCGGCGGCCTCTATGCCTGCGGTATGAGCCCCGGGGAGTTGTCCCGGTTTTTCATCCAGGACTTTGATATAAGCGAATACCTGGACAGCTTTGTGTTTAAGATATCCGGCGCCATGGGGAGGCTGTTTCAGACCGGGCAGATCCTGGGAAATGCCGTTACCCGGCCGGGGATCGATTCGGGGCAGCAAGTGCTGAAACTGCTGGAGGATCTGTCCGGCGGCAAGACCTTCGCGGAAACCCGCATACCTTTCCGGTGTAACGCGGCGGATCTGATCAGCGGTAAGGAAGTGGTGTTCAGCTCCGGGTCCGTTGCCCAGGCGATACGGGGGTCCATGTCCTTTCCGGGTTTTTTTGAACCCTATTGGATGGGGGATCTTTGCCTGGCCGATGGGGGGCTTTGTGACAATATGCCGGTGCGCATAGCCCGAAACGAGGGGTTTAAGCGGATCCTGGCGGTGGATGTGGGGCTTTTTCAGCCTGTGTCTCCATCGGACCTTAAAACCTTTTCCAAAATTGTATATCGTTCTATTGAAGTGATGCTGGCCGTGATGGAAAAAAAGCGCCGGCCCAGGGCGGCCCTGACCATACATGCCGCTAACGGGGCGCTCCCCTTTGACTTTTCGCGGAAGCGGGAGCTCGTCGAGCTTGGTGAGCAGACGGTACGGGAGTGCGGGGATGCGGTGCTCCCCTTTTTCTGCGGCGGGATGGCCGCCTACGCCGCCAGGAAGCGGTACCGCGAATGCGGGGCGGAATAGGTACTTGAAAGGAGGATGTTCTTGCGACGGTTGCATAGAAGCATAGAAGCCCTGGTCAGTTCCTACGATACCTACGGCTTGGTAAACCAGGCGGGCAGTGAAAATCTGCCCAGCCGTGATAGTATCGAAGATATACTCCGGGGGCTGGATGAGCTGGTATTTCCGGGATTTCGGGAATTAGGGGCTCTGGATCACGATAACCTGCGCCTGTCCTCTGCGGAAAAGGTGTACCATTTGGCCCGGGAGCTTATCGGGGAAGTTGAAAAAAGCATCGCCTTTTCCACAAGGTTGGGGGAGGCGAACTGCGGCCACGACGGATGCCACGCCGCGGCGGAACTTATTGTGGATGATTTTTTCGACGAGCTTCCCCTGATCCGGGGTATGCTTGCCAAGGATCTGCAGGCGGCCTTTGACGGGGACCCCGCGGCAAAGAGCACCGCCGAGGTGATCCTTTCCTATCCGGGGTTTGAGGCTATCACCGTACACCGCATGGCGCATTTTTTTTGGACCAGGGATGTACCGCTTATCCCCCGCATCATGAGTGAGCTTATCCACGGCCGTACGGGGATTGATATTCATCCCGGCGCTGAAATCGGCGAATCATTTTTCATTGACCATGGCACGGGGGTCGTGATTGGGGAAACCACGGTGATCGGCAGCAATGTAAAGCTCTATCAGGGGGTAACCCTGGGGGCCCTTTCGGTCAAAAAGGACGGGACGAACAAAAAACGGCACCCCACAATCGAAGACAGGGTGACTATCTATTCCGGGGCTACCATCCTGGGCGGCCAAACGGTGATAGGCCGGGGTTGTACCATCGGGGGCAACGTATGGATTACCGAATCGGTGCCCCCTGGGGCTATGGTGTATACTACCAGCGGCGATCAGGTGGTCCGGACTAAATGAATGAGGAGGAGGAGTTGCGGTATGATTTTATCCTGCGGTGAAGCGCTTATCGATATGGTCCCGTTGCATGTTCCCGGCAGGGGAGACGGTTTCCTGCCCTGTCCCGGCGGCAGCCCTTATAATACCGCCATAGCCATCGGACGGCTTGGGGTGCCGGTACGTTTTCTCAGCAGGCTTTCTACGGACTTTTTCGGGGAAATCCTGGTGGACCGGCTTATTCAGAATCATGTGGGGATCGATTTGATCCGCCGGACGGATCAGAATTCAACCCTGGCCTTTGTTAAGCTTGAAAAGGGTAAGGACCCCCAGTACATTTTCTATACCGAAGGCGCCGCGGACCGTTCCTTTTCCCCGGAGGATCTTCCTGGGAAATTACCCCCGGAAATCAAGTGCATCCTCTTCGGTTCCATCGCCCTGACCATGGAGCCGTCGGCTTCCGCCATTGAATCGCTGATTGCGCGGGAGGCCGGTAGGGACAGTGATTCTGCGGTTATCATTTCCCTGGACCCTAACGTGCGGCCCTTCATGATCCCTGATCAAAAAGCCTATGTCCGGCGTTTTGAAAGCTGGGTACGTTACGTCACCATTGCCAAAATTTCCGAAATTGATTTTGATTTTATCTATCCCGGCCTGGGTCTGGAAAAATCTCTGGAAAAGATCCTGGGTATGGGGCCCCGTATGGCTCTTACTACCCTGGGGCCCAAGGGCGCCTTAGCATTGCTGCGCAAAGACGGCGGTAGTGTCCTCCGGGTGAGCGCCCCGGTGGTGGATCTTCCGGTGGTGGACACCATCGGCGCCGGTGACACGTTCCACGGGGCCTTCCTTTCCTGGCTGGAACTTCGGGGCAAGATGTCCCACTCCGCTCTGGCCTCCCTTACCGAAGCGGAATTGTACGACGCCCTCTATTTCGCCAACCGGGCCGCTTCTCTGGTCTGTTCAAGGCAGGGCGCCGAGCCGCCTGCTCTGGAGGAAGTGGATGCGCTGAAGTAGGGCTTCTATCCCTAATTGACAGCCCTCTTGAAAGCTTTTATAACCTAATAGGACGATACCTTTGTGTGGAAGCGTATTTTATGAATGAAAATAATATGTTTCAGGGAGAAATGGACCCGGAACTGGCCGCTTTGTTAGGCACCGCTGTTTCTTCTCCTGCCGCCGATACTCAGCCTCCTCCCGATTATTCCAGTCTTTTTGGCAGTCCCGGCGTCGACGCTGCCGCCGGGGATTCAGCCTCCTCCATGGATGCCGGGGAGGACGATGGGGTTGAGCTTAGCGGCAGCTTTCCTGAGGTAACAAAAAAGCTGGAAGATGTGCCTAGCCCGGTTTTTAACAATCCTAATTACTATAAAATAGCCCTCTCCGGCGAAGGAGATATTGCCCAACGGTTTCATAGTATCCTCCAAAAGTATCTTAACGCTAAGGACCCTAAGGATCGGGGGGTTTTCCGTCAGCAAATTATCCCCGTTTACTGGGATTTTTTGCTGAGGGTAGCGAAAAAAGCGGCGGGGAAGCTGCCTGATCCGAAAAAATTTCTGCTCCGTTATGGGATTTTGCACCCTGCCTTCCTTGGGGCCGGGGAAAAGGGGCTTTTTTCCAAAATTGTGGTGGGTAATGAGTATTCTGAGCCAATATATTACCTGGATGAATGGCTGAAGGCGGTGGGAAACGGGACAATCCGGCCTTCCACCACGGATGAAGTGAATGTTTCCCGGTCCGACGCTTCCGCAAAAATGAAGCAGCTTTTGGATAAGGCTGTGGGGAAGCGGGATGGCGCCAAGAGCCTTCTCAAGGCCAAGGATGAGGAGCGGATGAACCTGGAACGGAACCTTCAGGAAAAGATGGGCAGGATAACCGAGCATTATCCCATGGATAATCTTCCGGAAATTCATTCTCTTTTCAGCGAGGCTCAGAAAAAGGTTTTTAGTGAGGTCCAGGAAATACTGAAGCAGATGTTTAAGGCGGACCGGGAATTGGATGTGTTTTTACGGGAATATAACCAAGCTGTGGAGGATGTCCAAACCCTGACTGATAAGGTTGAAACCGGGGGAGGCAGCGCCGGTGTGGATACCCGGGCGGTGGATACCGAATTCGGTACCATACGGCAGATGGCCAAAATGTCCATAGGCCGCCAGGGGAATCAGTTCCCCATACTGACCAAGGAATATTTCCACTGCATGCCCCAGGATGTGGGCTACCGGGAGAATATTATCGCCCGGCTTGCATGGGTAGAAAGCATTGATCCCCAGGCTTTTTGCAGGGCCTATAAGAACAAGCTGAACCGCATAGTCCCTTATGTGATACTTATTCCCAGTTATGGGGATAGCGGTATTTGTTGGGAACCCTTCGACCGTTTTAACCGGGCAACCAGCCGGGGCCGGATTGCGGTTCCCATGTATTCCAAAAACCTGCCCATTGCCCTTCTTTCCGCGGTGGGGGACCTTCGCTGGCAGAACGCCAAAGAAAAGGCTTCCTTCTATTGGATGGAAGAAGGACTCACCGGTAACTATTACCGGTGGTTTGCGGCGAAGAAATTCAAAGGCGATTTAAAAGAATTTTTTATCAACGACTATATACTTTGGATGACCAAGGAAAGCGAGGGCACCCAGAAGCTCGATAAGGAAGTCCGGGGTATTTTCTGGCGGTATATGCCCTTTGCCCAGGCGATTAAGGAAAAGCTCAAGGAACGCAGTTATACCTACCAGGAACTGTACCAGCGGGACCTTAACCGCGCGAAGTCGGATCTTTAAGAACAGGCGCGAAGTACTTCCGCACATCCACCTTTTTTATGAATAGCTTTAATAGTTTTTGATACGTGATAAAAGACATTGCCAGGGCGGCCAGGAAAATCAGCGCCAGGCTCAGGACCACGGAATTTGCCGGCAGCCGCGGGGCGAGAAAAACGGAATAGAAAAGATAGGGTATAAAAAAATAGATAAGGGTTATCACAATATTGACCATCATAGCGGCAAGGATAAACAATAGGGTATTGGTTTTTTTATTCATCAGGCCGCCCGCTCCCGGCGCGAGGGGAATAAAATGATCGACAAAAACAAAAAGATGCCGCAGACCACTACGCTGGCATCAGCAATATTGAAGGTAGGCCACCGGTCAAGCCCCAGGAAACCGAAAAATTTGACGCTGATAAAATCCACCACCCCGTCGGGACGGAAGACGCGGTCAATAATATTGCCGATACCACCCCCGAGGATCCCCGCAAATGCCCAGCGCTGGATACGGGTTAATTCATCGGTTTTTAAATAATACCACCCCAGAAAAGCCAGCACCAGCAGGGGCAGGACGATAAACAGCGCCGGCCGTACGTTTTCGGGTAGATTATTCCCCAAACTGAAAGCTATAGCCTTGTTCCGTACATGGATAATCCAGAGCAGATCGTTGCTGAATACGTCGGCGATAAATTCCCCTCCGCTTCCGTTCTTCAGGGGCCAGTTTTTTACGATAAAGCCCTTGACCAGTTGATCCGCCAGAATTATAAGGCCCGCCAACAGGAAGGGCAGCAGTTTATACTTGTTTTTGTCTGTCATTTTCCTCTCTTTTTCCTCTCTTTTTATAAACCAGTCGGAGCGTCGATAAATTCAACCTCCAGATTCAGGCCGGCGGCGCAATTCTCCATGACCCGCCGGACCCCCCATACCTCGGTGGAATAATGTCCCCCGGCGATCATGTTAAGACGCCCCTCCAGGGCCTGGTTATAGATTTCATGGGAAGCCTCCCCGGTAACAAACAGGTCGATCCCCTCATCCAGCGCCTGGAGCGCCTCGCCGGCGGCCCCCCCCGAAACCGCCGCGCAGGTGCGGCTTTCCCGTTTTCCGAAAGGATACACCCCCAGGGGCGGCCGGCCCTTAAAACCGATCCGTTTAACCGCCTCTTCAACGGTCAGGGGCTTTGCGAGCCTTCCCTTATACCCGATTTTCCGGCCGTGATATTCTCCAAAGGGTTCCGGCGCTTCAATCCCCAGTAAATCCGCCAGGCCGGCGTTGTTTCCCAAGGACGGGTGCTGATCCAGCGGCAGATGGACGGCATAAAGCGCCAGGTTGTGTTCCAGCAGAAAACGGATCCTATCCCGGTGGACCCCCGCGATCCGCAGGGGGCGCCCCCAGAAAAGCCCGTGGTGCACAAAGAGCATCCCCGCTCCGGCATTGGCGGCCCGCGTAAACGTTTCCAGGCTGGCATCCACCGCGAAGGCGATTTTTGTTATCTCCGCCCCGTCATTGTCCGCCTGGATACCGTTCATCGAGGGATCTGCGGCGGCAAATCCTTCAAGATCAAGGAGGGTTCTGAAATAGGCGTCCACGGCGCGGGAATTCATAAACCCAGTATATACCCGGCGGCCGTTAAATTCCAGTACGGTACGCCCCGGCGGCGGGGCAGCCGCGTTATACTCCGGAACCGCTTCGGGCGCTTGCGCAAAGTATCCGAATAAGCTACCATAATTCCATGCTTCCGACAAATCCGGCGCACTGCCGCGGCTTCCCCACGCGCCCGTTATCCCCCGTTCCCGAAGAAGCATTTAACCGCAAATGCGCGGAGAAAACGGCGGTCTCTGTTCCCTGCCGCTTGCCGGTTTTTACCCCC
Source organism: Treponema sp. (assembly GCA_031283725.1). GTDB lineage: Bacteria > Spirochaetota > Spirochaetia > Treponematales > Breznakiellaceae > Termitinema. Next base: position 589 of record JAITBG010000051.1, on the reverse strand, counting down.
CCCCCCCCCCCCCTCACGGAATTTGTCCCGGTAACTCTCCGGTAATTTTTTTCTTTTCTTACATCTTCTTTACCTTCCTTTACAACCTTTCCCTACAAGGAGGCCCTTATGGCCGTTATCAATTCAGTAACCGAGGTTTTGCACCGGATACGGGTAAAACTCTACCCCAACTATCTTCCCAATACGGAGGGCGCGTACATCGCCCGCACGGACAACGAGGCGTCCCTGTCCGTCGAAGACGTGTGCGCGGCGCTCAAGAACCGGGGCGGCTTCACCGGCAATTACGACGACCTGGTGGAGCACGTCAAGCAGTTCTTTGACGAGGCGGCCTACCAGCTCTGCGACGGCTTCGCCGTGAACACGGGCTACTTCTCAGTCCACCCCAACGTGGGGGGGACCTTCGACAAGGTTTTCGAGGGCCATGACACGGAGAAGCACCCGGTAACGTTCCGGTTCCGCACCCGCGCCCCGCTGCGGGCCCTGGCGGAGCATATCGCGGTGGAGGTGGAGGGCCTGGCGGACGTGGCGGGCTACATCGACGAGTTTACCGACATCGCCACGGAATCGGTGAACGAGACGGCCACGCCGG
>JAITBG010000048.1 GCA_031283725.1 Treponema sp. | reverse complement strand
TGACTGGAGTTCAGACGTGTGCTCTTCCGATCTCGTCGGGGCTGTCCCCCGCCACCTTGAGCTTGTGGCCGCTGACGCTGAACTGGCCGCCCGGCGTGGCCGTCTCGTTCACCGATTCCGTGGCGACGTCGATAAACTCGTCGATGTAGCCTGAAACGTCCGCAAGGCCCTCCACCTCGACAACGATGTGTTCGGCCAGGGCCCGCAAGGGCGCCCGGGTGCGGAAGCGGAACGTGACCGGGTGCTTCTCCGTGTCATGGCCCTCGAAAACCTTGTCAAAGGTGCCGCCCACGTTGGGGTGCACGGAGAAATAGCCCGTGTTCACCGCGAAGCCGTCGCAGAGCTGGTAGGCCGCCTCGTCAAAGAACTGCTTGACGTGCTCCACCAGGTCGTCGTAATTGCCGGTGAAGCCGCCGCGGTTCTTGAGGGCCGCGCAGACCGCCTCAACGGACAGGGACGCCTCGTTGTCCGTGCGCGCGATGTACGCGCCTTCCACGTGGGCAAGGTAGTTGGGGTAGAGTTTTACCCTGATGCGGTGTAAAACCTCGGTTACAGCGTTAATGACTGCCATAAGAGCCTCCTTGTAGGGAAAGATTGTAAAGAAAGGTAAAGAAGATATAAGAAAAGAAAAAAATTACCGGAGAGTTACCGGGACAAATTCCGCGTGGGGGGGGGGGGGGGGGGGGGTAAAAACCGGCAAGCAGCAGGGAACAGAGACCGCCGTTTTCTCCGCGCCTTTGCGGTTAAAGCCCTCTTCGGGAACGGGGGATAACGGGCGCGTGGGGAAGGCGCGGCGGCGCGCGGGCTTTGTCGGAAGCATGGAATTATGGTAGCTTATTCGGATACTTTGCGCAAGCGCCCGGGGCGCCGCGTGCTTTTTAACCGTTACCGCCGGGGGCTTGGGCCCGGCTCAAGGATACCGTTTTTTAAACCCCTGTACCCGCGCCGAAGCGGCTGCGCTCAGCGGCGAGCGATCCCCCCGGACAAGGTACTGATACCCGATGCCCGCAATCATGGCGCCGTTGTCCCCGCAAAATTCCATGGGCGGAAAGATACTGCGGAGATCCGCCCTTTCGGCCAGCCGGGAACGGAGGTATGAGTTTGCCGCCACCCCCCCGCCCGCCACGACGGTGGTAAGGCCGGTGTCTTCCGCGGCCCGAAAGAGGGCGCGGAGCAGTATTTCCACCGCGGTTTTCTGGAATGAGGCGGCGATGTCTTCCCTGTCTGAGCCCGCGGCGGCGCGGGGGTTGCGGAACTGTTCCAGTTGGTTGATTACCGCGGTTTTCAGCCCCGAATAGGACAGGTCGTAGGGATGATCCCCCTTGCGGAGGCTGGGCATGGGGAAGCGGAAGGCCTCGGGGTTTCCTTTTTTTGCCAGCCGGTCGATATAGACCCCGCCGGGGTAGCCGAAGCCGTAATGCGCGGACACCTTATCGAAGGCTTCCCCCGCCGCGTCGTCGACGGTGGTCCCCAAAACAGAGATGGCGTCAAAATTGTCTACCCTGCAGATGATGCTGTGGCCCCCGGAAACCAGAAGCCCCAGGAAGGGGTATTCCGGCGGCGCTTCCGGCGGCTGTTCCCAATGCAGCCGGGGGGCGTAGAGGTGGGCCAGCATGTGGTTTACGGCGATAAAGGGGAGCTTCCTGGCCCAGGCAAAGGCCTTGGCGAAACTGAGGCCCACCAGCAGGGAGCCCAGAAGCCCCGGATGGGCGGTGGCGGCGACCCCGTCAATTTCAGCGGGGCTCAGGCCGGCCTTTTCCAGCGCTTCCCCGGCTACCCTGTAGATCCATTCGGTGTGCATCCGGCTTGCTAATTCAGGTACCACCCCGTCGTATTTTGCGTGCAGGGGGATTTGGGTTGCCACCACGTTGGAGAGGACCAGCTTTCCGTCCTCCACTACCGCGGCGGCGCATTCGTCACAGGAAGACTCGATTCCAAGGATTTTCATCATTGATACTTTACCGGTATATCGCCTCAAGGTACATACGCTGCCCGGCTATTCAAATTTATACTGTTTTATTTTATTGATGATGGTCTTCCGGCTGATCCCCAGTTCCGCCGCCGCCCTGGTACGGTTACCCCCGGTTCTGGTCAGGGCATTCCGTATGGCCTCCCGTTCAAGGCTTTCCAGGGAGGGAATTGCGGGGGGCGCTTCTGCCGCGGGAGGCCCCGCCGGAAATGCCGCGCCCGGCATCCCCTCCGAATCCAGCCGGCGCAGTTCGATATCCCCGGGCGTTACGCTGCCGTTTTCCCGGTAAATCAGCGCCCGTTCCAGAATATTTTCCAGCTCCCGGACATTGCCCGGGAAGGGATGCTCCCGAAGCTTCTCCGCCGCCGCCTGGGTAAGTACCGGAAGGGGCCGGCCCATACGGAAACTGATTTTTTTCAGGAGATGCTCCGCCAACAGGGGAATGTCCTCCCGGCGTTCCCGCAGGGGCGGAATGGCCAGGCGGAATACGTTGAGCCGGTAATAAAGGTCCTCCCGGAAAGAACCTTCCCGGACCAGCGTTTCTATTTCCCGGTTTGTGGCGGAGATGATCCGGGCGTTGACGGGGATATCGTTGTTTCCCCCCAGGCGGCGGATCTTCCGTTCCTGCAGCACCCGCAGAAGTTTTACCTGGACGGACATGGGCATTTCGCCAATCTCGTCCAGGAAAAGGGCGCCCCGGCCGGCGATCTCGAAAAGGCCCTGCTTACGGGAAACCGCTCCGGTAAAGGCGCCCTTTTCATGGCCGAAAAGTTCGCTCTCCATAAGCCCCTCGTGGATACCCCCGATGTTTACCGCCGCGAAAGGTTCCGCCGCATACCTGCCCCGGCAATGGATTTCCCGGGCGGCAATCTCCTTGCCAACCCCGCTTTCGCCGGTGATGAGCACCGTAACGTCCGAGTTTGCAATCCGGTCGATCTGATCGGAAAGTTCCCGCATCACCCTGGTATCGCCGATGAGGAGGTTTTCCCCGCCGGCCGCCCGCTTCCCTGCTTCAAGGCTGTTTTCCCGGCGCTTGTCCTCCACCAGATGGCGGAGCTTGATCACCAATTCCGCGGGATCAAAGGGCTTTACCAGATAGTCCTTAGCCCCGGCTTTCAGGGCCGCCACCGCGTCGGCGATTTGCCCGTGGGCGGAGATCATGATCACCGGGGAGATGATGCCCCGGCTGTTAATCCAGGCCAGTACTTCCTGCCCGTTCATCCCGGGCAGCTTGAGGTCCAGAATAACCGCGTCAAAGGCTTCCCGTTCAAGGGAACGGATCGCCGACTCACCGGTTTCCGCCGCCGCCGAATCGATCTGCTCCAGGCCCAGATATTTTCTCAGGGATTCCCGGATATTCCGTTCATCGTCAACTATTAATACTCTCATAAATATTCCCCCAGGGTGATAAAGACCGCGGTTCCCCCGCCTTCCCGGTTTTCAATGCCGACGGCGCCCCCGGCGGCCTCTACAAACCGTTTGCCGATGGAAAGGCCGATACCGGTCCCGGCGCTTTTACTGGTAAAGAACGGATCAAAGACCCGTTTTATATCTCCTTCGGCAATGCCCCTGCCCCGATCATAGATACTGATAACAATGCTGCCGCTTTCGGCATGGCGCTGTATGGCTGCGCAAATTTCGTTTTCCGGGCTTCCGCTTTCCATGGCGTTGCGGATAAGGTTCTCGATAACAGACCGAGCCCGTTCGGCATCCATAAAGACCAGGGCGTCTTGTACCGAAGTTTCTTCAACAATATTTCTGCCGCACAGGCGCAGGGATGTTTCGGCAAGCACATTCCGGATCTTTAGCGGCGCCGGCTGTCCCGCCGCATCCCGGAGGTAATCGTTTATCCGGTAACTCAGGGCGGAAAGACGATCCACTTCCTCGTTGATGATCCCCAGTTCCTCCCGGCTTTTTTCCGGAAAGAGCTTTCCCAGGATGCCTGTTTGGAGCCGGATGGAAAGCAGGGGATTCTTTATTTCGTGGGCCAGGGTACTGGCGGCGGTTCCCAGGACCACCAGGTTTTTTTGGGCTTCTATCCGTTCCCGGTATTCCCGGTTTCGGAGGTACAACCCCCGCACAAAAAAAACCAGCGCCAGCAGGGCCGTCTCGCAGAAGGGAAAGGCAACGGCGGTAAGGGTCTGGTTACGCCAGTAGGCGGTATGGGATATGTCGACGTAAATATACCTGCTCCGGGCGAAAGTGCCAAAGAAACCCGGCGGCCTGTCCCGTTCCCGGCCGTTTCCCTGGCCGCGCCGCGGCGGAGGCGGCATCATTCCTCCGGTACTGATAATGAACTTAATCCTGCGCCCCCCCCTGTCAAGGATGGTGTAGCGGCCGTTTCTGGCGGCCCTATGCTTCTTCAGGATACTCTCATCAAAGACCCCGGGGACTGTTCCCCACTGATAGGACAGGGTAAGATCCTCGCCGTAAATTCCAAACCCGATGATCCGTTCCCGGAGCATCTCCGAAGACTCAATGGCAGACCCGAAGTCGTCATAATTTCTGAGCCCGGTAAAAAGATGGTTAAGAAGCTGTTCATTATCATTGTCCCGGATAAGCCGCGCCCGGTCTCGCAGGCCCAGGATGATAAAGATCGTAAGAGCCGAAAACAGAGTCCAACAAAGTACGGCGGCGAAAGCGGATGATGCCCGGGGGGAAATTTTTTTCATATCAGTTTTCCTCCTGCTTTGACAGGAGCAGGGTTATAACCGCATCCTGGGAATCGAAAGCCCCCAGGCTTCGTAGTTTTGAAAGGCCGGTAAGGAAACCGTATTCCGCAGTAATACGCTCAGTATGGCTGCTCCCGGCTAATGCCGCGGCATCGGAAAGTGTAAAAACCGAGGCCTGTGAAAGTTTGTACAGTTCCAGGTTGTATTCATAGTTCCGTTGGGCGTATTCGTCGGCCCGGCGGGCGGACTGTACCGAAAGGGCATAGCCGATGATGTCCAGCAGCGCGGTTTGAATATCCACCCCCAGGGCGTTTTCGGCGTCGCGGTAACTCAGGGCCGCTTCGGTTTGGGCGATCCGCTTCTTCTCTACCGCCGTACCGATAACCCAATAGTCCAGGGGTATACTTCCGCTGATACTGACGCTGCCCCCGGAATAGCTTAGCCCCCCTGCCGCGGTATACTGTATTCCCGTGGAAATCCCCGCGTTGAGGCTTGGAAGGTAGTCCCGTTTTGCAAGCCCCACATTCCGTTCCGCCGCCTGCAGTTGAAGGCTTGCCTTTAAAAGGCCGGGGTTGTTCGCCGCGGCGGAGTTCCGGAAGCTCCCGGTTAGAAACGTTATGGCATCCTCCGGAAGCGATGAAAGAAAGCGGATCGTCTCCTCATACATGCTGAAATCAATGGCCGCCGGTTCCGGAATTTCCCCCAGGCCGGTAATGCTCTTTAAATTTGCCCTGCTCACGGTTAAATCCCGAACGGCGCGGTTCCAGGCAGCTTCCGCCTGACCCTGTTCCGCCATAGCTTTGAGATAATCCCCCTGGCTTATCATGCCGCTTTCCAGCCGCAATTCCGACATGGAAAGGGCCAAAGCCGCCGTTTCCATGGCCGCTGCCTTTGTTTCCGCCGCCGCCGCCGCCTTGAGCATTTCGTAATACGCACTGTCCGCCGCGTCCAACACGGTAAAGTAGGCGGTCAACGCCTCCTGCCGGGTAACTTCAGTATTGATGGCGTTAATAGCCTTCAGATAGATACTCTTCCCGCCGTCAAATAATTTCTGGGATACGCTGAAACTCGCCCCGGTCCTCATACTGTCCTGAATGCCCGTTTCCCCCCAAAGCTGTCCCGAAGCTGTTACCCCCAAAGATACCGAGGGCAGATTCCCGTAAATCCGGTTTTTTTCGTCCAGCCGGGCGCTCTCCAGGGTCAGGTTAAACCGCTTCAGGCTTGGGGAATTGTCAAGCGCTAGTTTCCGCACCGCATCAATATCTATCTGTTCCGCATTAATATTATTGTTAAAGACGTAAATAAGCAGTAATACCGGCAATACAAATTTATTCGTCATCCCTATTCCTCTATTCATATCGCAGCGCGTCTATGGGATAAAGCCCCGCGGCCTTCCGCGCCGGGTAATACCCAAAAGACACCCCCACCAGGGCGGCAAAGAGCGCCGCCGCCGCGACAATCGCCGGGTTTATGGCGGTGGTAATTCCCAGAACCCCTAATATGCGGCATACCAGGAAGGCCAGGGCTATGCCGATGAATCCCCCCAGGAGGCTTAGGATTATGGACTCCGAGAGAAATTGAAAAAGTACATCGCGCTTCCGGGCGCCCACGGCCATCCTGATGCCGATTTCCCTGGTACGTTCGGTAACCGATACAAGCATGATGTTCATGATCCCGATGCCCCCCACCAGCAGTGATACTCCCGCGATAGCCGCCAGCAGGGTGGTAAAGCTTCGGGATGTTTCGGAAGCCATGTCGATAAGATCCGCGCTGTTCATGATCTCAAAATCCGCCGTTCCCGAATCCGCGATTTTGTGCGCCTCCCGGAGTATCAGTTCCGCTTCCCGCTGGGCAGCCTCCATATAACGCTTGCCGACCACGCTTATAGCGATACTGTTGATATATGGCGAATTGCTCAGCCGGTACAACGCGGTATCCAGGGGCACCATGATCACATCATCCTGATCATTACCAAAGCCCCCGGCGCCCTTTTTCTCCAAAATACCTGTTACGGTAAAATGATTGGTTCCAATCCGTATCTGCTGCCCTATGGCTCCACCGGCATTGTTACTGCCAAAAAGGCTGTCTGCAGCGGTAAGTCCCAGTACCGCTATTCTGTTCCGCTGCCGCAGATCTTCCTCGCCAAAAAAGCTGCCTTCCTCAATACCCCAGTTCCGTATGGTAAGATATCCCGGCTCCACTCCCATCACCTGCACCGAGGCGCTTCCCTGGGGGCCGATCGCCGTATAGTTCCGCTGACTCAGTCCGGAAACCGCCGCGCTGTAGGAAGCCTCCGCCGCCAGTTTCGCCACATCGGATTTAGTCAGCCGGTTTGATCGGACTGCGGTATTGACCTGGCCGGGCCGCATGATCATTCTTCGGGGTATAACCTGGATTAGATTGGTCCCCATGGAGGCTATCCGGTTCTCAATATCCTTCTGGGTTCCCTCCCCCACGGCCACCATGATGATCACCGACCCGACGCCGATGACGATCCCCAAGGAGGTGAGGAGGCTCCTCATGCGGTTGCGGAAAATATTTCTAAAGCAAGAATACAAAAGCTGCGCGATATTCACGATGCCGCATCCTCATGTTCTCCCGCAAGGAAGCGGTGTTCTTGTTTCCACCGGGCAAGATCTTCCGCCGCGCTGCGCCTGCCGCTCACCGGAACATCGGAAACCAGTTCTCCGTCCCTCAGGGTGATAACCCTTTTGGTATACGAGGCCAACTCCGGTTCGTGGGTTACCATGATCACCGTCTTTCCCGAATCGTTCAGGCTCTGGAAGAGGCTCATTATCTCCAGGCTCATCCCGGTATCCAGATTTCCCGTGGGTTCATCCGCCAGGATGAAGGCGGGGTCGTTCACCATAGCCCTGGCTATGGCCACCCGCTGCTGCTGCCCCCCGGAAAGCTGGGACGGCATGTGATTAAGCCGTTCCCCCAATCCAACTTCCCGCAATACTTCTGCGGCCCGTTCTTTCCGCTGACGCGCCTTTCTAAATCGAAGGTCCTTGTCCGGGCCTCTCTTATAATTATAAGACAGGGGAAGTTCCACATTTTCTAAAGCCGTGGTCCGGGGCAAAAGGTTGAAAGCCTGGAACACAAAACCGATTTTTCTATTGCGTATCAGCGCGAAGGTGTCCGAACCCCCGGCGGCGGTGGTCTCGACTCCGTCCAGGCAGTAGGTTCCTTCGCTGGGCTTGTCCAGGCAGCCCAGGATATTCATCAGGGTGGACTTCCCCGAGCCTGACGGCCCCATAACAGAGATAAATTCCCCCGCGCCGGCGGAGAAGTCTATCCCCCGGAGCGCCCGGACCGTTATCTCCTCAAGCCGGTAGATCCGTTTGATCCCCCGCATATTTATTACGTTCATGGCTGAACCTTTTCCCGCAAAATAATCTGCCGCCCCTCAAGTTCTTCATGCGGCGCCCGTATCTCCGTAGATGATCCGTTGGTGATGCCGGTCCGCACAAGAAAGCAGTCGGCTTTGCCGGTTTCATCTATAAACCACAGGGGTTTAGGCGGACCCATGGTTTCCCGGCCGGGAAAGGGCGCCCCGCCGGCGAGTCCCCGCTGTCCCCCGGCAGTTCCGACTGCCGCCGCCGCGTTTCTGTTCTGCCCCCTGCCGGGCCCCTGGGGCATCACCATGCCGGTCAGGCCGGTGTTCTGCGCCGGCCTTGGAGCGGCGGCTTGTGCGGCGCTTCCCGCCGCTTTCATCTGTTCCCGCGCCTCCAGAGCCGCCGCCCGCTGAGTCTCGTCCATGCCGGTAAGCCCCGCCTGGAAGATCCGGTCGGCGATTTCGCCGGCGCTCATGCCGCTGGGCTGGTACCGCAGCGCCGCGTTGGGCACTAACAGGGTGTTTTCTTTTCGTTCTTCTATAAATTCCACCGAGCAGGTCATCCCCGGCAGGAGGGAACCGTCGGGATTATCAACGTTGATAATCACCGTGTAGGACACCACGTTGTCCTGGATGCTTGGCATGAGGCGCAGGGATTCTACGATACCGGAAAAACTTCTCCCCGGTAAACTCTCGAGGGTGAACCGCACCCCCTGGCCCTTGTGGATAGAGGGGATATCCAACTCCCCCACACCGGCTTCGATCTGCATTTCCTCAAGATTTTCCGCCAGGGTAAACAGACTGGTAGAATTACTGCTGGAACCCTCCACTACAGTCTGCCCTTCGCTGATATTCCGCTCCAGCACAATCCCGTCGATGGGGGATGTGATAAAGGCATACTGGTTAATTTCGGTCTCTATCACCTTGAGTGATGCCTCGGAAGCGGAAAGCTCCGCCGTCTGAATATCCAGGGCGGTCTTGCCGGTCTTAAGCTCGTATTCGGAAATAAGATTCTTCTCCGCCAGCTTCTGCTGGTTCTGGTAGTTGATCAGCTGCAGCTCGTAATTCGCCCGGGCCTTAACCACCGACGCAGCCTGCTGCTCCCGCTGAAGCCTGAGCATGTCCGTATTGAGCTCCGCCAGGACATCGCCCTTGCGGATACTATCGTTGTAATCCACATATATCTTCTCAACCTTCCCGCTCATCCGGGCCAGTACATTCACCGTTGCGACGGGCTTAAGGGAACCGCTGGAGGACACGATCTTTTCCAGGGTCCCCCGGCTAATAATGGTATACTCATAGGTACCGGCGCTGCCTGCGGACTTTGAGGAACAAGCTCCGGCTAAAAGCAGGAAGGCCGCAAAAACAGGATATGGCAGAAACTTGACGCTTTTCATTCAGGGCTAATCTCCATAAATACATCAGCAATAACCATGCCAAGCCCATTTTCCGTATCACTTCATGAAATTCCCGGGCCTTTTAGGTTTAACAGTATAAAATTTACACAATTTTTACAAGCGGTGCGTACTATTTACACATCTTCAGGATAAACACTGAATTTACGACCCTTGACCAAAAACGATAGCCCAGGGCATCGGCGTTTACTTTTTAATCGTTAAATATCCTTCGTAGCGGGGATCCCTTTTGCCGCAGGGGGGCGCATTTCTACCGCAGGGGGGCGTATTTCCGCCGCAAAGGGGCGCATTTCTGCCGCAGCGGGGCGCATCTCCGCCGTAGCGGGGCGTATTTCCGCGAATTCACCGGAGTTTTCAAGAAAGACTAACCACGAGACGAAGGGAAGACCGCTTGCGCGGTCAATCAGAAAGCACAAGGGAGACATGAAGTAACACTGTATCCCTTCCTTCCGCGCCTTGGTGCGCTCGGACCAAAGGTTCGTTGTGGTTAAAAATTCTTCAATGTTTTGGCAAATTCCAGCCTTTGAAGCGTAAACGCCGACGCCCTGGTATTCGTGGTAAATGTAAAATTACTGCCCTAGGTACTGGACGTATGTTCCGGTTGGTTGTATGGTAATCACCATGGCAGTGCGGCAGCGGTTGAAAGCTGCCGCAACTGCCGATTAGGCCGTTTGCCAGGAGTTGGGAATGAATTGTTCTAATTTCTTGTATTATAAGCAATTACCCCCCCCCCCCCCACTGCGGTTATAAAGCCCCTGTTCCCGCTGCCGGTAAAAACCCGTATTCCGGCTTTGGTACCCTTCATTGGACGTGTTCAAGAACTCTTTTCCGTCTACATACGTTTCATTCCCACCCGGAGCTTCATCACGCAGACCCGAGTTTTCATCATAGGAACACGGGGCTTAATCATAGGGAATATTTTTTACAGATCATCGGGAAATACCACAAAGACTACGCCGCGTCCTGCCGTGAAATTGCCGCCGAACGGAGACGCTTTGGAACCCTCCTTGAAAAGAGCGTTGTTTTTGAAAAGGTGTACCCCTCACAGGCAAATTATTTTCTTTGCGGGCTCAGAAAGGAGCTGCCCGCCGGCATTTTAACCGAATATCTGCTTGATCGTTTTGGGATATTTATCAAAGACCTTAGCGGCAAGAAGGGTATTCCCGGGGACGGCTGGGTACGAATCGCCGTCAGAAACAGGGCTGATAATGATATCCTTATCGGGAAACTGCGTATCCTTGAGGAGGAATTCGCCGGGGAGAATTCCTGGGGCCGCGCCATGAAGGGCGGGGGTAAAAAATGAGTCCCCTTTACCCTCTGTATATCGATCCCGGCACGGGGAGCATGCTCTTTTCGCTCGTTATGGGATTAGCGGCGGTATGTTATTTTTTTGTACGCACGGTATTGATAAAAGCAAAAGTGTTGTTTTCAGGAAAAAATGCCGCCGTTTCAGAGATGAGGCGCTCTTTTGTCATTTATAATGAAGGCAACCAATACTGGAATGTCTTTAAGCCCGTGCTTGACGCTTTTGAAAGACGGGGAACAGCCGTTTCCTATCTGACTTCCGCCGAAAACGATCCTTTCTTTAATGAGCCATATACCCACATCACAGGAGAATATATCGGCATGGGCAATAAAGCGTTTGCCCGTCTTAATCTGCTTGATGCGGACGTTGTCCTTATGACAACACCGGGACTTGAGGTGTATCAGCTGAAACGTTCTAAGAGCGTCAAACACTATGCGCACATTCTGCATGAGACCGGAGACGCTACCTGTTACCGGCTCTTCGGCATTGACTGGTTTGATTCCATTTTGTTGTCGGGCGAGTATCAAAAAAACGATATACGCAGGCTCGAAGAGATCAGAGGGCTAAGACAAAAAGAACTCGTCGTGGTAGGCAGTACCTATCTTGATGTATATAAGGAAAAAGTAAAGAACGTGCCTTGCGAGAAAAACCACGTATTTACCGTTCTCGTTTCTCCCTCATGGGGGAAAGGCTCCCTTCTGAATGTTTTTGGAGAACGGCTGCTCGACCCGCTTGTCAAAACGTCATGGCGGATTATTGTTCGTCCCCATCCGCAATCAAAGAAAAGCGAACGGGATATGCTCGTTAAACTTGAAGAGCGGTATCGGGGCGCCGCCAATCTTGTTTGGGATTATTCCGCGGAAAACCTTGAAACACTCGCCGTATCCGACGTTATGTTTTCTGACTTTTCCGGCATTATTTTTGACTATATCTTCCTGTTTGACAAACCGGTAATCTACACAGACGCTTTTTTTAATATTGAAATGTACGATGCAAGCGATCTTGATCATCTTCCGTGGCGTTTTGAAGTTGTGAAAACCTTTGGAAAAGGACTGCAAGACCCTGATCTGGAAAAACTGCCGGATATAATCAGGGAAGCGGTGACAGATGAACACGCAGCGCTTGCGCGGCGGGCGGCTAAAGAAATTGCATGGCAGTTCGTTGGGGATGCTGGTGAACGCGCCGTTGACTTTTTAATTACAAAACAGAAGGAAGTAGGCAATGCTTGATTTTCTTTTTACTATTATTGTTTATCCGATACGATTGTTGCTTGAATGTGTTTATGTGATATTATCTGTATCAATTTTTAAGGAAAATATCGCGCTTTCGCTTGCTGTTTTAAGCCTTTTTGTCAATCTGTTGTGCCTGCCGCTATATGCAAAAGCTGAACAATTACAACAGAATGAGCGCGCTATTCAAAAAAGAATGGCAAAACGCGTAGCTTCTATAAAAAAACATTTTAAGGGCGATGAGCAATACATGATTCTTTCTATGTATTATAGGGAGAATCATTATCACCCGATTATGGCGCTCCGCAGCTCTTTGAGTTTGCTGCTGCAAATACCGTTTTTTATAGCCGCGTATTCGTTTTTGTCCCATTTAGAATCTTTGCATAGTAAACCGTTATTCTTTATACAAGATTTAAGCGCGCCTGACGCCCTCTTCTCACTAAATGGATTATCAATAAATATTCTTCCTATCATAATGACAATAATAAATGTTATTGCGGGGATTATTTACAGCAAAGGCTTGCCTTTGAAGGAAAAAGTTCAATTATATATGATGTCATGTTTTTTTCTTGCGCTTTTATATAATTCTCCGTCAGCACTCGTCCTGTATTGGACAATGAACAATGTTTTTTCACTTGTAAAAAATGTTATGTTCAAAATAGAGAAGCCGCTGAGAATTGTATATGTCGCCGGCTGTCTGTTGTGCGCGGCGTTTATGATATACGTATGTTTTTTCCGTTACAACTTTCCGATGCGGGCGTTCAGAAATAAAATATTTTCCATTGCGGTATTTTTGTTCTTCTGTGGCGTTCCGTTATATATCAAATTTATAAAATATGCGGCGAATATATGGTTTTTATTTCTTTTTGAAGAGTCGAAGCATGTACATACTGTTTTTCTGCTTGCGTGCGCCGCCCTGTGGGTGTTAATCGGCTGCTATGTTCCAATTAACCTTGTGGCTTCAGATCCGGTGCATTTTGTGTCTATTCCAAACATATCGCTATTTCAGATTTTATATTATCCTGCGATACAGGCCATGGGATTATTTTTGTTCTGGACAATTTATATCTTTTTTCTCACATCTTCCAAAATGAGACCCTTGCTTTCCGCTTTATCCGCCGTATGCGCGTTCTGTACATTCGCCAATTTCTTTATTTTCACCGGCAACTATGGGATTATATCGGAAACGCTTACATTCAGCATAAGGGACGGAGTTTATTTGCATGACACGCTGTTAAAGCAAATAGTAAATATTGCCGTCTGTATTGTCATTGTTATTCTTGTTTTTTCTATCATTTTCTTTAAGAAAGTAAAATGGCTGACGCTTATATTATTTATTAGTATTTTTAGTTCCGGTATTCTATGCATTTCTAAGGCCGTACAAATAAAAACAACCATAGCACAGAGTATTGAACTGCGTGAGCGGACTTTGCAAAACGCATCTACGGATAACAACGAGTTTGTTCCGGCTGTTACGTTCAGCAAGACAGGAAAAAATGTTTTGGTGATTATGCTGGACGGCGCCATAAATTTGTATTTTCCCTTATTTCTCAAAGAAAAACCGGAGTTCTCCGGAAGTTTTGATGGATTTGCGTATTATCCCAATACTATCTCGTTATATCGGAGAACACTCTTTGGAACGCCTCCGCTTTTTGGAGGATACGAGTACACCACTTATAATATGAATAAACGAAGCAAAGAAAAAATGAAGGACAAGCATAATGAAGCGATATTTCTTTTGCCAACTATTTTTAGAGAGCATAATTTTGATGTAAGTGTAAGTAATCTGCCGTATGTAAATTATGGACAGCCTTTGGAGCCTGATTTCTATAGCAAGAAAGGAATTCAGGTAGAAAAGATTATTGGAAGATATACTAATAAATATATTTATGAAGTATTGGGGTTGGATAAATATAGCGATCCGATACAATTTGATACATTATTGCGCCGTAATTTGTTTATGCTCGCCGTACTTGAGACATCACTATTTACTTTTCGCGATATTATTTATCAAAACGGAAAATACTGGAGTACTACGGATTATACCGCAAATTCAGGCGTTCCAAAATCGGTTATTGATAATTACACGGCTTTGTATTATCTGCCCCATATCACAAAGACAATCGATGGTGGTGGTACTTTTACTATTATGATCAATGACTTGACACATGATCCGGCTTATTTACAATATCCTAATTATACGGTTGAGGAAAAGACAACCGACCAAGGCAAGAATTTTTTTGGAAACAACTCTTTCAAACACTATCATGTAAATTCCGCTTCTTATATTTTATTAGCCAAATGGTTTGACTATTTGCGTGAAGCGGAAATTTGGGATAATACCCGGATAATAATTGTGTCCGATCACGGTGACGGCGGTATAACGCATCCTGATTTCTCTGCTTTTCAAAATAACCATGTCCTTCCCTATAATTCGCTTCTCCTTTTTAAAGACTTTGGGAGTAATGAGCCACCCAAAACAAACAATGATTTTATGACAACCGCTGACGTTCCATTTTTGGCGCTGAAAGATATTGTC